>NZ_JBIWPP010000147.1:0-1008 GCF_044768335.1 Streptomyces sp. NPDC101151 | reverse complement strand
CGGTGGTTTGTTAGGTCGGGACGTAGGGGTTCAGGGGTCTGCCGCTGCCGACGGCGTTGATCAGTTCCTGGAGTGCTGTGGGCGGGGGTTTCGTGGACCATGCCCGCCAGTAGCGTTGCAGCGTGACCCAGGGCGTCAGCCAGCCACGGACGGCTCGCAGTGCCTGGGGCCAGCAGGTCGGTCGGGGCTGCTGGGACGCGGATTCTCCCCCTCTCTGCCGGTCCTGGCGGTGTGTCGGGACCGGGTGGTGGGTCGTCCAGGGCGGACGGGGGCGGGTCGGGAGCGAACCAGGTGTTCCAGCAGAAGCTGAACGCGCAGTTCACGAGAGTCTGGTGGCGGCGGATCGCGGCATCGGAGCGGACCTGGAAGTCGGCCCAGCCGAGTTCGTCCTTGACCTGTTTGTAGCTCTGCTCGACCCAGTGCCGCAGCCCGTAGATCCGCACGACCTCGGCGAGGGCAGCGGGTGGGTAGGGCGATTCGGCGGCGCGTGGGGAGCCGGGGCGGGGCAGGTCGGTGGCCAGGTACCAGGTTGCCTTGGCCGGCAGGCTGGCCGGGTCGGCGGTGGCCACCACCAGGCGGACGTTGCCGTCCGGTCCCCACCAGCCCAGCTGGGCCTCGGCGGCCCACCAGGTGGCGGTGTGCCCGTCGCGGAACGTGCGCTCGATGCGCGACCAGTCTCCGGGATGCTCTGGGTCCTGCCAGGTCAGGAGACGGGCGGCGTCGACGGGCGTGTGGGTGTCGGGGCCGTAGGACCAGGTGCCGTGCCGGGGCTTGAGAGCCATCACGAACGGTAGGCCGGCGTCGTGCAGGCCGGCGCGGAAGCTGTCCTGGTCGCCGTAGGCGCAGTCGGCGGCCACCGCGCGGAAGACCAGCCCGGCCGCCTTGGCCTGGGCGGCCAGATCGGCCGCGATCTGCAGTTTGGTGCGAAAGCCTGGGTCGCTTTTGCCGCGGGGGAAGTGATGGGCGGGGGTATAGGGGCAGGCGTGGACCGGGTAATAGACGCGTTCG
>NZ_JBIWPP010000146.1:0-1009 GCF_044768335.1 Streptomyces sp. NPDC101151 | reverse complement strand
CTGTAGATGCCCCAGGCGGGGGAGAGGGTGGCGGCGAGCACGGCGCGGACCTCGAAGGCCGCCCGGCCGCCGTGCTGCAGATAGGCGTGCAGGATGTCCGGGGTGTTGGCGAACAGGTTCGGCCGCATGTAGGCGGCCGCCTCCCCCGACAGCTCGCCGAGATATTCCGTCAGCTCCTGCTTGCTGTTGCGCCAGGTGAAGTACGTGTACGACTGCTGGAAACCGATCTGGGCGAGGGTGTGCATCATCGCCGGCCGGGTGAACGCCTCCGCCAGGAAGATCACGTCCGGGTCGGTGCGGTTGACCTCCGCGATCACCCGCTCCCAGAACACGACCGGTTTGGTGTGCGGGTTGTCCACCCGGAAGATCCGCACCCCGTGGTCCATCCAGTGCCGCAGCACCCGCACCGTCTCGGCGGTCAGACCCTCCAGGTCGGCGTCGAAGGCGACGGGATAGATGTCCTGGTACTTCTTGGGCGGGTTCTCCGCGTGGGCGATGCTCCCGTCCGGGCGGTGGTGGAACCACTCGGGATGCTTGTGCACCCACGGATGATCCGGGGAGCACTGCAGCGCGAAGTCCAGAGCCACCTCAAGGCCCAACTCCCGTGCCCTGGCCACGAAACGGTCGAAGTCCTCGATCGTGCCCAGGCCGGGATGGACGGCGTCGTGCCCGCCCTCCGGGGAGCCGATCGCCCACGGCACCCCCACGTCGTCGGGCCCGGCGGTCAGGGTGTTGTTGCGGCCCTTGCGGAACGTGGTGCCGATCGGATGGACGGGCGGCAGGTAGACCACGTCGAAGCCCATCTCCGCGATCGCCGGCAGCCGGCGCGCGGCCGACCGGAAAGTGCCGTGCGGCTGCTCGGCCGTGCCCTCCGAGCGGGGAAAGAACTCGTACCAGGAACCGAACAGCGCCCGCTCCCGCTCCACCAGAAGCGGCATCGCCTCGGACACGGTGACCAGCTCCCGCAGCGGATACCGGGACAACACCGCGCCCACCCCGGGCGACAGCG
>NZ_JBIWPP010000145.1:0-1052 GCF_044768335.1 Streptomyces sp. NPDC101151 | reverse complement strand
CCCATGCTCCTGCGGATCCCGAAACCGTCACAGACCTGTGCGAACGCCGCCGACGTGTATTGGGCGCCCCTGTCCGCGTGAAAGATCACTGCGGTGACGTTGCCGCCGCGGGCTGCGACCGCCATCGTCAGAGCGTCGATGACCAGTTCGGCGCGCATGTGGGTGGCCGTCGAGTAGCCGAGCACCCGGCGTGAGCAGATGTCGATGACGCAGGCGAGATACAGCCACGTCCCGCCGACCTGCACGGATGTGATGTCGCCACACCACTTCTCATCCAGCCGGGCGGCGGTGAACTGGCGTTGGACGAGGTCCGGGGCGGGCGGTGCGAGCCGGTCCGGGACCGTGGTGCGCTTGCGGCGACGCAGGTGCCGTCCCTCGATGCCGTGCCGTCGCATCAGCCGCTCGATGCGCTTGCGGTTGACGGTGCGCCCCAAGCCGCGCAGCTCGGCATGGACGCGCCGGACTCCGTAGGTGCCCTTGTGCTCGGTGTGGATCTCACGGATCTCCACGAGCAGGGCGTCGTCGGCGGCCTGCCGCTCCTGGCGGGTCTTCGCACCGGCGATCCACCGGTAGTAGCCCGAGCACGAGACCCGAAGGACCCGGCATATCCGCTGGACACCGAAGGTCTTGGCGTGGGCGGAGACGAAGTCCCAGCGGCGGGTCCTCACTTCATCTCCTTGGCGAAACAGGCCGCTGCCCGGCGCAGGATCTCCCGCTCGAGCTCCCACTCCTTCTCCGCCTTGCGCAGCCGGCCGTTCTCCGCCCGCAGCCGGGCCAGTTCCTCCTCCCGGCTCTACGCTCTGCTCGCCGCGGCTGTGATCGCGGCCGGCGTGTTCGTCGGCCTGGCGCACCCAGCTCCGCAGCGTCTCGCCGGTCACCCCGACGTCCGCCGCGACCGCCGCATACGTGCGCTTCCCGCCCGCCGCGCGATACAGCGCGACGGCATCGTTCCTGAACTCCTCCGGATACGGAGACTTCCGTCCCACCAGGACACCCTTCCTCGGACCTGCAAGATCCATTGTCAGTGTGTCCACACCGCCGGGGTCGCCTCA
>NZ_JBIWPP010000144.1:0-1109 GCF_044768335.1 Streptomyces sp. NPDC101151 | reverse complement strand
CGGGCTCTCCACGGCCTCTGCCGTTCAGGCGTGGTTGAGGCTCCAAGGGTTGGAATCGTGTTGCCTCGATAGCGGTAACGGGAGACCGTCACCGCCTGGAGATCGAACAACACAGTTCCGTCCGCCGAGAGCTTGCGCCACCGGCCGGTGTGGTCGGTGAAGCGCCGACGGACGTCCTTCCACTTCCAGCGGTGCAGCACCATCCACCAGCTGATCAACCGGCGCCACGTGAAGTGCGCCAGCGAACTGAAGGAGACTTTCGCCACCGCATGCTTGAAGTAGTTGGCCCAGCCGCGCATGATCTGGTTGATCCTTCTCAGCACGTCCCCGGGTTCCTGCTGCGACGTTCTGTTCGTCAGGGCACGGATCTTGTCCTTCAGCTGCCGAATGGGCCGGTCAGCAATGAAGGTGTAGACGTACCACTTGTCCGTTCCTCGCTTGCGGCGCCACTGGATGCGGAACCCCAGGAAGTCGAAACCATCCGACATGTGCACGATCTGGGTCTTGGCCTGCGAGAGGCGAAGTCCCAGGGGCCGAAGCACTCCGGCAATCTCCTCGCGCAACTCCTCGACATCCGCGCTATCTCCGTCCACCAGGACCACGAAGTCGTCCGCGTAGCGGACGATTCGCCAGTTCGGGCATCCAGAATGGCGACGGCGTCTGCGCTGGTAAGCGGTGGCCATCGCCCCGCCTGGTTCCCATGGCCTGGCCAGGTGCTCATCGAGCTCCGACAAGGCGATGTTGGACAGGAGCGGGGAGAGGATGCCGCCCTGCGGAGTGCCGGTGTAGGTCTCCTCGTGGTCGCCGCCCTCAGTGAGGACGCCGGCCTTGAGGAACGCGTTCACCAGCCGCAGCACGCGCTTGTCCTTGACCCGACCTCGCACCCGGCCCATCAGGGCCGAATGGTTGATGGAGTCGAAGCACGCCTCGATATCCGCGTCCAGGACCCAGCGATAGCCGTGGGTGCCATAGAAGTGGATCTCGGCGATCGCGTCGTGTGCCCGCCGCAAGGGCCGGAAGCCGTAGGAGACCGGCTCGAAGTCGGCCTCGAAGATCGGCTCCAGCACCAGTTTGAGGGCTGCTTGAACGACCCGGTCGGCGATGGTCGG
>NZ_JBIWPP010000143.1:0-1120 GCF_044768335.1 Streptomyces sp. NPDC101151 | reverse complement strand
TGACTTCGGCTCGTCAGGGTGGCGCTGGCTCGTCGAGGGTCAAGCGAGTGCCGGCTATGAAGCCGTCGAGGGTGTCGGGCCGGTACTGAAGGCGTTTGAGCCGGTTGCGTACGAGGGCTTCCAGCCGGTCGAGGGCTACCACGGCGAGGTTGGCCAGGCTGCGTTTGACGTGGGCCCATACCCACTCGACGGGGTTCAGGTCCGGCGAGTACGCGGGCAGCAGGAACACCGTCAGCCACTGCCGCTGGGCGACGAGTTGTCGCATCTTGAGGGAGACGTGGGTGTTGAGCCGGTCCCAGACCAGCACGATCGGCGCCTTGAGGAGCTGGTGAGCGCCGTCGATCAGTGCGATGAAGTCACGTTCGCCCATGCTGCGGCGCGTGCCCTTGCCTGCAGGGTGGGTGCGCAGCCGGTGGCACAGCCGGGTCCGGGATCCGGGCCGCATCGCGATCAGCCCGGCCACAGAGAGCCGTCCGGATCGTCGTCCGCTGACTGTCACGACCGGGGTGACGCCGCGGCGGCCCCAGGTCCGTCCCCGGGGCGGCCGTCGGGTGAAGCCGGCTTCGTCCTCGAAGCAGACGTAACCCCCACAGGCCGCCCGGACCCTTTTACCTCCGCCCACGTCGCCTCCTTCCACGCGGTCACGGCCTGCTCGTCGCGCTCGGCGACCCGCCGCGCGGGCACCTGCGGGCTGAAACCGAGCCGGTGCATCAATCGCGTGGCGCCCGAGACGCTGTAGGAGATGTGGAACTTCCTCCCGATCAGCGTGGCCACCCGGGCGGCCGTCCACACCTGGTCCTCCACCCAGCCATGCACGGCCGGCCCCTCATCGAGGTACGCGGCCAGCTTCTCCAGACAGCGCGGGGACAGGCGGCACCGCGATCCACTCGGGCCACGCGAGGCCAGAGCCTCGGCCCCACCGTCCCGCCACAGCTGATGCCACTGGTAGACCGATTTCCGGCTCACCCGCAGTCGCCGTGCGACCTCCGGCGGCTTGATCTCCTGCTCGAACAGCTCTGCCGCCTGCATCCGCACCGTCTCCCGGCGCTGACGCCCCGCGAAGCTCAGCCCACCCCCATCTGCATACCTCATACACCAGGGGATACAGACAACAGACCAG
>NZ_JBIWPP010000142.1:0-1202 GCF_044768335.1 Streptomyces sp. NPDC101151 | reverse complement strand
TGGTGGGGTCGGCGCGGAGCGCGGTTCCGGGATTCCTCCCGGCCCGTTTCTCCACGCCGCCCTCCCGAACCGGACGTGCGAGTTGGCCCCGCATCCGGCTCTCCACAAGTCCCGTTGAGCGTGGACTCTCCTCAGGTTGCGCTGGGCCAGGGCGATGGGATCGTCGTCCCCCGCGGACGGTAACGCGTGGTGACTACCGACCCGGGGTTGAACAGGACGACTTCTCCGTCGTGCGGCCACCATCCGCCGTCGCAGTAACGACGACGGAGTTCCTTCCATCCCGTGCCGAGGTGCTTTCGCCGGAGCCATCCGAAGACCTGGCGCCAGACGATCATGCGCAGGTATTGGAAGGCCCTGGCCGACACCCCGGGGCGGAAGTAGGCGGTCCAGCCCCGCAGCACCTGGTTGAGCTTGTGCAGCAGGACTGCCAGCGGCAGGCTGACGTTCATCCGGCAGAGCGCCTTGGTCTTGGCCTTGATGGACCGAAGTGCCTTCTTGGCCGGGTAGTTGTAGACGTACTGCCGGTCGGTCCCTCGCTTGCGGTGACGCTGGATGCGCCAGCCGAGAAAGTCGAGGCCCTCGTCGATGTGCGTGATCAGCGTCTTCTCCTCCGACAGCCTCAAGCCGACGGAGGAGAGGACTTCCGCCACTTCCGGAAGCAGCGCCTCGGTGTGCGCTTGGGTGCCCGAGACCAGAATGACGAAGTCGTCCGCGTACCGGATCAACCGGTAGTTGGGGAGACCCTTCTGGCGCCGGGTGAACCGTCGCTTCGGGCTGGTCTGCGGACCCCCCTCGATCTTGGTGAAGTGCTCGTCCAAGACCGAGAGCGCCACATTGGCCAGCAGTGGCGAGAGGATTCCGCCTTGTGGGGTGCCGGTGACGGTCTCTTTGGAGGTGCCAACCTCGGTGAGGATGCCCGCCTTCAAGAACGCCTTCACCAACGCGAGCACGCGCTTGTCTCCGATCCGAACCCGCGCCCTGTCCATCAGGGCAGAGTGCGAGATCTCGTCGAAACAGGCTGTGATGTCGCCCTCCAGCACCCATTCGTAGGTCTTGGATGCCAGAAACCGCGCCTCAGCCATGGCGTCGTGCGCACGCCGGTTGGGCCTGAAGCCGTACGAGCACGGCGCAAAGTCCGCCTCGAAGATCGGCTCCAGCACCAGCTTCAAGGACGCTTGGACCACCCGGTCGGCCACGGTCGG
>NZ_JBIWPP010000141.1:0-1264 GCF_044768335.1 Streptomyces sp. NPDC101151 | reverse complement strand
CACTCGGAGAAGTACCAGCTCAAACCCCGCGACTGGGCAGCCGCCGCCCGCGAGGGCCGCACCATCGCCCCCCTCATCACCCGGCTGAACACCATTCGCCGAGAGCACCCTGCGCTCCAGCGCCTGCGGAACCTTCGCTTCCACCGGACCGACAACGACCAGGTGCTCGCCTACAGCAAGAGCACGGGCCCGGACACGGTCATCGTGGTCGTCAACCTCGACCCCCACCACACCCAGGAAGCCACGGTCTCGTTGGACATGCCGCAACTCGGCCTGGACTGGAACGCTGCCCTGTCCGTGCGCGACGAACTGACAGGGGAGACCTACCACTGGGGCAGGACCAACTTCGTGCGCCTCACGCCCGGCCGGACGCCGGCGCATGTGCTCCACGTCGGGCGATCGAAGCCACAGATCGGAGGGCCCTCAGCGTCATGACTGTCAACGACCCCGTGCCGGACACTTTCGAGGACACTCCGGCCAAGGACCGGGACCCCGAGTGGTTCAAACGTGCCGTCTTCTACGAGGTACTGGTCCGCTCCTTCCAGGACAGCGACGGCGACGGCATCGGCGACCTCAAGGGCCTGACCGCCAAACTCGACTACCTGCAGTGGCTCGGCGTCGACTGCCTCTGGCTGCCGCCGTTCTTCAAGTCGCCTCTGCGTGACGGCGGTTACGACGTCTCCGACTACACCGCCGTACTCCCCGAGTTCGGTGACCTGGCCGACTTCGTGGAGTTCGTGGACGCCGCCCACCAGCGCGGCATGCGCGTCATCATCGACTTCGTCATGAACCACACCAGCGACCAGCACCCGTGGTTCCAGGAGTCCCGCAAGAACCCCGACGGCCCCTACGGCGACTTCTACATGTGGGCCGACGACGACAAGCAGTACGAGGACGCGCGGATCATCTTCGTCGACACCGAGGCCTCCAACTGGACCTTCGACCCCGTCCGGGGTCAGTACTACTTCCACCGCTTCTTCTCCCACCAGCCGGACCTCAACTACGAGAACCCGGCCCTGCAGGAGGAGATCCTGGCCGCTCTGAAGTTCTGGCTGGACCTGGGCATCGACGGCTACCGACTCGACGCGGTCCCCTACCTCTACGCGGCCGAGGGCACCAACTGCGAGAACCTGCCCGCCACGCACGCCTTCCTCAGGCGCGTCCGCCGCGAGATCGACACCCAGTACCCGGACACCGTGCTGCTGGCGGAGGCCAACCAGTGGCCCGAGGACGTGGTCGACTACTTCGGCGACTACGCCTCCGG
>NZ_JBIWPP010000140.1:0-1275 GCF_044768335.1 Streptomyces sp. NPDC101151 | reverse complement strand
CGGAGGCGGCAGACCAGGTCTGATCGTTTGACATCCAACCTAGTCGCCCCAGGTCAGGGCATCGCACCAGACTAACTTGGCTGTCAAAGGACAGCGAAGGGCTTTTCTCACCGAGGGTTGAGCGCTTGCCATCGCGGCCTGCGCCGAGGCCGTAGCCTGCTCGCTGACCGGCGAGGGACTGTAGGGGGCCGGGGAGCGCCGGAACCGGTTTTGAAGGTAGGGCTCAGGGCTCTCAGAAGGGGTCGATGCAGCCCGCGCAAGGCGCCGGAATTCCGCACCGGCAGGGTCAACGCCCGCACTACGATGCGCGGATGAACGAGCTGACGCCGTCCATACGACGCACCCTGTACAAACGCGGGCCGCTGCGCCGCGCGCTGCTGGACACCTCCGTGCTGACCACGGACATCATCGCGGCCACCCGTCGGCGGGACCCGTCGTGGGTGTGTCAATTTAACGGCTGATCTTGGTTGTTGAGGTTCAGTTGTTGGCCGGGGTAAGCCGGCCCTCGAAGGCGATCTGGAAGGCGTTCAGGGGTGCCTTCCAGCGCATCGTCCACCTCTTGCGTCCCTTCCCGGTCGGGTCGAGGCTCATCAGTGCCATGTAGATGCACTTGAGGGCGGCGGCCTCGTTAGGGAAGTGTCCGCGGGCGCGGACGGCTTTGCGTATCCGCGCGTTGACGCTCTCGATCGCGTTCGTGCTGCAGATGACCTTGCGGATCTCGACGTCGAAGGAGAGGAAGGGCACGAACTCGGCCCAGGCGTCCGACCACAGCTTCACGATCGCCGGATACTTCCGGCCCCATGCCTCCTGGAACTCCAGGAACCGCTCGGTCGCCGCGTCCTCGCTGGGAGCCGTGTAGACGGGCTTGAGGGCTTTGGCGACCTTGTCCCAGTCCTGGCGGGCTGCGTAACGGAAGCTGTTCCGCAGCAGGTGCACGACACATGTCTGAACAATCGTGCGAGGCCAGACGGTCTCCACCGCATCGGGCAGGCCCTTGAGGCCGTCGCAGACCAGCATCAGCACGTCGTCCAGGCCACGGTTCTTCAACTCGGTGAAGACGTGCAGCCAGTACTTCGCGCCCTCGCCACCGTCCCCGGCCCAGATGCCGAGGATGTCGCGGGTCCCCTCGGCGGTGACGGCCATGACAACGTAGATCGGCCTGTTCGCGACCTGCCCGTCCCGAATCTTGGTTCTGTCGACGATCTTGTGATCCGGACGGTCTGTCTCATCGTGCGAGCAGGACGCGTTTGCGAAGGAGATCGAGGCTGGCCCGGC
>NZ_JBIWPP010000139.1:0-1346 GCF_044768335.1 Streptomyces sp. NPDC101151 | reverse complement strand
CTTCCGTTCTAGTGGTCGTCGCAACACCCCAGCTCAGGGGATGCGATGGACTTCGAGATTCGGGAGGGGCGCAAGCCTCAGGGGCCCCGCAAGTTGACTGCCGAGCGGGCCGCATACTTCCAGCTCATGGAGCAGGGTTACAGCACCCGGGAAGCGGCCCGCATCGTCGGCATCAACCTGCGGACCGGCAAGAAGTGGCGCAACGGCCACCACTCGCCGGGCAAGGGGTTGAAGCCGGTTCCACCGGTCTACCCGGTCCCCGGGCAGCAGCCCGAAGGGCCGGGTGGCCAGGGGAAAGCTGCTCCTCACACGTCGAGGTATCTCCGCGAGGAAGAGCGCATCCACATCGCCGACCGGCTGCGGGAGAGGGCGTCCGTCCGGCAAATCGCCGCCGAGCTGGGTCGCAGTCCGTCGACCGTCAGCCGGGAGATACGCCGCAACCGCCGGCCGATGCCCAAGGGTGGCTTCTCCTACCGGCCCTTCCACGCCGACAACCGGGCGCGACACAGACGAGCCCGCCCCAAGGTCGGCAAAATCGGCCAGTGCCCCGAGCTGCGGGACTTCATCCAGGAACACCTGACGATGCGGTGGAGCCCGGAACAGATCTGCCAGGCTCTGCGGGCACGCTTCCCTGACCGGCCGGAGATGCACGTGGTTCACGAGACGATCTACCAGGCTCTCTACGTCCAAGGCCGCGGGGAACTCCGTCGCGAACTGACCCGCTCGCTGCGGACCGGCAGGGCCGTGCGGCGGCCGCACCGCCTTGCCACCAAGCGCGTCAACCGGCCGATCAAGAACATGGTCATGATCAGCGAGCGCCCCGCCGAAGCAGCTGACCGAGCCGTCCCCGGCCACTGGGAAGGCGACCTGATCATCGGCAAGAACGGCCAGTCCGCCATCGGCACACTCGTCGAACGCTCCACCCGCTACCTGATGCTCGTCCACCTGCCGACCGGCCACAGCGGCCTGGCCACCCGCGACGCGCTCGCCACGACCGTCCAGACCCTCCCGCGTCACCTCTGGCGGTCCCTGACCTGGGACCAGGGCTCGGAGCTGTCCGCCCACCGGTCCTTCACCATCGCCACCGGCATCCAGGTCTACTTCTGCGACCCGGCCAGCCCCTGGCAGCGAGGCTCGAACGAGAACACCAATGGCCTGCTCCGGCAGTACTTCCCCAAGGGCACCGACCTTGCCGCCCACGCCCCCGAGGACCTGGCGGCCGTCGCCGCCGAACTGAACAGCCGACCACGCAAAACGCTCGGCTGGGAAACCCCAGCCGAGCGCCTCGCTAAGCTCCTGGCCACAGCCAGTTGATCACTGTGTTGCAACGACCCCTGGAATTCGCC
>NZ_JBIWPP010000138.1:0-1417 GCF_044768335.1 Streptomyces sp. NPDC101151 | reverse complement strand
ATCCTGCACGCCTATCTGCAGCACGGCGGCCGGGCGGCCTTCGAGGTCCGCGCCGTGCTCGCCGCCACCCTCTCCCCCGCCTGGGGCATCTACAGCGGCTACGAGCTGTGCGAGAACACCGCACTGCGCCCCGGCAGCGAGGAGTACCTCCACTCGGAGAAGTACCAGCTCAAACCCCGCGACTGGGCAGCCGCCGCCCGCGAGGGCCGCACCATCGCCCCCCTCATCACCCGGCTGAACACCATCAGGCGCGGCAATCCGGCCCTGCGGCAGCTGCGCGACCTCCACTTCCATCACGCCGACCAGGACTCGGTGATCGCCTACTCGAAGCGGAGCGGATCGAACACGGTTCTGGTGGTCGCCAACCTCGACCCCCACCACACCCAGGAAGCCACGGTCTCGTTGGACATGCCGCAACTCGGCCTGGAACGGCACGAGTCCGTGCCGGTGCGCGACCTGCTCACCGGCGAGACCTATCACTGGGGCAGGGCCAACTATGTGCGACTCGAACCGGGTCGTCGACCCGCGCATATCTTCTCGGTTCTGCGACCGTCCTCCCCGCAGATCGGAGGGTCACCCACAATATGATCGTCAACGAGCCCGTCCCGGACACCTTCGAGGACACTCCGGCCAAGGACCGGGACCCCGAGTGGTTCAAACGTGCCGTCTTCTACGAGGTACTGGTCCGCTCCTTCCAGGACAGCGACGGCGACGGCATCGGCGACCTCAAGGGCCTGACCGCCAAACTCGACTACCTGCAGTGGCTCGGCGTCGACTGCCTCTGGCTGCCGCCGTTCTTCAAGTCGCCTCTGCGTGACGGCGGTTACGACGTCTCCGACTACACCGCCGTGCTCCCCGAGTTCGGTGACCTGGCCGACTTCGTGGAGTTCGTGGACGCCGCCCACCAGCGCGGCATGCGCGTCATCATCGACTTCGTCATGAACCACACCAGCGACCAGCACCCGTGGTTCCAGGAGTCGAGGCGGGATCCGGACGGTCCGTACGGCGACTACTACGTCTGGGCCGACGACGACAAGCAGTTCCAGGACGCCCGGATCATCTTCGTCGACACCGAGGCCTCCAACTGGACGTACGACCCCCTACGCAAGCAGTACTACTGGCACCGCTTCTTCTCGCACCAGCCGGACCTCAACTACGAGAACCCGGCCGTACAGGAGGAGATGATCTCCGCGCTGAAGTTCTGGCTGGACCTGGGCATCGACGGGTTCCGCCTGGACGCCGTGCCGTACCTGTACCAGCAGGAGGGCACCAACTGCGAGAACCTGCCGGCGACCCACGAGTTCCTGAAGCGGGTGCGCAAGGAGATCGACACCCAGTACCCGGACACCGTGCTGCTGGCGGAGGCCAACCAGTGGCCCGAGGACGTGGTCGACTACTTCGGCGACTACGCCTCCGG
>NZ_JBIWPP010000137.1:0-1422 GCF_044768335.1 Streptomyces sp. NPDC101151 | reverse complement strand
ACCCCGCCAAGACCGTCCCCGAACTCGTCGCGACCGCGCCGTCGCAGGTCCTCAGCTGGGACATCACCAAGCTCGCCGGACCGGAGAAGGGGATTGCACGCCAAGATCGGCGGCCATCCGCTTGATCTGGGGCTTCGGCTCGGTGGAGCGATACATCCGCACCGCGCGCTCCCGCAACTCGGGCGGGTACTTCCTCGGGGCAGCCATGATCAGATCTCCTCTCGTGAGAACTATCTGACCCGCTGTCACCATCCACCGCATCTCGGGGGAACCTCAACGGCCCGCCCGTCGTCCGTCATGGCGGTGAGCAGTGCGCGGCCGGGGTCTGGCCGTGGCGGGACCCGCGGGCACTCTTGCCGTCCGGGGCCACCGACTCCGCCCCAGCCGGAGCCTGCCCAGTCAGGTAGGCCAAGCCGCCCGGGCAGACGGTGGAGATGATGGGCCAGAATATGCACACTACTGTAAGGTGGTGTGCATGGTGGAAATGACCTACTCGATCGTAGAAGCGCGCGCCCGCCTGGGCGCCATTGCGCGCGAGGTCAGCGCCACCCGTGAACCGGTCGCCATCACAGATCACGGGCAGACCGTCGCCATACTGGTCAGCCCCGCCGACGCCCTGGAACTGCAGGAACTGCGGGCCCTGGCTGCCTACCGCGCCCGCCAGGCCCGCGGGGAGAACGTCGGCGTCTCCCATGACGAGGCGTACCGCCGCATCTTCGGCGGAGCCTAGGCGTGAGCTACGAGGTCATCTGGGAGCCCGAGGCCCTCACCCAGGCGGAGCGGTTCGCCAAGAACGACCCCGACGGGGTACGCCAGGTGTTCACCGCCGTCGACCACCTCGCTGACAACCCCCGCCCCGACGGCGCGTTCGGCAGCGCTGACCTGCTGCGCATCCACGTCGGCGCCTACCGCGTGATGTACGAGATCAGCGACCAGCAGATCCGCGTGAGCGTGATCCATCTCGGACGCGTGCGCTGACCGGGCCTACACAGGCGCCAGGCCAGACACCCCGGTAATGCCCAGGGCCACTCGGCCTCACCACGACTCCTGATGTCTCCGTCAGACTACGGCGCTCAGCACTGGGAACCTCATCGTGATGACCGTGGACGTCAAGCCACCAAGGAGTAAGAGCCCGAGCCCACGATCAGGGCAGCGAGCCCCTGGAGCCGTCACCGGTCACAGCGGTCTCAGGACGTTGTTCGGCTCCGCAGTCACAGAACCACCGTTCGGTGTGTCAACTTGACCCGGCCCTGAAGTTCAGGGCCGGGTCAAGTTGACTTCTGGTGCGCATGATGAGCTTTGCGGGTACGGGACGTGGGGGCCGGCCGCGGCGCCCCCCGCCCCGAACCCAACCCCCCCGGCGGCGGCTTGTCCGGAGACCCCGGTCCGGGGCCCACAAACACTACATACCCCCCGAACGAC
>NZ_JBIWPP010000136.1:0-1472 GCF_044768335.1 Streptomyces sp. NPDC101151 | reverse complement strand
CTAAGGGCCCGCAGATCATTAACTCGTCTCTTTGATCTTCGATTAGGTGCGGTCTGGAGTGAGGAAGGCCGCGATGTCGGCAGGTGTGCGGAAGCGGGCGGTGGAAGGGTTGACGTGGTGACCGTGTGCTTCCAGGAGGGGCCGGACTTCCTGGCATGCTCGGCTGATGGTCATGGGCGTGACTCCGAGGAGCTGGCCCAAGAGGTCCATGGTGGCGAGTTTGCGCAGGTGGAGCACAGTGGTCAGGATCCGGTCCGCTGGTGTGAGCTTGGCTTTGGCGCCTGTGCCGGCGGCCACCAGGCGCTCGTGACCACGACGGGCCAGGAGGGTCTGCTCGCGCTGCAACTCCATCTCGGGGACAAGTGCGTCGGTGAGCTCGACGAGCTGTTGGTCGGACATGCCGGTGAGTTCGGGGCGCCGCAGGCAATGTGGTTCCAGAGGTGGTGGGTTGTGCGCTGGCGGCTGGCCCGTCGTGCGGCTGACCTTGGATTCTTCCAGTGGTGGTTGCGGGTGGAGGGTGTAGTTCCAGTCGCCGTGGAAGCGATGCCGGGTGATGGGCAGGGTGGCCAGCTCGGTGTCGGTGACCTGGATGCCCGTGGGATAGCGGTTGGTATCGAGCTCGGCATGCACGGTCAGGCCGGTTCTGGTGGTGGTCGCCGTGATGGTCTCAACGATGACTTCGTGGCTGGTCAGGGGCCTTCCGCGCCAGTTCATGGTGATGTGGGAGAACAGCCGGTGCTCGATCCGGTTCCACTTCGCTGTGCCCGGAGGAAAGTGGCAGACGGTGATCATCAGCCCGGTCTCGGTGGCCAGCTGGGCCAGCTCGGTCTTCCAGGTGCGGGTGCGATAGCCGTTGGACCCGCCTGCGTCGGCGGTGATCAGTAGCCGGCCGGCCGCTGGGTAGGCGATGCGTCCGGCAGCGTTCCACCAGCGGCGGATGGACTCGACGGCGAACGCGGCGGTGTCGTGGTCGGTGCCCACGTTGACCCAGCCGGTGTCCGCGGCGACGTCGTAGATGCCGTAGGGCACCGCCTTGCCCAGTTCACGGTCGGGAAAGTCGTGGCTGTCCACCGCCACCGGCTGTCCTTTCGGCTCCCACTCCTGGCCCTGGTTCTTGAAGGGGCCGACCAGCTCCTTCTTCTTGGTATCCACGCTGATCACCGGCTGTCCGGCGTCCTGATGGTGGCGAGCCTGATCGTTGAGATAGCGGAACTGGGCGTCGCGGTCGGGATGTTGCCTGCCCTCCAGGATCTTGGCGTTGCCCTGCAGGCTGAAGCCCTCCTCGCGCAGCAGGTCGCCCACCGTGTCCGGACCGATCCGGTATCCCTGACGGGTCAGTTCGTCAGCGAGTTTTCGCGTGGATTTGCACGTCCAGCGCAGCGGTGACATGGGATCTCCGCGCACATCGGGCTCGACGAGAGCCAAGAGGGCATCCCGCAGGGCCGGCTCGCGGTCGACCAGTCGCTTACGAC
>NZ_JBIWPP010000135.1:0-1551 GCF_044768335.1 Streptomyces sp. NPDC101151 | reverse complement strand
AAGATCCTAAGCCGTTCATCTGGACCAAGACAGCCGAGGAGATCCTCGACTCTCTCGCCCGCTTCTGTCGACGGATCTCTGGCGCAGGACACTAGTGCCGCATCAGACAATGTTCGCCCTCTTGTGACGAGGAGCCCGGGTGCTGCGGCTGGCGGCTCCGGGCGGTCAGAATGATCACGTGGCTGACCGCGTACAGGTCTGGGAGATCGATGACGACGAGGGGCAGCGGCTGCTGCGGATCATCCGCAGGGGCACGGGTTCGGTGGTGACCTGGCGGCGGGCCCAGATCGTGCTCCTGTCCGCCCAGCGCATGCCCGTGGCGAAGATCGCCGAGGTGACTTTCACCAGCGCGGATCGGGTGCGGGACGTGATCCACAACTTCAACGCGGACGGCTTCGGCTCGCTCTACCCGAGGTACGGGGGTGGGCGGCCGAGGGCGTTCTCGCTGCCGGAGCGCGAACGTTGCCTGATGAGCACCATGCGTCCGTGCGATGCGCCCCGTCGAGGCCGACTCACGCCCATTCTCTGCGCGGGCGCGTCCTGCGCTCAGGCCGCGGCACGGAAGACGTACGCCGTCATCGGGGCGGTGACCGGCCCCGGGCCCAGCCGTGCCGTCATCTCCTCGATGACGGTGGCCCGGACAGTCGGTCCGTCGCCGCGTTCCTCAACGGCCGCGCGCACCGGTGTCCCGGTGAGGTACCCGGTGGCAAGGTCGGCGGTCGACGCGGCCCGGCCCTGAAGCGTCAGCTCCTGCTCGTCCTCGACGGCGAACCCGGCGGCCGCTAGATCAGCGGCCACGACAGCGGGGTCGGCGTAGCCGTGCGGAACCCTCTGGAAGAACCGTGGCGGGTCGACCGGAAAGGCCCGCTCCAGCCCAGCCTGCAGCGCGGCTTCGAAGGCGTGCGTCCCGAGCGGGCCCCAGGTGTTGAACAGGAATCGGCCGCCCGGGGCCAGCACCCGGTGGATCTCGGTGAAGGCCTCGATGCGGTCGGGGAAGAACATCACGCCGAACTGGCAGACCACCAGGTCGAAGCCTCCGTCCGGGAAGGGCAGTTGCTGCGCGTCGGCCTGCCGCCACACCGCGCCCGGAGCCCGGGTTGTCCCGAGAGCGACCATGGCCTCGTTCAGGTCGGTGGCCGTCACTTCGGCCGAGGGTGCCGCCGCGAGGAGGTCCGCTGTCAACACACCAGTCCCCGAGGCCAGTTCGAGGACTCGCCGAGGGTGGAGTGCCGCCGCCCGGGCGGTCAGGTCCTTGGCGAACGGCCGGAATACCACCGGCACGAGGTAATGCTCATAGGCCGCCGGCATGGATTCGAACCATCGCCGGTCGGCATTGATTCCTGTCACCCTCATGACGGTAGCGCCGCGCCAGGAAACCTCTTCCTTGCCGCGCCGCCATGCACCCTGGAACTAGACCCACCCGACAAAGCGGCAGGGCAAACGTTCTCTGACGCGGCACTAGTAGGACTCCGTTAGGTCTGTCGATCGGTCCTGTCTGGGGCATGTTGGAGGTGTGGACGCACACGAAGTGAACCGGGCTCGGGCGAAGTT
>NZ_JBIWPP010000134.1:0-1671 GCF_044768335.1 Streptomyces sp. NPDC101151 | reverse complement strand
TGCCGTGCTTCTTGTGTTTCTGCGAGTAGTACGGCTCGTCCGCCTTGATGCGGTCGGTGGGGATGAGCGTGCCGTCGAGGATGACGAAGTCGCCTTCGCCCAGGCCGACGAGGGCCTCGTGGAGTCCTGGCGCCCACGAGGCGAGGACCTCGACGGTCTCGTGCACGTACCGCCACGCCGTCGCCTCGGAGACTCCCAACCCGGCGCTGACCTGGGCCAACGTCTCGTTCTTCCGCAGGTGTGCGAGAATCAGCAGGGCCTGCTCGAAGCAGCTCAACCTCCGCCAGACTGAGCGAAGTTCACGCCTTCGGGCGTAGATGAGCCAGGAGACGTGCTCGACCAGCTCGTACGGAACGTCGAGCATGGACCTCTCACGGCATCTACTTGTCAAGCAGCGGCGAGGAGCGGCATCGGGAACGCGGTCGTTTCGTCGAACAGAGTCCGTGTCTGGAGGCAGTGATGGAGCTGTCCGAGCATGCGGTTGAAAAGGTTCCGGAGGGCGGCAGCATGGAAGTCGCCCCGTGCTCGGCGGCGTCGGTAGTGTGCGTTCGCGCCGCCGGAGGCGGTCAAGGCGGAGAATGCCCAGAGGAAGCCCGCGTCGTGCAGGCGGTTGTTCTTGACCCGTCTGCGGCCGACGTAATGATGCTTGCCAGAGGCCCTGGTGATGGGGGCCGCACCCGCGTACGCCTTCAGCCCTCGAGCGTCGTCGAATCGCGACCGGTCGTCGCCGATCTCGGCGAGGATGCGGGCCCCGAGCTGGACGCCCAGGCCCGGAAAGCTCAGCATCACCTCAGCGTCGGGATGCTGGCGAAACGCCTTCTCCGTCGCCGCGGCAAGCTCGTCGACCGTGCGGCAGGCGGCATCGAGCTGCCGCAGCAGCCCGACCATCTGCTGGCCCAGAGCGTCCTCGACCAGCTTCGGGTGCCGGGCCTGGGGCCGCTGGAAGACCTCCATCCAGCGTTCGGCCTCGGCTTCGATGCCCCGGACGCGGCCCGCCCGCTTCAGGGCCGTGCCGAGCCGTTTGCGGTTCATCGCCGCCGCCTTGCCCGGAGTGGGGGCCGCTGCCAGGATCGCGCGGGCCTCCGGCCGGCACAGACCGTTCTGCCAGCCCGCGACGGCTTCCAGGGCCGCCGGGTAGTAGTCCCGCAGCAGCGACCTGAGCTGGTTGGTCAACTGCTGCCGGTTCCACGTCGCATCCTGCTGAGCCCTTGCCAGCACGGCGACGGACTGGGCGAGTTCGGAGTCATTCGCCATCGGCCGGTGCATGTCCGCGTCGGTGCGGAGGATGTTGGCCAGGACCAGGGCGTCACCGGGATCGGACTTCTTGCGCGAGACACTGTGCCGGTCCCGATAGCGGGCCACGGACATCGGGTTGAGGGCATAGACCTGCCGTTTCCCCTGCCGTAGGAAGGCCACGAGCAGACCGCGGCCGGTCTCGATGGCCACGGGGATCGGGCTGGCTTCGCTGTCGCCGTGCTCGGCCAGCAGCTCCAGTAACTGCTGATAGCCAGCCAGGGTGTCGTCGATCCTGAGCCTGGCCGCCGGCTTCCCGCTGTCGTCGGCCATGGCCACATCGTGGTGGGGTCGGCGCGGAGCGCGGTTCCGGGATTCCTCCCGGCCCGTTTCTCCACGCCGCCCTCCCGAACCGGACGTGCGAGTTGGCCCCGCATC
>NZ_JBIWPP010000133.1:0-1702 GCF_044768335.1 Streptomyces sp. NPDC101151 | reverse complement strand
AAGATTCGGGTTCTGTCGACGATCTTGTGATCCGGACGGTTGAGCGGTTCGTGCCGACCGTTCGCGATCATGCATCGCGTGCTCTCGTGATGTGCTTTTGGAGCTGTTTCCTTACCTGTCCGCCCTGTTGATCGAGGAGGTCGAGCGGCGGCCGGACAAGGTGGTGCTGCGGACACGGGTTCGGGCGGCAACCGCGGCCTGCCAGTGCGGCCACAGCTCGGCACGGGTGCACGGCCGGTATGTACGCAAGCTGCGTGACGTCGCTATGGGCGGGCTCGGTGTCGTGATCGAATTATGCATACGCCGCTTCCGATGCGAGAACTCTTCCTGTCCGGCGGTGACGTTCGCTGAACAGATCCAGGGCCTGACGACCCCGCACAGTCGGCAGACCCCGTTGCTGCGTGGGGTGATGACGCAGATCGGGCTGGCTCTGGCCGGCCGGGCGGGAGCCCGCCTGGCCTCCGCGGTCGGCATCACCGTGGGCAAGGACATGCTGCTGCGACTGGTCAGGGCCCTGCCCGAGCCGGAGGTCGGTGAGGTGGAGGTCCTCGGCGTCGACGACTTCGCATTCCGCAAAGGCCACCACTACGGGACGGTGCTGATCGACATGGCCACGCACCGTCCACTGCATATCTACGACGGGCGCGAGGGCGAGGACCTGGCCGCCTGGCTCCGCGATCACCCCGAGGTGAAGGTGATCTGTCGGGACCGGTCCAGCGGTTACAGCGAGGGCGCACGCGTCGGGGCGCCGCAGGCCGAGCAGGTCGCTGATCGATATCACCTGTGGGCCAATCTCGGCCAGGCGGTCGAGAAGGCGGTCAACGCCCATCGCTCCCGCCTGGCAGAACCGCCTTCGGAGCCCGCCGACACTCCCGGTGAGCCGCAGGTGGTCCAGCCATCGACTGAGCTGAAGATCGTGACTCGGCTCCGTGAACAGCATGCCGCCGCCCACGAGTTATGGCAGCAGGGGATGTCGAAGGCGGCGATCGGCCGGAAACTCGGACTGCACCAGGCCACCGTCCGCAAGCTGGTCAACGCCCCCTCCGCGGATGACGTCGTGGCCAGGAGCTTGCAGCGGGCGCACGTCGTCGACCCATACGTCGGCTACCTGCACCGACGCTGGAACGAAGGCGTCAGGAACGCCGCTCAGCTCTGCCGTGAGATTCAGGAACAGGGCTACCCCGGAGGCGAGTTGGCAGTCCAGCGTCATCTGCGGCGCTACCGAACCGGACGCGGACACGCACCCGACCCGGGTCCCAAGCCTCCCTCGGTCCGCGAAGTCACCTCATGGATCATGACTCATCCTGAACACCTGCGGGACGAGGATGCTGACAAGCTCCACCGGCTACGTGAACGCGATCCCGAGCTGGACCGGCTCACCGGGCACGTCAGGAAGTTCGCCGTCATGATGACCGCACGCCACGGCGACCGTCTGGAGGACTGGATCAGCGGAGCCGAACAGGACTCCCTGGCCCCACTCGCAGGCTTCGCCCGCAACCTCCGCCGCGACTTCGACGCAGTCCGCAATGGCCTGTCCCTGCCTCATAGTTCCGGCGCTGTCGAGGGCAACATCAACCGACTCAAGATGCTGAAGCGTCAGATGTTCGGCCGGGCCAGCCTCGATCTCCTTCGCAAACGCGTCCTGCTCGCACGATGAGACAGACCGTCCGGATCACAAGATCGTCGACAGAACCAAGATTCG
>NZ_JBIWPP010000132.1:0-1721 GCF_044768335.1 Streptomyces sp. NPDC101151 | reverse complement strand
GGGAGTGGCCTCCGCGAGGAAGTCGTCGACGCCCGCCTCCTCGGCGATCGCCTTGGCGGTCAGCGGGTTGTCACCCGTGATCATGACCGTCTTGACGCCCATGCGGCGCAGTTCCTCGAACCGCTCCCGCATGCCCTCCTTGACGACGTCCTTGAGGTGGATGACACCCAGGACGCGGGCGCCCTGCTCGTCCTCGACGGCGACGAGCAGCGGGGTGCCGCCGGCCTCGGAGATCTTGTTGGCGATCGTGTCGGCGTCCTTGGCGACCGTGCCGCCCTGCTCCTTGACCCAGGTGATGACCGAACCGGCCGCACCCTTGCGGATCTTGCGCCCGTCGACGTCCACACCCGACATACGGGTCTGGGCGGTGAAGGCGATCCACTCGGCGTGCGCCAGCTCGCCCTGGTGGCGCTCGCGCAGCCCGTACTTCTCCTTCGCCAGGACGACGATGGAACGGCCCTCGGGCGTCTCGTCGGCCAGCGAGGAGAGCTGGGCCGCGTCCGCGACCTCGGCCTCGGTGGTGCCCTTGACCGGGGCAAACTCGGCGGCCTGGCGGTTGCCGAGGGTGATGGTGCCGGTCTTGTCGAGCAGCAGCGTGGAGACGTCACCGGCGGCCTCGACCGCACGTCCCGACATCGCCAGCACGTTGCGCTGCACCAGGCGGTCCATGCCCGCGATGCCGATCGCGGAGAGCAGGGCGCCGATGGTGGTCGGGATGAGGCAGACCAGCAGGGCGACCAGCACGACCATGGTCAGGTGCGTGCCCGCGTAGGTGGCGAACGGCGGCAGGGTGGCCACCGCGAGCAGGAAGACGATGGTCAGCGAGGCGAGCAGGATGTTCAGCGCGATCTCGTTGGGCGTCTTCTGGCGCGCGGCGCCCTCGACCAGGCTGATCATCCGGTCGATGAAGGTCTCGCCCGGCTTCGTCGTGATCTTGATGACGATCCGGTCGGACAGCACCTTCGTACCGCCGGTCACAGCCGAGCGGTCACCGCCGGACTCACGGATCACCGGAGCCGACTCACCCGTGATCGCTGACTCGTCCACCGAGGCGACGCCCTCGACGACGTCACCGTCGCCGGGGATGATGTCGCCGGCCTCGCAGACCACCAGGTCGCCGATGGTCAGCGCGGTACCCGGGACCTGCTCCTCGGAACCGTCCGCCAGCAGCCGGCGCGCGACCGTGTCGGTCTTGGCCTTGCGCAGGGTGTCGGCCTGCGCCTTGCCGCGGCCCTCGGCGACCGCCTCGGCGAGGTTCGCGAAGATCACGGTCAGCCACAGCCAGGCACTGATCGCCCAGCCGAACCAGTCACTCGGGTCCTTGAAGGAGAAGATCGTGGTCAGGACGGAGCCGACGAGGACCACGAACATCACGGGGGACTTGATCATCACCCGCGGGTCGAGCTTGCGGAACGCGTCCGGCAACGACTTGATCAGGGCCTTGGGTTCGAACAGGCCCGCGCCGACACGGCCCTCGGCCGGCTTGTGCCCGGTCGGTGCGTCCTGATGGGGCGCAAGGGTGGGAGTGGACATGGAGTCCTGTTTCTGTATCTCTGTCTTCGAGGTGTCGGTGGTCATCACGCCAGTCCTTCCGCGAGCGGACCCAGGGCGAGGGCCGGGAAGTAGGTGAGACCGGTGATGATCAGGATCGCGCCCACCAGCAGGCCGGTGAACAACGGCTTCTCGGTGCGCAGGGTGCCCGCGGTCACCGGGACCGGCTT
>NZ_JBIWPP010000131.1:0-1928 GCF_044768335.1 Streptomyces sp. NPDC101151 | reverse complement strand
GCAACTTCGCCAGGAAGCCATAGCCGACGGAGCCCCCACCAGCGACCTTGCCCAGCCTCAACCGGAAAAGGACATCACCTTACGAACCGCCCACTAACAAACCACCGCTAGTCGTGCGATGTCAGGCGGTGTTGGGTGTCGTCGCCCCGGACGCGGCTGCCGGCAGAGGGGGGTCCGGCCGGGGGCGGGTGCTCCGGGCGCTGCAGGAACACGACGGCGACAACCAGGACGGCAGTGCCCGCCCACTGGAGCCAGGCGAGCGCCTGTCCCAGCCACAGCCAGGCCAGCCCCGCGCCGAACATCGGCTCAAGCGACATGGAGACCGCACCAGCTTGCGCACCGACGCGGGCTGTGCCCCAGGTATAGAGCAGGAATGGCACCAGTGTGCCGAACACGCTGATGAGGACCGCTCCCGCCAGAAGCCACGGCTGATCAAAAAGCGCGGGTAGTCCCCGGAAGGTCTGGATGACCAGCCACACCCCGCCGGCCACCGCGAAGCCCCAGATGTTCGCGGCCAGCGCCCCGCCGGACTGAGCCGCGCGGCCGCCGAGGACAGAGAACGCGGCAACACCGACGGCAGTGAGCAGCCCGAAGGCGACCCCGGGAAGGTCGATGTCGCCCAGCGGCGCCGTGGGCAGCTCGACGACCAGGGCCACACCTGCCAGGGCGGCGATCAGCCAGGCAAGCACACGGGGCGACGGCACCCTGCCCGTCAGAACCAGCGCTCCCACGATGACGAAGGCGGGCGCCAGGCTCTGCAGAACGAGCGCCACCGCCACCGGCAGCCGTTCGATGGCCAGAAACAGGGCCGCGTTGGCGACCGAGACCGACAGGCCGAACCCGATCACCAGGCGCCAGGGAACCTGTCTGGCGGGTATCGGCGCCCTGCGGCGCAGCGCGAGGGCGCCGAGGCCGAGCAGCGCGACCCACGTACGGACCGCGACGACCTCCAGCGGATCCGCGCCCCGCTCGAAAAGCTCCCCGGCGAGCGTTCCGCCCAGCCCCCACAGGGCCGCCGCCGTGATGACCGCGATGGAGCCCGCGCGCCGGGCAGCCCCGGCATCCGCCGACCGCAGCGGACCGGAGCGCCGATGACGTTTCTGTGTGTGCGGCATATCAGCACTCCGAGGGCTGCTCCGCAGCCTGATGCCACGGTCGACCGTCGATCCTCATCATCGGCCTCGTGTAACCTACAAAGCGTTTTATTGGTTGGTCAAGCTCCACACAAGCCGTGGAAGCCTCGTACAGGAGGGCTCTCGTGAAACAGCAGGACGCTCCGCACCCCCTTGAACTGGTACGGCAGTTCATCAACACGCATGACCTGGAGCGGGGCACCGACGGCCTGGCCACGGCCGCTCAGGCCCAGCAGTGGATGGCGGAACAGCGGCTCGTCGATCGGGCCGAGCGGCTGACGGAGCCGGACCGGCAGCGGGCCGTCGCCCTCCGCGAGGCCCTCCGCTCCCTCGCCGACGCCAACTCCCCCCGAGTCGCCCAGCCCGACCAGGCCGCACTCGGCACCATCCGCGACATCATCCGCGGCGCGAGCGTGCAGCTGCGCTTCCGTGCCGACGGCACGCCCGACCTCGCCCCCGAGCAGGACACCGGAGTCTCATCCGCACTCGGCAGGCTGGTCGCGGTCGTCGGCCTCGCCGCGTTCGACGGCACCTGGCGCAGGCTCAAGATCTGCCCCGCCGAGGGCTGCCGGTGGGCGTTCTACGACCACTCCAAGAACCGGTCCGGCACCTGGTGCCAAATGGCAGAATGCGGCAACCGGGCCAAAGTCCGCGCCTTCCGTGACCGCCGGGAAACCTAGCGGTGGTTTGTTAGTGGGCAGTTCGTGAGTCTTTGACTGAATCCGCTGTCGCCTGATCGTGTGGCGGCGGGGCGGACTCTGCCGGTCCGCGGTTGGTGATCTGGTGATGTGACCG
>NZ_JBIWPP010000130.1:0-2050 GCF_044768335.1 Streptomyces sp. NPDC101151 | reverse complement strand
TCTCGCCGGCCGAGTTCGAACAGCAGCACCGGCGAGGACGTAAACTCACACTCGCAGCATGAACCCCTGTGTCCACACTCCGGGGGACGCCTCACCGGCATCCGTCCCCGCCCAGAGCTCGGGCACCCGAGCCTCCCTCGCCGATCGGTTGACTGGTCCCCGCAGACGACCACGCCGACGTGTCCTTACGAAGCGATCTCTGTTCGCTCATCCCAATGAGTGGCCGTGTCGTCGCAGGGCACTGGGCGGCCTATCAGTCAAAGCCACATGTACGGCATGAGCGCTTTCAGCCACACCCAGGCCCCTGGGTCTGCCGATCGTACGAAGGACCGGAATCAACCCGCAAACAAGGTAAGGAGCGCTGGTGACCACTGACACCGCCGCTACCGGCGAGGCGGTCATCGTCAGGTACGGCGCGCGGTGGTCCATCGAGCAGGCAAACCGGGACGGCAAGGAAGTACTGGGCGCCGGCCAGACGCAGAACCGCCTGAAACGGGCAGTGGAGCGAAGCGGGTGCTCAACAGCGCGTACCAGCCGTCCGCGGCGGCTTCGGCGGCCAGGACTTCCTGGTCGTAGTGCCAGGTCAGGGCAGGTCGTCCGCTCTCATCGACGGTGATGGAGGTGACCAGGCAGGAGCCGAGGCGGCGTCTGCTGGTGATCACGCCGAACCGGGCGGTGACCTTCTGGGCGGTGGCGTAGTGCCGGCCGCCGCAGGCACGTTGGAGTTTGTCCAGTTCCTCACGGGCTTTGTCCAGGCGCCGGGTGCGGGCGGCCTGCTGGGCCTGGGTGTTGGCGCTGGAGTGGACCAGGATCCGGCGCACGGTGATCTGCGGGTCGCGCTTGCGCGGACCGGCCAGGGTCTGGGTGTCCTCCAGCACTCGGTACTGGCCACGCCGAGCGGGTGGCTTTCCCTCGTCCCGTCCGGCGGTGTAGTCGACCGGGCGGGCCTGGTCCGCGTCGAGACCGGCGAACAGGCCATCGGGAACCTTGGCCGCGGGCGCCGGGGCGATAAACCTCACCCCGGCTTCCTGCAGGGCCAGGAGGTTGGAGCAGGAGACCAGTTTCGAGTCGCCGATCATCAAAAAGTCGCGGGGTGCGGCCAGCTCGCGCAGGGCTGTCATCGCCCCGACGACTTGGGAGACCTCGCCGGCCCCACCGTCGTAGGCACGGTGGAGGACGGGGATGCCGCCGTCCGCCGAGATCGCGATCCCGGTCTGGATCTGCTTGAGATCCGCCCGGCGATCCTTGGGATGACCGTATTTGACCTGTGGGAATCCCTCCTGCGGGGTCTCGTAGGCGCCGTGCAGGGAGATGCTGGTCATGTCCCAGTGCAGGCGCGAGACATCAATGCCGAACTCGGCGATCGCGCTCGCACCGACCGTGCCGACGATGTGTTCCAGCTCGGGCGCGATGGCGTCCAGGGCGCGGCCGATGCGGTCGTCGTTGAGCAGGTCCGCCTCGATTCCGAAGACCTCCTCCACCGCCCACTCACGTGCCCAGTCGCCGACCCGCACCAGTGGTGCGGGCGCGGACAGCCGGTTGGCGACCAAGACCTCGATGACCTGCCCGTGGGTGAGATGCGCGACCTCACGCGCCGGGCACAGCTCGTCGATGATCCGGGCCACGTCCAGCCGGCGCAGAAACTCGGCAGAGGCAGGCAGAGCGCCCAGACGCCTCTCCACCACCGGTGCGATCTCCACGTTCATCCGTGGACGACGCACCCGCGGCCGCTCGGCACGCGAAATCATCGACACATCACATCAACGACCACACCGACAAACAGACACCGCACGTGCCTCGTTCCAACCGATCGAGGCACGTGCGAAATCCGGGTCTAGGGTGGCGACTGGTGGGTTGATCTTGGCGCAGTGAACCTCTTTCATCCTGAGTATTGGCAGGTCAAGAGGGTGTGCACGGCTGCCACGGTTCTGCCGATACGGTTGGTCGAGCAGCGAGCTCGCCGCAGCAGTCGCCAGGACTTGAGGCGGGCGAAGGCGTGTTCGCCAGGGGCACGCGGGCGGGCCGGGCGTGGTCGCGGTTGTACTGCTGA
>NZ_JBIWPP010000129.1:0-2068 GCF_044768335.1 Streptomyces sp. NPDC101151 | reverse complement strand
CCAACTTCGCCCGAGCCCGGTTCACTTCGTGTGCGTCCACACCTCCAACATGCCCCAGACAGGACCGATCGACAGACCTAACGGAGTCCTACTAGTGGCGTCCTTGCCCACGGGGCGAAGAGCCTCGGGTGCTGGGTCAAGAGGAAGAGGCGAGGCAGTAGCGATTTCGTCGGGCTTGCGGATGTTGCGCCCGGCCAGTGCCTCACCGCATCCGGTGGGCGACCTCGCCCTGGTAGCCGAAATCGGCTGCGCCGGAGTCGCGCAGCCGTGTCCATGTGCTCTGCAGCGCCGATTCTGATCCAGGAGGAGGCCGCCCGGCGGTCACGCGTCGCCGGGCCGGTGGGGGTGATCGGACGTCAGCGGACGCTGGCGTGCGCGGCCTGTTCGATCAGGCGGGTGACGGCACCCGGCTGGGATACCGAGACGGCGTGGGAGGCCTTGACCTCGACGGTGTGGGCGTGGGCCCGGTCGGCCATGAAGTGCTGCGCGGCCGGCGGGATGTTGTAGTCCTGGGTGGCGACCAGGCTGAAGGAGGGGATGGTGTTCCAGGCGGCCTCGGTGGCCTTCTCTTCCAGGGCGGAGGCGGCGACGGGGCGCTGGGTGGCGGCCATCAGGTCGGTGACCGGCTCGGGAACGTCGGCGGCGAACTGGTCGTGGAACTTGTCGGTCTTGATGTAGAGGTCGGTGCCGGTGCCGCCGTCGGGCAGCGGGAACGACACGGAGTTGAGGGTCGGGCCCAGGGTGCTGCCGGGGAACTTGTTCGACAGTTCCAGTGCGCTTTCGCCCACCTCGGGGATGAAGGCG
Source organism: Streptomyces sp. NPDC101151 (assembly GCF_044768335.1). Classification (NCBI taxonomy): domain Bacteria; kingdom Bacillati; phylum Actinomycetota; class Actinomycetes; order Kitasatosporales; family Streptomycetaceae; genus Streptomyces; species Streptomyces sp. NPDC101151. Next base: position 1,264 of record NZ_JBIWPP010000129.1, on the reverse strand, counting down.
GCGATGTAGACCAGCGCCTTGACGTTCGGGCTGTCGGCGGCGGCCTGGCTGATCACGGCGCCGCCGTAGGAGTGGCCCGCCAGTACGATGGGTCCCTTGACGTTCTTGAGCACGCTGTGGACGTAGTCGGCGTCACTGGCCAGGCCGCGCAGCGGGTTGGCCGGGGCGACGACCGGATAACCGTCCCGCTCCAGACGCTTGATGACCCCGTTCCAGCTGGATGAGTCCGCGAACGCGCCGTGTACCAGCACCACCGTGGGCTTCTGCGCCGACGGGCGGTGCCCGGCCGTGGCGTCCGTGGCACCCGCCGCACCCGCCGTGGTGGCGGCCAGGGACAGTGCCGCCACGCTGGCGACAGCGCCGAGTACGGCAGCGGACTTGGACGTGCGGGTGCGGAGGACGGTCTTGAGGTTCATCTGACTCTCCTTCTGAAGCAGCGCTGGTCACCGGTCATCCCGGTGGTTGCGGCCGCCCTGCTCGGGGCGGCACAGGGAAACGTAGTGCACTATTCCCTCGCGTACAAGGTAATTGCTTACGAGACACTCGTCAGCGATACACTGGGGTTCGTGGGGGATACAACACAGCGTTTCCGATGACGGTCCGGCGCCCAGGGCCCAAGGGCCAGAGAAGGGGAGAGCAACCGTGAGCGACGACGGCACCCGCGCATCCACGCCCGGTGGTCCCAGTGGGGCCCCGTTGCCCCTGGAGGACCACTTCTGCTTCACCCTGTACGCGGCCTCCAGGGCCGTGACCAGCGCCTACCGGCCCCTGCTGGACGAACTGGGACTGACCTACCCCCAGTACCTGGTGATGGTCGTGCTCTGGCAGCACGGCACCGCATCCGTCAAAGATCTGGTGGCCGCCCTGCAGCTGGACTACGGCACCGTCACGCCGCTGATCAAACGCCTGGAGACGAACGGACTCCTCAAGCGACAGCGGCGAGCCGACGACGAACGCGTGGTGGAGGTGGCCCTCACCCCGCAGGGAACCGCACTCAGCCACCACATCCGCGCCGTCCCCCTCGCCATCGGAGACGCCATGGGCCTGACCGCCGAGGAGTTCACAACCGCGCAGAGCCTGCTGCGCCGGCTGACGGCCAACGTCATCCACCACACCACCGGTGCCGAACCGGCGGAGGTGTCTCGCTCATAGGGGCGCCCGCACCCCAGTACTGACTTCGGCTCGTCAGGGTGGCGCTGGCTCGTCGAGGGTCAAGCGAGTGCCGGCTATGAAGCCGTCGAGGGTGTCGGGCCGGTACTGAAGG
>NZ_JBIWPP010000128.1:0-2115 GCF_044768335.1 Streptomyces sp. NPDC101151 | reverse complement strand
CACCCGGGTCACTGTGCTGATCCCGGAGACGGAGCCGGAGCGGCTGTGGCAGCGGCTGCTGCAGAACCAGCGGGGCGCGGTCGTTGCGCACGCCGTGCGGCGGGAGACGGACGCGGTGATCTGCAGGCTGCGGTTCCGGCTGCTGTGAGGCACGCCACCCACGGTCACGCGGCTTACTGGCCGGTACGGGTCAGGAGCCGTAAGAGTCCCGTCAAAGGTGTGTGGGCCGCCGTAAGAGGGCCGTCAACGGGGGGCCAGTTCCGGCCAGCCAGGCGCTTTCCTCTAAGCGTCCGTTTCAATCGAACCTCACTCCAGGAGTTCGCGATGGCCGATCTGGCCTTCGTCGTCACCGTGCTCGCGGGTTTCGCGCTGGTGGCTCTTGTCGCCAAGGGGGTGACGAAGCTGTGACCGTCGAAAACATCGTCGGCCTGGTCGTGGCCGTCGCCCTGCTGGGCTATCTCGTCCTCGCCCTGATCTTCCCGGAGAGGTTCTGAGAGCTGACATGGGTCCCGTACTGGCAGGCGTGCTCCAGCTGCTCGCCCTGATAGGCGCGCTGGCACTCGTCTACATCCCCGTTGGCAACTACATGGCCCGGGTCTACTCCTCCGACAAGCACCTGCGCGTCGAGAAGTGGATCTACAAGGGCATCGGTGCCAACCCCGACACCGAGATGACCTGGCCCGCGTATCTGCGCGGTGTACTCGCCTTCTCGGCCGTCAGCGTCCTCTTCCTCTACCTGCTGCAGCGGCTGCAGGGTGTTCTGCCGGGCTCGATGGGCTTCGACTCGGTCAACCCGGCACAGTCGTTCAACACGGCCGTGTCCTTCGTGACCAACACCAACTGGCAGTCGTACTACGGCGAGCAGACCATGGGTCACGTCGTGCAGACCGCCGGTCTCGCCGTACAGAACTTCGTCTCCGCGGCTGTCGGTATCGCCGTCGCGGTGGCGCTGGTGCGCGGTTTCGCCCGCTCGCGCACCGGTGAGCTGGGCAACTTCTGGGCCGACCTGGTGCGCGGCACGCTGCGGATCCTGCTGCCTGGTGCCGCGATCGCCGCGATCGTGCTGGTCGCCTGTGGCGCGATCCAGAACTTCTCCGGTATCCACGAGGTCGGCCAGTTCATGGGCGGCTCGCAGCAGTGGAACGGCGGCGCGGTCGCCTCGCAGGAGGCCATCAAGGAGCTGGGCACCAACGGCGGCGGTTACTTCAACGCCAACAGCGCCCACCCCTTCGAGAACCCGACCCCGTTCACGAACCTGTTCGAGATCTTCCTGATCCTGGTGATCCCGTTCTCGCTGACCCGCACGTTCGGCGTGATGGTCGGCAGCGTGAAGCAGGGTTACGCGATCCTCGCCACGATGTTCACCATCTGGCTGGGCTTCGTCGCCCTGATGATGTGGACCGAGTTCGCGCACCACGGCCCGGCGCTCCAGGCCGCGGGTGGCGCGATGGAGGGCAAGGAGGTCCGCTTCGGTGTCGGCGGCTCGTCGATCTTCGCGGTGTCGACCACGCTCACCTCGACCGGTGCGGTGGACTCCTTCCACTCCTCCTTCACCGGACTCGGCGGCGGCATCACCATGCTCGGCATGATGCTGGGCGAGATCGCGCCCGGCGGTACCGGTTCCGGTCTCTACGGCATGCTGATCATGGCGGTCATCGCGGTGTTCATCGCCGGTCTGATGGTCGGCCGTACGCCCGAGTACCTGGGCAAGAAGATCGGCGCCCGCGAGATGAAGCTGGCGGCGGCCTACATCCTGATCACCCCGGCGCTGGTGCTCATCTTCAGCGCGGCCTCCATGGCGCTGCCGACCCCGCCGAACTCCATGCTCAACTCGGGTGCGCACGGCTTCTCCGAGGTGCTGTACGCCTTCACGTCGGCGTCGAACAACAACGGCTCGGCCTTCGCCGGCCTGAACGCGAACACCGACTGGTACAACACCATGACCGGTCTCGCGATGCTGCTCGGCCGCTTCCTGCCGATGGTGTTCGTGCTGGCGCTGGCCGGCTCGCTCGCCGAGCAGAAGCCGGTCCCGGTGACCGCGGGCACCCTGCGCACCGAGAAGCCGTTGTTCACCGGCCTGCTGGTGGGCGCGATCCTGATCATCACCGGTCTCAC
>NZ_JBIWPP010000127.1:0-2137 GCF_044768335.1 Streptomyces sp. NPDC101151 | reverse complement strand
GCCGATCTTGACGAAGACCTCGTCCAGGTGCCATTTGTCACCCGGCTGCGGGCGCCGCCTGCGCAGCGAATTGGCGTAGGTCTGCCCGAACTTCACACACCAGCGGCGGACCGTCTCGTGGGAGACGGTGACGCCGCGCTCCAGCATGAGCTCCTCGACCTCGCGGAAGCTGAGCGGGAAGCGGAAGTACAGCCACACGCAGTGCGAAATGATCTCCGCGTGATAGCTGTGGTTCGCGTACGACGGCACCCCAGAAGACACGAACCCACCCCTCCCCAGACAGACAACCCGAAGATCATCCCACCACTGCCCGGACAACGTGACAATGCCCCCGGCAGGTTTCCCGCACATCCGGCCCGACCGTCTCCCCGACCCATTCCCCCATCACCACATAAAACAGTCTGGCCCCGCCGCTGACGCGGCGAGGCCAGAACTCCAAGATCTTCTGAGCCTTCTAGCAGGACCTGGAGATGACCGTGAACTCGCCGTCCAGTGAACCATCACCGAGCGTCATCGGGATAACGCTCGTGACTACACCCGAGGTCCACGTGGTACTTCCATGGGTAGGATATTGATAGTGAGCCACAATGTGGCCCTTCGAGTAAATGATGTACGGCCTGAATTGCATGTACGAGATCATGTTGGCAGGCGCGGCCAGAGTGTAGGTCGTGCTCTCGGTGGTGGCGGTAGTGCTGGACGTCGAGTACTGGTGGTTGGTCTCCGTATTGACCGTCAGCATGACCGCTGAGCTTAGCTGGATATTCGCCCCGATCGACGTCGACGTTCCGTCCGTCGTCGTCACCGTGTTGCTGACCGAGGTGGTGATCGTCTTGGCGATGGTGCCGGCCGCCTTACCGCACGTATTCACGTCCCCGGAGACCTTCTGCGCCGCCCCCTTCGCCGCGTACGGCTTCACCACGTCGGCATTGTAATTGCAGCTGGTGGGTGTTTCATATCCGTGCCACCCCTCCGGGCTAACCGCCTGTTCGTTGTTCTGGCCCCAGGGCTTCGCGCAATCAGCTACTACATCTGGCGCGTATGGGTACGGACCATCTGGCTGAGATATGTACCACCTCTTTTCGTCATCCCTCCATGCCGCGTGGGACGGGGCGCTGGCAAGGACCGTGAGCGCGGGGGCGAGGAGCAGGACCAGCGCGGCATGGTGCCGTCGCTGCAAGGGCGTGCGTCTGAGATGTTTCATGCTGATTCCCATCGCGCCCGAGACGAGGGGGCGGCTCGAGCGATTGAAAACTCCGGGCGGACATGGCCCGGAGGGGGGAATTGACTTCCGCGGCCCACCTAACTGCAAACGCCCAGGGCGTCATCTGCAAGAAGACCGCGACGTGGATTGTCCCCAAGTAGCCGATCCGTGATCGGTATCGTCCGCGCCGGGGACAAGACCATGCTGCAGTGATGCAGCGAACCAGGCAATGAATCAAAGGCGATGAAACGATTTGAGTATGATCTCGCAGCGCACGGCGTGTCCATACCCGGATTCCCCCTCACGAAAGTGGTACCCGAACGGGCAGGGGGCATCCCGCGGCCGCGAGGAACCGGGCACCGGCGTACTCAGGTTGAACTGACAGTGCCCGCACGGTTGCTGACGATCCATGATCCTTGCGGTATGCAGTGGGGATGAGGTACGCGCAGGCGGGCGGGTACACGCCCTGTGGGCTCTGTCCAGGACGGCTGCCCGAACGGGCTCGACCTGCTGCGCTTCCTGGAGCGCGTCCAGGAACGCGACCTGGCACGGACCCGGCGCTGGATCGCCAACGAGGAGCGCCGGCAACAGGAGCGGGCCAGGGGCGAGGCCGCACGGCCCGCGCCGCCCGACTGGCTGCTCGACTACGGGCTGAACAACTGAGGCTTGCTCTTCAGGGTGATGGTCAGGGCGGGGCGAGGATGAGTCCGGTTTCGGCGATGAAGCCGTCGAGTAGGCTCGTACTACAGCGGCAATCCAGCTCGGCGATTGGCCGGTCGGGGGTGTTGGTCGCGAAGCACGTGATCCGCATGCCGTCCGCGTCGGTGATCCTCAACTGGGTGCCAGGATGGGGCCGTTCCTTTCGGACGATCAGTCGCATGCCCTTGGGCCAGCCGTCCAGGAGCTTGCCGGTGAGTTCAGCGACCCAGGCTCCGT
>NZ_JBIWPP010000126.1:0-2221 GCF_044768335.1 Streptomyces sp. NPDC101151 | reverse complement strand
CGGCCCCCCCAACCGGGGAACTAAAAACACCCGTGTCCCCGCCCTGACGCGGGTCGGCACCTCTGGTGTTGATGGTGTCCGAGGGGGGACTTGAACCCCCACGCCCGATAAAGGGCACTAGCACCTCAAGCTAGCGCGTCTGCCATTCCGCCACCCGGACAAGGTGTCTGTCGTGCGGGGTTTCCCCCGCGGCGACGAAGGAAACACTACCAGGCTTTCCGGGGTGGCCGATCACACCCCGTTCCCGGGTCCGGGCCCGGGTGAACGGCGTGTGACGGGCCGGGACCGGTCTTGGGCGCGGGGCGGCTCGGAGGGAGGATGAAGAGGACCACCAGCATGGACAGTGGGAGGAAGCAGCGTGAGCGAGACGGACACGGCCAAGGGCGTCACCGGCGAGGACGAGGTCGTGGACCTCTGCCGCGAGCTGATCCGGTTCGACACCAGCAACTACGGCGACCACTCCGGCCCCGGCGAGCGCAAGGCCGCCGAGTACGTCGCCGAAAAGCTCGCCGAGGTCGGGCTGGAACCGAAGATCTTCGAGTCGCACCCGGGGCGTGCCTCCACCGTGGCCCGCATCGAGGGCGAGGACCCGTCCAGGCCCGCGCTCCTGATCCACGGCCATCTGGACGTGGTGCCGGCCAATGCCGACGACTGGACCCACCACCCGTTCTCCGGCGAGGTCACCGACGGATGCGTGTGGGGGCGCGGGGCCGTCGACATGAAGGACATGGACGCCATGACCCTCGCGGTCGTGCGGGACCGGCTGCGCAGCGGCCGTCGGCCGCCGCGGGACATCGTGCTCGCCTTCCTCGCCGACGAGGAGGCCGGGGGCACGTACGGTGCCCGGCACCTGGTCGACCACCACCCCGACCTCTTCGACGGCGTGACCGAGGCGATCAGCGAGGTGGGCGGCTTCTCCTTCACGGTGAACGAGCAGCGGCGGCTCTATCTGATCCAGACGGCCGAGAAGGGCATGCACTGGATGAAGCTCACCGTGGCCGGCACCGCCGGGCACGGCTCGATGATCCACCGGGACAACGCCATCACCGAGCTGTCCGAGGCCGTCGCCCGGGTCGGCCGGCACAAGTTCCCGGTGCGGGTCACCAAGACCACCCGGGCCTTCCTCGACGAGCTGGGCGACGCGCTCGGCACCGAGCTGGACCCGGAGGACATGGAGTCCACCCTCGCCAAGCTCGGCGGTATCGCCAAACTCATCGGCGCGAGCCTGCGCAACACCGCCAACCCCACCCAGCTGAACGCGGGTTACAAGGTCAACGTCATCCCGGGCGAGGCCACCGCGCACATCGACGGACGCTTCCTGCCGGGCCACGAGGAGGAGTTCCTGGGCGACCTCGACCGGTTGCTCGGGCCGAACGTCCGGCGCGAGGACGTGCACTCCGACAAGGCCGTGGAGACCGGCTTCGACGGGGCGCTCGTCGAGGCCATGCAGTCCTCTCTGCTGGCCGAGGACCCCACCGCCAAGGCCATCCCCTTCATGCTCTCCGCCGGCACCGACGCCAAGTCCTTCGACGACCTCGGCATCCGGGGCTTCGGCTTCGTGCCGCTCAAGCTGCCGCCGGAGCTGGACTTCGCCGGAATGTTCCACGGCGTGGACGAGCGGGTGCCGGTGGACGGGCTGAAGTTCGGCGTGCGGGTGCTCGACCGGTTCATCGACGCGTCGTGAAGCCATGGGCCCAGGTAATCGGGCGCCCGTACGAGATCGAGCTGAGAAGAGTGAATGCGACGATAAGCTCGTAGCTCCATTAGTTCCTCCTCGTTACAGGTGATGCGATCAGCGACACATGATCGCTTTTGCCAACAAGGAGGAATAATGCTCAAGAAGGTCGTTGCTGCTGCGGCTGCCACCGGTGGTCTGGTTCTCGCGGGTGCGGGCCTGGCCGTCGCGGACTCGGGTGCCCAGGGTGCCGCCGTGCACTCGCCGGGCGTCGTTTCGGGCAACGTCGTCCAGGTGCCGGTGCACGTCCCGGTCAACGTCTGCGGCAACACGATCAACGTGATCGGGCTCCTGAACCCCGCCTTCGGCAACACCTGCGTCAACAAGTGACGCAGGCTCCCTGAGGGGCGTCTTCTACGAGCCGTGGGGGGGGGGGGGGGCCCCCCCCCCGCCCCCCCCCCCCCCCCCCCCCAACGGCCCCCCCCGGAAGGCGGGTACTACCTCCGAACAAAGCAGAAATGGGGGGTTAGTTAAAATCACAAAGAA
>NZ_JBIWPP010000125.1:0-2227 GCF_044768335.1 Streptomyces sp. NPDC101151 | reverse complement strand
ACGCCTTCAGTACCGGCCCGACACCCTCGACGGCTTCATAGCCGGCACTCGCTTGACCCTCGACGAGCCAGCGCCACCCTGACGAGCCGAAGTCAGTAAACGCCTTCGATGATGCGGAAGTCGCGCTCGACGCCGTCGGACAGGACGAGCAGCGCCTGCTGGTAGGCCACACTTGCGTGAGCTGCGACGGCCTGTTCGAAGCTGTCGAACTCGACCAGGACGACGCGCTCGGCGACGCCCTCGTCGTGGGCGACGACCCGCCCGCCGCGGGCGAACGTCCGTCCGCCTCCGGCCTTGACGGCCGGACCGGCCAGCTCGTTGTAGGCAGCCAGCTTCTCGGGGTCGGAAATGGTGCGGTAGACGCTGACCCAGTAGCCCTTGGCCACGAGAACCTCCAGTGTTCGGAAAGTGCGCGTCCGAGAACGCACGTCGGAAAGTGCATGTCTGACGCCGGATTCGCTGCTGCGAGCGAGCGTACCCGGCGGAAGATCACCAGGGTGGTTCAGGGGAACGTACTGGTCAGCGACGCCCCGGAGCCTCGCCGTCGTGGGTCAACCTGTCACCCGGCAGGTCAACGGCCCCGCCTCTGCAAGATCCAATGAGACGGGACAATCTGTCTCGCTCTTACTGACCCACCGCTGCGTCCGGTTGCCTCACCTGGTTGGAAGCCCTTACGCCCCAGTCATCCAGGCTCTGGAACTTGATGCGAGGGTCTGCGCCCGCTCGCGCCACCGGGTCAGTATCGCAGGGGAATTATCGTGCTCAGTCTCGGCAGTCTGCGTCCTGCCTCATCTTCGCACCGAACGTCCCACCGCTCACCGAGCGGTCCGGAGTTGTCGCCTCCATCGCCCTGCTGGGCGTCAACGGCTTCGTAGAAGGCTTCGCCGCACTCGTCGTCCACACCAGCCAGGATCCCGTACGCCTCCATGGCGACGTAGTCGAGCGACTCCCACCCGGGCCAGTCGTCGTTCCATACCTCCCGCGGGCGGCCCACCAGGCCTTGGACCTCCGGGGTGGCCGCCAGGGGAATCGGATCAGCCACCGCCTGGGTGAAGGCTTCCCGGCCGAGTCCCACCATCCACAGGCCGAAGTAACAGAATCCGTCATCCGAACACCAGCCACCGAAGATCTGGTCCGCAGCTGCCCACAGATCCCACGTGAACGCTTCCTGCGTCACCTCGTCCAAGCGCACCTGAAACTGCACGACCTCAACCAGCGACTTTCGTGACAGTTCACCCCGCAGCCACGCGAGCCGTTCGTCCGGGCCTTGCGCCTGACGCCGGCACTCCTCGATGAGCTCCCAGAAGGAATCAATGTCCACGGCGGCTCTGTGCCAGGTACCTCTGACAACACATGGTCGACGGAATATGTTCGCGCGGTGGAGAATCCGGAGATCATCATCCGACTCAGCCCAGATGAGGCGCTGGTCCTGTCGGACTGGCTGGAGCAGGTGCAGATGACAGACCTCAGTCGTCTCGTCGACGACGCGGCGGTCTGGGCGCCCCTTCACCGCATTGCTGGAACGCTCGATAAGTCGCTGCCGGGGATCTTTGCGGAGGACTATGCCGAACGTCTGGAAGCCGCTCGCAGCAAGCTTCGTCCAGCCCTGGACGACAGCGCCAGTGTTGAGGAGGGTGCGGACGCGTGAAACACATCTCGGAGATGACCGAACGCGAGTACTTCGCCTGCGTCGGCCAACGTCCGGGCATGTTCGTCGGCAAAACCTCGTTCCACATGCTGGCCGCGTTCCTGACCGGCTATGACCAGCACGCCCTCCGGCACGGCGGGCGCGGGCTCACCGGCTGGCACGACTGGCTCGTCGCCCGTCGCGGACGCGCCTGCAGCCACGCCTGGCCCGGCCAGGTCCTCCACATCGCACTCCCGAACGGCTGGGACGACCTCTGGAACCTTGCGCCTGAGGATGAGCAACACGCGATCAAGGTCCTGTTTGAGCTCCTCGACGAGTTCGCGGCCGAGCACGAAGCAGCCCAGGGCGCACAGTTCTCAGATTGACTGAGACGTCGGGCCGCACCGCGTCTCACTCAAGATGACCCACCGCTGGTCACGGCCTCGCCGTGATTCATCTTCACTGAGACGGGACAGCGGCGTCACCCGTTCGGGTGTCGCCTGATTGTCCGTTGTCATCCAATCGAGGCGTTTGACAGCGAACCTAGTCGTTCCGGTTTCCTTGCCAACGAACCTAGTCGTACGAGGTGACGTACTGGGG
>NZ_JBIWPP010000124.1:0-2236 GCF_044768335.1 Streptomyces sp. NPDC101151 | reverse complement strand
TCAGTACCGGCCCGACACCCTCGACGGCTTCATAGCCGGCACTCGCTTGACCCTCGACGAGCCAGCGCCACCCTGACGAGCCGAAGTCAGTACTGAGACACGCTCCTAGGTACACCCCTCACGCGGAGGACAGCGCCATCGTCTCGCGCTCCCGGATCCGGTTGGCTGGTGATCGTCGCCGACCAGGACCTACAGCACCGGGGGATTCGATCATGCAGATACCGTCGTCGAAGAAGACCAGGGCCGTCGTACTGACCGCAGCGCTGCTCGCGCCGGCCATACCCACGGCTGCGACAGCCGCCGCCGGGCACTCGGCACCGAGGCATTCCTACAGCGTGGACGTGCTGCGGAAGGACCTGGCCGGGGTGCGGGAGGCCGGGGGCGGCGAGGTGAACGTGCTGGCCAGGGTCGACGGGCCCTACGGCGCGCCGCTCATGGCACGCATCGGCACCCGGACGGCCGACTCCGCGGACCCGATCCCGTGGAATGCGCACTTCCGCGCCGCGAGCACGACGAAGGCGTTCACGGCGACCATGGTCCTGCAACTCGCGGCGGAGAAGCGGCTGTCGCTGGATGACACCGTCGAGCACTGGCTGCCGGGGGTCGTCGCGGGCAACGGCAACGACGGCAGCCGCATCACCGTCCGCGACCTGCTCCGCCAGACCAGCGGCCTGTACGACTACGTCGACGACCCGGAGATCCGGGACCGGCTGATCAACCACTTCGACGAGAACCGCTACGACGGCACACCCGCGGCCGACGGTGCCCCGTCGTAGCTTCCGGCGAAGTAGGAGCCGGGCCAGAAGGGTCCGCCCCACAGGTACCGGCCGGGCGGAGACGCCTTTGAGGGAGTTGACCAGCTTGGAGGGCTGGACCTTGGGCGGGTGGTGCACCAGCAGGTGCAGGTGATGCTCCTCGCCGGTGAACTGCTTCAGTTCGGCCTCGAAGTCCGTGCAGACCTCGGGGTTCGGGTTCCGGCGTGGTGACATGAACCACATATGTATGGTGATCGTTATGCGGCTCAGGTACGGGTTCCGTCTGTACCCGAACGGTCCTCAGCTCTCGGCGCTGGCCAGGGCGTTCGGGTGCGCTCGGGTGGTCTTCAACGACGCGTTGCGCGTCCGTGAGGACGCCCGCGCCGCCGGGCTGCCGTTCGTCACCTCCGCCGATCTTTCCAAGCGGCTCACGGCGTCGAAGAAGACCACGGAGCGGGCATGGCTGGGCGAGGTTTCCTCGGTGATCCTCCAGCAGTCCCTTCGCGATCTGGACACCGCGTACCGGAATTTCTTCGACGGCCTCAAGGGCAAGCGCCCGAAGACGGGGCCGCCGCGCTTCAAGTCGAAGCGGGACACCCGGCAGGCGATCCGGTTCACCGCGAACGCCGGATGGAAGATCACACCCGGCGGGAAGCTGCGGCTGCCCAAAGTGGGCAACGTGAGCGTGAAGTGGTCACGCACCCTGCCGTCCACCCCCTCCACGGTGACCGTGATCAAGGACAGTGCCGGGCGCTACTTCGCGTCGTTCGTCGTTCAGACCGGTCCGGAAGAAGTCCTGACGCCCCTCACGCCCCAGGTCGCCATAGACCTCGGCCTGGGGCACTTCGCCGTCCTCTCGGACGGCCGGAAGATCGACAGCCCGCGCTTCCTGCGCCGCGCTGACAAGCGCCTGGGGCGCGCACAGCAGAACCTCAGCCGCAAGGCAAAGGGATCGAACAACAGGAACAAGGCCCGGCTCACGGTCGCCCGTGCTCACGCACGGGTCGCCGATGCGCGCCGCGAGTTCCACCACCGGCTCTCCACCAAGCTGATCCGCGAAAACCAAGCCATCGCGGTGGAAGACCTGGCGGTCAAAGCACTCGCCCGCACACGCCTGGCCAAGTCCGTGCACGATGCTGGATGGTCCCAGTTCGTGACCATGCTCGAATACAAGGCCAGCCGGTACGGGCGCACCTTCGTACGTATCGGCCGGTTCGAGCCGACATCTCAGGTCTGCTCGGCCTGCGGCGTCAAGGACGGCCCCAAGCCCCTGCACGTCCGAGAGTGGACATGCGGAGCGTGCGGGACCGTCCTTGACCGAGACATCAACGCGGCGGTCAACGTCGCCAAGGCGGCCCGACTGGCCGTGACAGCCTGCGGAGCGCGGGTAGTGCGCCGTGAAGCGCACGTTGTTCGAGCGGTGGTGAAAGACCACCGCCACTGCCCTGTCGCAGCAGGGCAGTTGGAGCTGAGGGCAGCCT
>NZ_JBIWPP010000123.1:0-2361 GCF_044768335.1 Streptomyces sp. NPDC101151 | reverse complement strand
TGTCGGCGTACGGACTTGTGTCCCCAGTCCCGTACCTTTCTTCGTCCCCAGCTGTCAGGCCACTTCGGTCTCGCGCTCGATGGCTTGGAGGCGGTTCTTGAGCCGGTAGCTGGGGCCGTTGATGGGGACGACTTCGCAGTGGTGCAGGAGCCGGTCGAGGATCGCGGTGGCGAGGACTTCGTCGCCGAAGACCTGGCCCCATTCGCTGAAGGTCTTGTTCGAGGTCAGGATGATCGACCCTTTTTCGTAGCGCTTGGAGATGACCTGGAAGACCAGGTTCGCCTCGGCGCGTTCGAGCGGCTGGTAGCCGACCTCATCGACCACGAGAACGCTCGGCCGCAGGTAGGAGCCGAGTTTGCTGGTCAGACGCCCTGCTGCCTCGGCGGCTTTGAGGTTGCGGACCATGTCATCGAGGCTGGTGAAGTAGATCGAGTAGCCGGCCCGGCAGGCCGCGACCGCCAGCGCGATCGCGATGTGGGTCTTGCCGACTCCGGGCGGCCCGAGCAGGGCTGCGTTCGCCTTGGCCTCGACGAAGGACAGGGTGGCGAGGTCTTTGACCTTGCGGGGGTCGAGATCCGGCTGGAACGAAAAGTCGTACTCATCCAGCGTCTTGTGGTGCGGCAGCCTCGAAAGCCGCAGGCCCTGGCGGAAACGGCGGTCGTCACGGACGGCCAGTTCCTCGGAGAGGACCAGGTCGAGGAAGTCGAGGTAGCCGAGCTTGCCCTCGTCCGCGCGACGGGTGAACTCGTTGATGGTTTCCGCCAGATGGGGCAGGCCGAGCTTCGCGGCCGTGGTGCGGATCCGGTTGCCAGTCAGCTCGCTCAAGACGATTCCTTCGTGGCGCGGTGGGTGGTGAAGGGGCGGGTGCCGGTCAGCTCGTCATAGACCGACAACGGCCGGCGGCCGACCTCGACCTGGGTGGCGGCGGCCCGGTTCAGCAGGGCCTGCAAAGGTCCGGCTTCATCGCCCAGGGGGCGGTGGTGACGCGGCTGGAGGGGGACGTCGCCGGTGGTCGTCCGGCGGCCCTTGCCAGTGGGCAGCCCGTCCCAGTGCGTTTCCTCGACCACGCGGACCCCGCGGCCGACCGCCCTCGGGTGCATGGCCAGCAGTGTTTCGCCGCCTGAGTCGGGGACCGTGGAATGCAGCATGACCTGCGACTTCGTGGCCCGGATCTCGACGAGCTGGCGGGGGCGGACCTTGCGGGCAGGCACCGAGTAGAGGTTGCCGCCGAACGCGATCAGGCAGTCCTTGCCGACCGGCCGCAGGTGCCGTTCGGCCACCAGATATGGGGCCGGCGGCAGCGTTTTGAGGGCTGCGTGGTCCCGGGCGGCACGATGCCCGATCACCTCGCGGTGGGTCTTGTGGATCTGAGCACGTCGCTGCGGCACCCAGGCCGTGAACGCGGCGTCCATCTCCTCGATCGACGAGAAGGACCGCCCGGAGAGAACATGGTCGCGGACGATCAGCACCTGGCGTTCGACGCGGCCTTTGCCGGTGGGCCGATAAGCGGCCAGCACGTCGATGTCGAAGTCGTAGTGCCCGGCGAATCCGACCGCTTCCGGATGCAGCGGCACCGCCTCGCCCGGGGCGACGTGCCGGCGCACGACCGTCTTGGTGCGGTCGTAGACGACCGTCATCGGCACCCCGCTGAAGTGCGCGAACGCCCTCCGGTGGCAGTCGAAGAAGGTCTCCAGATCCTGGCTCGTGGTGAAGCAGCAGAACGGGTCACGGGAGTACGACAGGGTCATGTGGAACGAATAGACCTTCCCGATGCCCATATGCGCGAGGATCTTGCCCTCGTCGCCCCAGTCCACCTGGGCCTGGGCGCCAGGGATCACCTCGAACCGGCGGTGCATGCCCGCCAGTTCCTTCGGCGTGATGCCGAGTTCCTCGGCGACCCTGGGCCGGGCTTCCTGAACGTAGAGCTTGACCCGCTGGTAGTTCCCAGTGAACCCGTACTCCGCGACCAACCGCTCATGGATGACCGCGGCCTTCATCAGGACTTCGGCCCGCAGCATCGCATCGACCAGCGGCGCGAACTCGTCGATCACCCTCGCTCGGGACCGTCCGTTCGGCGACCTCCGCGGCGGCGTCGCCGGCCCTGGCGACGAGAGGTACTTCCGCACCGTCTTACGGTCCAGGCCCGTCTCCCGGGCGATCTCCGACAGGCTCAATGCCCCGGACTCCAACAGCCCACGGAAACGCCGCAGTTCCAACCAGCGATGCGGGTCCAAGACCATCGTCAGCCACCCTCCACCGTCACACCGACAGCAGCAGAGTGCCGAGCGACAGGGTTTACCGCTTCAACATCTGTCCCTTTTCATCCGTACGAAGCTGAGGACGTAAGTGTGTACGCCGACA
>NZ_JBIWPP010000122.1:0-2432 GCF_044768335.1 Streptomyces sp. NPDC101151 | reverse complement strand
TGTGCGCCACGAGGCGCTCTGTTTGTATCCCCGGCTCAGCCGGGAGGAACTCGGAAGGAGGTTCCTGGGCCCGATGACTTACCTGGATCCGAAAGGTGAAGGGGACAAGAGCATGTCAGAAAACCTGTGACCGGGGCCAGTTGTCGGGCACGGTGCGCAGGGTGGCCCGCGCGATATGGCGAAGACTGGATTGTTTGAAGCCCAATCTCCAGAAGATGCAAGTTCCCATCCGTCGGAAAGACATCTGAAACCGGCGCCGCACTCTGCCCTGGCTTCGATTGCTGTGGTCGGGTCAACTTCCGGAGTGCGGAGCGATGTCCAGCGAGGACATTCAAGGAGATGAGTGGGACGCCTGTGTCGCGCTAGAACGTACAGACAGGGACGAACGTGGGATCGCCTACGGGACGCGAGTCCTACGGCGACGGAGGCCCCGTAGTAGTCGCCGGAGTCACGACCGGCCAGGGAGGACGGGAAAGCCGTCCGCATCGGGCGAAGGGGGCCAGGTGATTCGGACACCTCAGACTCGGGAGGTATGCGGAATGCAGAGCGCCAAAACGGTGCTGGGTGTCCTGCGTGAACGCGGCAGGCAGGGCCTGCCGTGCGATGAACTGTATCGGCAGCTGTTCAATCCGCAGTTGTATCTGCTGGCCTACGGTCGCATCTATGCCAATCATGGCGCGATGACACCCGGGGTCACGTCGGAAACCGTGGACGGCATGTCACAGCGGAAGATTGACCGGATCATCGAGGCGATGCGCCACGAGCGTTACCGCTTCCGTCCGGTCCGGCGCGTCCATATCCCGAAGAAGAATGGGAAGACGCGTCCGCTGGGGCTGCCGACCTGGTCGGACAAGCTCGTCGGTGAAGTGGTCCGCCTGTTATTGGAGGCGTATTACGAGCCCACGTTCTCCGACCGCTCTCATGGGTTTCGTCCCCGCCGGGGCTGCCATACCGCTTTGCGGGAGGTGGACCATACCTGGACCGGGGCGTCCTGGTTCATCGAAGGGGACATCGCCGACTGCTTCGGTAGCCTGGACCACGAGGTCCTGCTGTCGATCCTCGGCGAGAGGATCCATGACCAGCGGTTCCTGCGGCTGGTGCGCAACATGCTGACAGCCGGGTACCTGGAGGACTGGAGATGGGGCGCCACGCTCTCCGGAGCGCCGCAAGGCGGGGTGGCCTCCCCGGTCCTGTCCAACATCTACCTGCACAAGTTGGATGAGTTCGTCGAGACAGTTCTAATTCCGGAGTACACCCGAGGGAAACGCCGGGCCCGCAACCCGGCCTATCTGGAGTTGCAGAATCTGCTGGCGAAAGCCCGCCGGCGCGGCGACCGGGTCCAGGCCCGTGCGCTGCGTCAGCGGATGGTCAGCCTGCCGAGCGCGGATCCCGATGATCCGGGATACCGCAGGCTGCGCTACGTACGCTACGCGGATGATCACCTCCTCGGTTTCACCGGTCCGAAAGCCGAGGCCGAGCAGATCAAACAACGCCTGGCCCAGTTCCTGCGTGACGAACTCAGGCTGGAACTGTCCCAGGAAAAGACACTGATCACTCACGCCCGCACCCGGGCAGCAAGGTTTCTCGGCTACGAGATCACGACCCAGCACAACGACACGAAGAAAACCGGCCGTTACCGTCGAGTCAACGGCCAGATAGCACTCCGTGTTCCACGGGACGTGATCAAAGCCAAGTGCGCCCCCTATATCGATCGCGGAAAGCCCGCAAAGAAGACGGCCCTGGTCAACAGTAGCGATCACGCGATCGTGGCGACCTTCGGGACAGTCTATCGGGGCGTCGTCCAGTACTACCTGCTTGCCGGAGATGTCTTCCGGCTGCATCGGCTGCAATGGGTCATGGAAACTTCTATGCTCAAGACTCTTGCGGCCAAGCACCGCTCGTCAGTGTCGAAGATGGCCGCCAAGCACAAGGCCAGAATCGACACCCCCAACGGTCCCCGAGTCTGCTTCGAGGCCCGAATCGAGCGGAAGAACAGGACACCACTGGTGGCCCGGTTCGGTGGGATTCCTCTCCAACGGCAGCGGGCGGCGGAACTCGCCGACCGTGAGCCTGTCCGGGTGGACTATCCGCAGAAGGAACTCATCGCGAGACTCCTGGCGGATACCTGCGAGATCTGCGGAAGCAAGGGCAACGTGCAAGTGCACCACGTCCGCGCTCTCGCTGACCTTACGCATGCCGGATGGCAGCCTTCCGACTGGGCGCGCGTCATGCTCCACCGTCGCCGCAAAACTGTCGTGGCCTGCGACATCTGCCACGACCGTATCCATTCGGAACGGCCAGCCAGACCACTCACGCAGTAGTCACTGGAGAGCCGGATGACCGGGAAACCGTCATGTCCGGTTCGGCGGGAGGCCGCGTGGAACAGGACTCGCCCCACGGCGAGCACCTCGCCGCGCGGCCGACCCAACCGC
>NZ_JBIWPP010000121.1:0-2451 GCF_044768335.1 Streptomyces sp. NPDC101151 | reverse complement strand
GCGCCAAGCTGAAACGCCTGGTCAAACTCGGGATCCTCACCGAGGCCGACACCGGCAACTTCGCCAGGAAGCCATAGCCGACGGAGCCCCCACCAGCGACCTTGCCCAGCCTCAACCGGAAAAGGACATCACCTTACGAACCGCCCACTGAGTGCCCTCGTGCTTGACCAGGCCCGGGTTGACCCCGAGCTTGAAGCCGCCCGGCAGTGCTTTGCCGTCCCGGTACGGCAGGAAGTCCAGCGGGCTTTCCCCGTCGGCCGCGTACACGACGCAGTCGGAGAGAACCGCGACCGGGTACTGGCCGGTGAACGCCGCGTGCTTGACGATCTTGCGGTGCAGGTTGATCCGCGTGCGGGAGATGACCGCCGCGCGGATGTCCGGCCGCCAGGTCGGCCGGGACAGGGCCCGCCACGGCTCGCCGGGCCGCCAGCCCTCGCCCCGGGGCCGCTCGCGCAGCTTGCCCTGGAGTTCGAGCAGATGATCCGTCAGCAACGCCAAGCCGCCCGCGAGAAGCACGAAGCGGCGTGAGACAGGACTCTACGTTCCCGGGGGATTGACATGTATTCGCCGCAAAGTCGAGCCGTCTGGCTGAGTTTTATGTGCAATTTGGCGGCATATGCGGGGTGTGTGGTGGCTGCTGGGTGACGATGCTGCCTGGCCTGGCACGAGTTCAGCCAGTCACCGATGGCGGCCTGGGTCGGTGTGTGTTCGTCCGTGTAGTTTCGAAAGTGAGGGAGCGTCATGCGGTCTGTGCGGTTCTCGCGGTGGGTACTGGGGGCTGTGCCTCTGGTGCTGAGTCTGGCATTGGTTCCTTCTGGAGCCCATGCGCGGGCCGCGGACGGCGGTATTCGGCAGCAGCAGGCCGAGAGGGGAGGGGACGGCCGCGGCCGGGCGGAGGGTGAATACCGCCGCGCGTGTGATCCCTCGCCAGGGCCAGGCAGGGGCTCCTGCCAGTTGCTGTTCCGCACCGACATGGCCCCCGTGGCGTCTGTGCCTCCGGGCGCCGAGCCGCCTGGCCTGGGTGCCCTGGACATCCGCAGTGCTTACAACCTGCCCCCGCATGCCGGGAAGGGACAGACGGTGGCCATCGTGGTCGCCCACGACTACCCCACGGCCGAGCATGACATGGCGGTCTACCGGCGCCAGTTCAATCTCCCGCCGTGCACCAGCGCCAGCGGATGCTTCCGGAAGATCAACCAGAGGGGCGGCTCGCTTCCGCCTCCCTCCGTGGATCCCGGCTGGGCGGCGGAGGCGGCCATCGACACACAGATGGTCACCGCCGCCTGCCCGGCCTGCAACATCCTGCTCGTAGAGGCCGACGACAACTCCAACCTGCTCGCCGCGGTCGACCAAGCCCGCACAAAGGGCGCCAAGTTCATCTCCATGAGCTGGGGCAGGGACGAGGACCCCTCCCAGCGGCCCCTCGACCGGATCCACTTCGACCACCCCGGCATCGCCTTCGTGGCAGCATCGGGCGACGCAGGATTTCCGAACCTCATCTGGCCCGCCGCCTCACCCTTCACCACTGCCGCGGGGGGAACCCAATTGGAACACACCGGGGCGGCGGAGCCCTACGGGGGCCACGAGCCCGACCGGGACGGCTGGCAGGAGACGGCCTGGCCCGACGCTGGGTCCGGCTGCAGCCGGACCCAGCCCAAGCCGCCCTTCCAGCACGATCCCGACTGCCCCAACCGCACCGTCGCCGACGTCTCCGCGGTCGCCGAGAATGTCGCCATCTACACCACCACCCCCAACCCGGCCGGCGAGACCGGATGGCTACGGGCCTTCGGTACCAGCGTCGCCACCCCGATCATCGCCAGCGCATACGCCATGGCAGGCGACCCCCGCCCCCACGACCGCCCCAACTCCTACCCCTACCGCCACCGTAAGGCGCTCCACGACATCATCCAGGGTTCCACCGGCTCCTGCACCGGCTCCTACCTGTGCACCGCCGTCCCCGGCTACGACGGACCTACCGGCAACGGCACCCCCAACGGTGTCCGGGCCTTCCGCCCCTGACGGACGGCGCAAACCGTTGGCGTAACGACGTGGTGTGCGACAGAGGTGCTGGGGTCAGCCCGTGCCAAGAAGTGAGCCGTACGGGTTGGAAGGTTGTGAAGCGATCCTTGGCCCGTACGGCTCTCTCGCAGCGTATCTGCACTGGCATTTCACGGAATCAACTCGGCAAGGTCGTCGCGGAGTTGGCTGGACCATGGATGGCGCGGGAGGATGCCCGGCTGCGTGAACGGCGAGGTCACGAGCGTCTGCGTGCCGAGGGCGGCGGTCCAGACCATCAGCTGGTTTTCACCGATCGAGTGATCGCCACTTTGGTTGTCCTGCGCTTCCAGCTCCCGCACGGGTGTTGTCACGTTGTCGGGGGCTTGATCGTCTGAGGGCATGCCGAGGCCGGTGGCGGCCTGTTGTTCAGGTCGTGGTGGGCAGGTCGGTGGC
>NZ_JBIWPP010000120.1:0-2452 GCF_044768335.1 Streptomyces sp. NPDC101151 | reverse complement strand
CCACGTCACCCTCGACGCAGGACACCAACCGCCCCGCCTGCCCACGCAACGCCTCAACACCACGACCCGAAACCACCCAAGGCACCACAACAGGCGCAACCTGCTCCGCCGGTGCGGCCGGCGACGGCTGCTCGGCGAGCGGTGGCTGTTCAAGGATCACGTGGGCGTTGGTCCCGCTCACACCGAACGCGGAGATACCCGCCCGGCGCGGGTTCCCGGTCTCCGGCCAGGTCCGCTGCTCGGTCAGCAACTCCACCGCGCCCGCGGACCAGTCCACCTTCGTGGACGGCTCGTTCACATGCAGGGTGCGCGGCAGGACTCCGTGCCGCATCGCCAGCACCAGCTTCATCACACCGGCCACGCCTGCGGCGGCCTGGGTGTGGCCGATGTTGGACTTCAGGGAGCCGAGCCACAGCGGCCGGTCCTCCGGCCGCCCCTGCCCGTACGTGGCCAGCAGCGCCTCGGCCTCGATCGGGTCACCCAGGGTCGTGCCCGTACCGTGCGCCTCCACAGCGTCCACCTCCGCCGGGGACAGCCCGGCATTGGCGAGGGCGGCCCGGATGACACGCTGCTGCGACAGGCCGTTGGGCGCCGTGAGGCCGTTGCTCGCGCCGTCCTGGTTGACCGCACTGCCCCGTACGACCGCGAGCACCGGGTGACCGTTGCGCCGGGCGTCCGACAACCGCTCCAGCACCAGCATGCCCACGCCCTCGGCCCACGAGGTGCCGTCCGCCGCGTCCGAGAACGCCTTGGACCGCCCGTCCGCGGCAAGCCCGCGCTGACGGCTGAACTCCACGAACATGCCCGGCGTGGGCATCACGGTCACACCGCCCGCGAGGACCAGTGAGCATTCGCCGCTGTGCAGCGCCTGCGCCGCGAGGTGCAGGGCCACCAGCGACGACGAGCACGCGGTGTCCACCGTGATGGCAGGCCCCTGGAGCCCCAGGGCGTAGGCGATACGGCCCGAGATGACGCTCGACGACTTGCCCGTGAGGAGGTAGCCCTCCACTGTGTCGGGCGCCTCGTGCAGGCGTGCTCCGTAGTCCTGGTAGGTCATGCCGGCGAAGACACCGGTCATGCTCCCCTTCAGGGTGGACGGGTCGATGCCCGCCCGTTCGAGTGCCTCCCAGGATGTCTCCAGCAGCAGCCGCTGCTGCGGGTCCATGGCCAGCGCCTCACGCGGCGAGATCCCGAAGAACGCCGGGTCGAAGTCCGCGGCATCGTAGAGGAAGCCACCCTCGCGGGCGTAGCTCTTGCCGGGTGCGTCGGGGTCGGGGTCGTACAGGCCGGCCACGTCCCAGCCGCGGTCCGTGGGGAAGCCCGCGACGGCGTCGCGTCCCTCGCTGAGGAGCTGCCACAGCTCTTCGGGGGTGCGGACGTCTCCGGGGAGGCGGCAGCTCATGGCGACGATCGCGATCGGCTCATCGCCGGTCGCGGCGGCCGCCGTTCGTGCGGGCGTGGCCGCGTCCTGGGCCGCGGTGTCCGCGTCGGTGGTGTCGTCCGGTCCCAGCAGCTCCGTGCGCAGGTACCGGGCCATCAGTGTGACCGTGGGGTGGTCGAAGACGGCGCCGGTGGGCAGCCGCAGGCCGGTGGCCGCGTTCAGCCGGTTGCGCAGTTCCATCACGCGCATCGAGTCGAAGCCGAGCTCCTTGAACGCGCGGCTGACTGCGACGGCGTCTGTCCCGGCGTGGCCGAGGACCGCCGCGGCGTGGGTGCGGACCAGCTCCACGAGCAGACGCTCCTGCTCGCCGGCGGCGAGGTTCCCGAGCCGCTGCGCCAGCGCGGGACCGGAGCCGGCCGCCCTGGATTCCGTGTCGCCGGCGGACCCGGTGTTCTGGACGGCCTCGGGCAGCTCGTCGAAGAGGCGGCTGGCCCGGGTGGCGGTGAACTGGGTGACGAAACGCTGCCAGTCGATGTCGGCGACAGCGAGGAACGGTTCGTCGCGCCGCACCGCCTGAGCGAGCGCGTCGACGGCCGGCTCCGGCGCCATCGCGGTGAGTCCGCGTCGGCGCATCCGCTCGTCGGTGTCCCCGTCGGCCATGCCGCCGCCGCTCCAGGTGCCCCAGGCCAGGGACATGGCGGGCAGACCGCGGGCATGCCGGTCGTGGGCGAGCGCGTCGAGGGAGGCGTTGGCCGCCGCGTAGGCTGCCTGGCCGCCGTTGCCCCACACGCCGATGACGGACGAGAAGAGGACGAAGGCGTCGAGTTCGAGGCCGAGTTCCGTGGTCAGTTCGTCCAGGTGCCGGGCCGCTGTCACCTTGGCGCGCAGAACCTGCGTGAGCCGTGCCGTCTCCAGCGTCTCGATGACGCCGTCGTCCAGTACTCCGGCGGTGTGCACCACAGCGGTCAACGGCGGCAGCCCGGGATCCTCCGTCAACGACCCCAACAACTCCGCCAGCTCACCACGGTCAGCGACATCACACGCCGCCACCGTCACACCCGCACCAAGCCC
>NZ_JBIWPP010000119.1:0-2620 GCF_044768335.1 Streptomyces sp. NPDC101151 | reverse complement strand
TGTGAACGTTCGCGATATTCCCCGGCCTCGTGTTCACGTAATGGGCCAGGTCCTGGCTTGGTCGAGCTCTAGGTGATCTTGGGTTTGTCGGTCTTGGCGGTGGGGTTCTTGGGGCGTTTGTTCGGGCGATAGCTGGGGCCGTTCATGATGACCTGGTGGCTGGTGTTGATCAGCCGGTCCAGGAGAGACTCGGCGACGACCGGGTTGGGGAAGAGTGGATACCAGTCGCTGGGTGCCCGGTTGCTCGTGATGATCAGAGACCGGCCTTGCCGCTCGCTGACGAGTTCGTAAAGGTCGTCGGCCTGGGCCGCGGACAGCTGGCGCATGGCGAAGTCGTCGAGGATGAGCACGTCGGGCCGGATCAGTTCGCGGATGCGGCGGTCCCAGGTGCGGTCCGCGTGGCCGCCGGCCAGCTCGGCCAGGATCCGGCTGGTCTTGGCGAAGCGGACGCCTGCGCCCTGGCGGACGGCGAGGTGGCCGAGGGCCTGCGCGATGTGGGTCTTGCCGACGCCGACCGGGCCGAAGAGGATCACGGACTCGCCGGCGTGCAGCCAGCGCAGGGCTCCCAGGTCGCGGATCTGAGCCGCGGGCAGTTTCGAGGAGGCGGTGAAGTCGAACTCCTCCAGGGTGACCTGTTGCTCGAACTTCGCACGTTTCAGGCGTCGTTCGAAAGCAACGGTCTCGCGGCGGGTGATCTCGTCCTGGCAGAGGACCTGAAGGAAGTCCAGGTGCCCGAGTTCACCGCCGTGGGCTTGGAGGAGGCGGGCGTCGAGGGTCTCCAGCATCCCGGACAGCCGCAGGGCCTTGAGTGATTCCCGCAGAGCGGTGTCCATCACGCTCATCACGCAACACCGTCCTGACCCTGGTCGTCATGGTCGCCGTCCGCCGCGTCGGGGGTCTCGACGGTGGCGAACAGCCCTTGGGGCCCGTGCAGGAAGGCCGCGGCTCCGGCGTCCCCGGTCTCCGGTTCGGGGTCCGTCTCGGTGCCGGCGATCAGGATGCCCTTGATGGTGCGGTAGGACGGGTCTCCGACCGCGATCGCCTTCGCGCAGGCGGCCTCCAGCCGCGTCTCGCCGTACTTCTTGCGCAGGCCGAGGATGCCCTGGGCAGCCCGCAGGCGATAGAGGGCACCGACTTCCAGCAGCGACTCGACCACTTCCCGGCAGGCGCCACCGACCTGGCCGGCCTGCGTGCGGCACCAGATCGGCGTCTTCATCTGGAAGGCGATCTTTTCCGGCGGGTAGTCGGTCTTGTCGGTGCGTTTGCCCTGCTCAAGCGCCGCGTGTGTCTTGACCAGATCGCCGTCGAGGAAGACCTGCACCATCGTGGCGGTGGAGCGGACGTCGACCCGGCGGCCGATCAGCTTCCAGGGCACCGAGTAGAGGGTGCGGCCGACCTTGATGTGAATGTCCGGGCCGACCACGGCCGTTGACCAGCGGGCCAGCACGAACGGTGTCTCCGGCAGCGGCAGCAGCACCTCTGCCTCGATGGCCTCGAACACCGACAGCGGCGAGGCCCCGCCCAGCGGTCGGCACTGGCGGCGGCCGGCTACCTTGCCGCACCAGCCGATCGCCTCGGCCTGCATGTGCTCGACGGAGACGAACTCCCGCCCTCGCCAGAACGAGTCCCGGATATAGGGCATCGGACGTTCGACCCGAGGCTTGTCCTTCGGCTTCCCGGCCCGGGCCGGATCCACCAAGGCACCGTAGTGGGAGGCGAGTTCGGCATACGCTTTGTTGATTTTGGGGTCGTAGAGGTCGGGCTTGTCGACACCGGTGCGCAGGTTGTCCGGCACCAGCCGACGCGGGACACCGCCGAAGAACGTGAAGGCGGCGACGTGTGATTCGGTCCAGGCGTGCTGGTCCAGGGTGAGCACCGGGCGGATGAACATGTGCCGGGAGGCGGGCAGCACCATCACGAAGGCCCAGACACGGTGCCGTTTGCCGGTGCGTGGGTTGGTCCACTGCCCCAGGAAGCCGTAGTCGATCTGGGCTTCCGAGCCGGGCTCGACTTCGTCACGCAGGACGGTGACCTGCGATCTTTTCGTCTCGCCGGGCAGGGTGGCCTCGATCCAGCGGTGGAGCGAGGACCGGGATGCCCGCACTCCGCGTTCGTCGCGGAGCCGCTGGTGGATCGTGGTGACGGTGACCGTTCCGAGCAGGCTGCTGATGTAGTCGCGGTGTTCGTCGAACTGGTCCCAGGTGATCTGCCGCAGGCGCCGGTCGGCGAGCTCCGGGAACCAGCTCTTGATCAGCTTGGCCCAGTCGTCCTCGCTCATGGGCGGGCCGCCGGGGGTGATCCCGGACAGTTCCGCCGGGGCCAGGTACTTCCTGACCGTCTTGCGGTCCACGCCAAGCGATGTGGCCAGCTCACTCTTGGAGCGGCCTGCGTACCAGTGGACGTAGATCTCGATGATGTCGACCACGGTGAATGATCTCCTTGCCATCAGGTGCGTCCATCGACCTCTCGTGGTGCAGGTCGAGGGACATGTGCGTGTTCGTGATGGCCAGGACCCTCAAGCCCAACTTCGTCATCCCCATGGGGAATTCGGTGAAATCGGGATGCGTCATTACATGAGACTCAAACCACCCGGGGGTGGGGAAAACCGTGACCGCGCACA
>NZ_JBIWPP010000118.1:0-2730 GCF_044768335.1 Streptomyces sp. NPDC101151 | reverse complement strand
GGTCGGCACGGTCATCGCATAGGGCCGTATCGTCCAGTGATTCCTTGGGTTCGCTGGTGGTCACGCATCCGTTCCACCCGCTGGCGGGCCGGCGCTTGGTGGTGTTGTTCACCAGGCGGCGGGCGGGAGCCGTGGTGTTCGTCTGCGCAAGCAGCGCATCGCGGAGTGTGACCCTGCCCCGGGAGTGGACCGACCGCGCCGTGGGTCCTGCCGAGCACCGGCTCACGGCCGGGGGCCTGAGTGCCGCTCGTGCACTGGTGGATGCGCTGGCCAGCCGTCGCGCCGGTACGGACGGAGGCGGATCCTGATGACAAGAGACCAGCACCGTGCCGCTGTTGGGCTGCGGGCAGGAACGAGGCACCATGGCCGGAGCCAGCGAGGTGTGTCGCGAGGCTGTGATGGCGGTGGCCAACATGGTGGAGTCCGTGCTGGGAGGCGGAGGTGAACAGCCAGGGGAAAATCCGCAGTTCACATCTCGATCGGCTGGCCGTCATTTACCTGCGGCAGTCCACGCTCGTGCAGGTCAGGGAGAACACCGAGTCCACGATGCGGCAATACGGCCTGGCCGACGAGGCGGTCCGGCTGGGCTGGGCCCGCTCGAACGTAGCCGTGATCGACGCCGATCTGGGGGCCTCGGGCCGGTTCGGCGCCGACCGGGAGGGGTTTCGCCAGGTCGTGGCGAAGGTCTGTCTGGGCGAGGCCGGAGCGGTCTTCGGGCTGGAGGTCTCCCGGCTGGCGAGGTCCTCGGCGGACTTCGCGCGGCTGCTGGAGCTGGCCCGGCTCACCGACACCCTGCTCATCGACGGCGACGGCATCTACGACCTGGCCGACATCAACGACCGCCTCCTGCTGGGTCTGAAGGGCCAGATGAGCGAGGCCGAACTGCACATCCTGGCCTGCCGCATGCACGGGGCCAAGAAGGCCGCGGCCGCACGCGGCCAACTGCGCTTCCCGCTGCCGGTCGGCTACGTCTACGACGACGAGGGTCTTTGCGTCCTGGACCCGGACGCGCAAGTGCAGGCCACGATCGCGGACGTGTTCGCCGCCTTCAACGCTGGCGGCTCGGCTTACGCGGTGGTCTCCGCGTTCGTGGGCCGCCCCTTCCCCCTGCGGGCCTTCGGTGGCACCTGGGCCGGCCAGCTGCGCTGGGGCCGACTGACCCACGCCCGTGCCCTCGGGGTGCTCAACAATCCCTGCTACGCAGGGACATACGTCTACGGCCGGTACATCACCCGGCGGCGCGTCGACCCGGACGGCACCGTCCACACCGGCATCCAACTGCGGCCGCGGGCTGAGTGGCCGGTGGTCATCCATGACCACCACGATGGCTACATCACCTGGGACGACTACGAGGACAACCAGGCCAGGCTGGAGGCGAACTGCACCCATGACGGCGCCCACCCGCCGCGCGAGGGCCTCGCCCTGTGTCAGGGGATCATGCTCTGCGGCTCCTGCGGGCGCCCGATGACCACCCGCTACCACCGCGGCGGCCGCGCCGCCTACGAGTGCTCCGCCTCCCGCGCCGACCAGCAGGCCACCGAAACCTGCCGCTCCATCGCCGCAGACACTCTGGACGACGCGGTCACCGAGCGGCTGCTGGCCACACTCACCCCGCAGCAGATCGCTCTCGCCCTGGCCGCCGCCAACGAAGTCGCCGACCGGCACACCCGCGGCCATCGCGCCGCTGAACTCGCCCTGGATCGTGCCCGCTACGAGGCCGACCGCGCCGAACGCGCCTTCACCCGGGTCGAACCGGAAAACCGCCTGGTCGCCCGTGCCTTGGAGACCCGCTGGGAGGCCAAGCTCGCCGCCCTCGCCGAAGCCGAGCAAGCCTTGGACGATGTCCGCAAGGCCCGGCCGGCGCTGCCCGAACCGGACACTCTCAAGGCGCTCGCCACCGACCTGCCCCGTCTCTGGCACGCACCCGACACCCACCACAAGGACCGCAAACGCCTGCTGCGGACACTGATCGCGGATGTCACGCTACTGCCCGAACCCAACCGAAACCGAGCAAGGATCGGCATCCGCTGGCACACCGGCGCCACCGACGAAATCAGCGTGATGCGCAACGACCTGCGCACGCCGACCGCTGCCATCGATCTGATCACCCGGCTCGGTCCCACCCACACGGACGACGAACTCGTCGCCCAGCTCAACGCAGCCGGCCTGACCACCGGAAAGAAGCGCCCCTTCGACGTCAAAGCAGTGCGCTGGGCCCGCCACACCCACCGCGTCCGGGCGCCCCGCACCGTTCCCTACCGGCACGGAGAGATCGGCATCGACGACATGGCCCGGATCCTGGGCGTCACCTACAGCGCCGCCTACTACTGGATCACCCATCACCGTCTCGACGCCCGCCAGGACCGCAGCGGACGCTGGTGCGTGACCTGGAACGAAACCGTCGAAGCCGACTGCCGGGCCCGGATCGCCGGCTCCGGATACCTCAACCCCACCGGCCCCGGCGCCCGCCCGCTGCCGGAAGAAGTACACGGCTGCCTCACCGTCCACGACGTCGCGATGCGGCTCGGCGTCCCGGCCGACGCGGTCTACTACTGGATCCGCATCCACCGGCTCCACGCCCGACGGACCACCTCAGGTCGCTGGAGCATCCCCTGGAATGACGAGATCGAAGCCTCGGCCCGCCAAACCGCCGACCGCACCCAGAAGTACACACCCACAACCCAAACCACCACAGCAGGAGGGGCAGTATGAAACGTCCATCGGGATGCC
>NZ_JBIWPP010000117.1:0-2782 GCF_044768335.1 Streptomyces sp. NPDC101151 | reverse complement strand
CGGTTCAGGCTGCCCTCAGCTTCACCCGACCGCTGCGACGGTCAGGAGTCGAAGGTCTCTCACCCCCGCTCGACTTCAGACGCCTCGTGGCGCACGTGCCCTTCGGCCCAGTCAATCCCGCAGTAGATGGTCAACTGGCCTCCCTTTCCTCTTTTTTGTCTGCGCTGGTCAGGAGCCCAAGCGGGCCACGCGGCGTTCCAATACTGGGGCTCTCCCCACGCGTTCACGCGGGACCGGCCCTCCCTCTCACTGGCCGTTCGTGGCACCAGCGCACCGCGCGGGCCTCGGTCCGTCTGAGGCGTCTGGCGCCGAAAGCTTCGAGAGGTCACCGTGCAGCGGGCTCACACCACAAACACCAACGAGAAAGCACCCGTTCGGGTGATGGCAGATCCGAGAGCACCGGGAGGCGCCGGTCCCTACAAGAGGCTTCACGAGCCGGAAGTAGTCGAAGCGTCCACCCGGCACCCACGGACCCACCACACCCGACCGAGGACAGCAGCCACAGATCACCAAGAGGTGCCAGTCCATGCTTGGGCTTCATCGAGCCGGGAGGATACGAAGCATCCACCGGAGTCCCGCAGCCACTGCACTCGATCGAACAGCCAGCCTTCAGCAGAGACCTCTTCAGGGCTTCCCATCCGGGGCTGACACCGCGTATTGGAAGGATACGGAACCAACGAAGCCCCCCGGCCGATGGCGTGTTGAGGTGAGATCACCACACCAACGACGAGGGGCTTCGCCGCGTCACCCCATCTGACCAGGCCATTTCACCCGGCCAAAACAGGATGAAAGAGGTTCAGTGCGCTCGTCGGACGCCTTGCCCTACCGTGGGCGGTGGAAAGCTGGTCGATCACACTCGTGAAGAGCGGCCGCTGAGCTTGCGTGTGCCAGCCACCGCCACCCGGGGCTCCGGGATGTCCTCTTCTACCGGGAGTCGGCGGTGCATCTCATGGAGCAGGGCAGGCACCCCCAGGACCGGCAGCAGCCAGGCCATGACAATCAGCCGCTCGCCCCACACGGTGATGTCCGGGTGTGCTGCTTGGGTCAGGAAACCGGTAAGGGCAGCCGCTGTCACAAGGATGCCGAACGGCCGGTGTCGCAGCAGCACCCCCCACAACCCGGCCGTGAGTAGCGCGATGAACAACGGCTGCCGCATTTGCTGTCGAAACCACTCTGCCCAAAATTGGGTCTCCAAGTCGAAGAACTCCCGCCACGGGTGGTCCCGGTCAGGCAAAGCGTAGTGGTTGGTCAACAGATCCTGCAGGCTGTCGGTCTCGCTCGGGTAGTGCAACGCCCGCGCCGCCAGCAGGGTGCCAATGGCGACGCTGCTAGCCACAGCGGCGGTAAACCAAAGGACATGACGCGGGGACTTGCCCCGGCGCGAGCGCCAAAGGGCAATGGCTGCACTGGCGGCAGCCAGGCACACGCCAAGGAACAGTGCCTGTGAGTGCTTGACGGTGAACAGCGCGAGCAGCGCCCCTGCGACGCAGGCAATGCCGTGCACCGTCCGTCCGTTCAGCAGCAATGTGCATCCCCAGACTGCTGTCAGCGACAGAACGAGCATGAGTCCTTCGGCCATCGGCCGCATGGCGGTTGTTCCGCACGGCAAGACGTAATAAAGGGATTGCCCAATCAGTGCGATGAGCACGGGCAGCTGCTGGGTACGCAGAATTAGGAAGACGAGGACGCCTCCCAGCACCGTGAGGAACACACCTGCGCTCCACATGCCCCAGCCAGCTCCGAAAAATGAGACGAAGGGGACGAGCAGAACCGGATAGCCCGGTCGGACTTCAAAGATCCGCATGAAGCGCTGCGAGGTGAACGGGAGTGTGTGTCCGCCGCTCTGGCCAGCTTGCAGCCGCGTGTTCACTTCACCCCACAGCTCCGCCTGGCATCTTGCCTTCGCCAGTGCGCCAGGGCTGGGTCGCTGGAATTTTAGGACGTCGACGCTCTGTGCATGATTTGCCCGTGAAGCTAGCCCCTGGCATGTGTAGTCAATCACCGTGGCCGCTGTTTCCTGCTTTCCCTCCCCTCGCAGGCTGAGAGCATACGCCAGGTAATTTTTGGAGTCGGGCGTGTCCCGGCCCGTCACATTGGCCAACTGGGCCACTGCGAAGACGGCGGCCAGAGTAAGAACCCACAATGCCGCGCTGCGACAGGCGCGAATTGGTGTATGGCCAGCAGGAGAGCTGAGTACGGTCCGGTGGAGCTGCCCATCCGTTCGAATCGCGGCAGTCTGGCGGCTGTATCCGACTTCATCACAGTTGTCCACGAATGGCAGCATGCCAGCCTCCCGCCTGCACAGAAGGCCTTAAAACACACGGCCAGCACTGTTCAGCTAAGCACACTATGGGCGCGAAACGGCCTCGCGCTGCGCGGCCCCGCAAGGCTACGAATCGCATATGAGCGCTGCCTATGGCGGGTCTTCGAAGAGCTCGTAACAGGATCTTGATTGAAGTGCCCTGGTCGGACGTGACTGTTGTGACGATCCGACGGTTTGACAGGGTGTGACGACTCGGCCGTGGATCGTGGACGACGACTTGTGGGCGCTGATCGAGCCGCTGCTGCCGCCGTGGCCCGAGCGGTCGCCGGGGCCGAAACCGGTGGCAGACCGGCTGTGTCTGCAGGGCATCCTGTACGTCCTGCACCAGGACATCGCCTGGCAACTCCTGCCCCTGGAGCTGGGGTGAGGCGACCCCGGCGGTGTGGACACACTGACAATGGATCTTGCAGGTCCGAGGAAGGGTGTCCTGGTGGGACGGAAGTCTCCGTATCCGGAGGA
>NZ_JBIWPP010000116.1:0-2800 GCF_044768335.1 Streptomyces sp. NPDC101151 | reverse complement strand
GGGCTTGGTGCGGGTGTGACGGTGGCGGCGTGTGATGTCGCTGACCGTGGTGAGCTGGCGGAGTTGTTGGGGTCGTTGACGGAGGATCCCGGGCTACCGCCGTTGACCGCTGTGGTGCACACCGCCGGAGTACTGGACGACGGCGTGGTGGACGCGCTGTCGCCGGAGCGGTTCCCGGACGTGCTCGGCCCGAAGGCCGGCGCCGCCGCGCACCTCGACGAGCTGACCCGCGACCTGGACCTGTCCGCGTTCGTCATGTTCTCGTCGATGGCCGGTACGGTCGGCGGCGCGGGACAGGGCAACTACGCGGCCGCCAACGCATTCCTGGACGCGCTGGTGCAGCGCCGCCGCGCCCTCGGTCTGCCGGGCACTTCGGTGGCCTGGGGAGCGTGGGCGGACGGCGGTCTGGCCACCGAAAGGGTCGGCGAGGAGTGGCTGCAGCGCGGCGGCATCGTGCCCATGGCACCGGACGACGCCGTCGCGGTGCTGCGCCAGACGCTGGACCGCGACGAGGCCTGTGTCGCCGTCGCGGACGTGGACTGGGACCGCTTCGCGCACCGGCTGGCCACGGGCCGCCCCGCCCCGCTGATCGACGAGATCGCCGAGGCTCGCCAGGCCCTGGAAGCGGCGGGCGGCGGTGCTGCGGGCCACGGTCCGGACACCGACGCCACGTTCCGGGACGAGCTGGCCGGACTCACTCCGCCGGAACAGCAGCGGAGGCTGCTGGAGCTGGTACGGCACCAGGTCGCCGTGGTACTCGGGCACGCCACCACGGAGGCGGTCACCGCCGACCGGGCGTTCAAGGACCTCGGCTTCGACTCGCTCACCGCCGTTGAACTCCGCAAGCGCCTGAACAACGCGACAGGGCTGCGGCTCGCGGCCACGCTCGCGTTCGACTATCCGACGCCTGAAGCCCTCGCGGACCATCTGCGCGCCGAGTTGAGCCAGGACGGGCCCAAGCGTTTCGATTCCCTGCTCGGCGATCTGGACAGGCTGGAATCCGAAATCGCCGACATCATCACCGAAGACGATGCGCGCGGAGAGATCTCCGTCCGGCTGAAAGCGCTGCTGCAACTGTGCATCGCGCCGGAAGAGGACCCCGCCGAGACGGCGGCCGAAAAGTTCGCATCGGCCTCCGACGATGAAGTCTTCGACTTCATCAGTAATGAGCTCGGCATTTCCTGAGCCCTACATCCGGTGTTCTCCCACCGATGTGTGACGAATTCTCGAACTTCTCGAACTTCTTGAAACCCTGGAGTGGTACCGCGTGACGAACACCAGCGAGGACAAGCTTCGCTACTTCCTGAAGCGAGTGACGGGTGAGCTTCACGAAACGCGGCAACGCCTGCAGGAAGTGGAGTCCGGGGAGCACGAGCCCGTCGCCATCATCGGTATGAGCTGCCGGTACCCGGGCGGGGTGAACTCGCCGGAGGAACTGTGGGAGTTGCTGGCCGACGGACGTGACGCCTTCTCCGAATTCCCCGCCGACCGCGGCTGGGACGTCGAGGGGCTGTACGACCCGGAGCTGAGCCGGCCGGGCACCTCGTACGTCCGCGAAGGCGGCTTCCTTGAGCGGGTCGGCGAGTTCGACCCGGCGTTCTTCGGGATCTCGCCTCGCGAGGCGCTGGCGCTCGACCCGCAGCAGCGACTGCTGCTGGAGACCTCCTGGGAGGCGATCGAACGGGCGGGCATCGACCCGTCGTCGCTCAAGGGCAGCCGTACCGGTGTCTTCGCGGGCACCAACGGCCAGGACTACGCGGCCCTGCTGCGGCGCTCTCCCAAGCAGTCGGAGGGCTTCCTGGCCACAGGCATCGCGGCCAGCGTGGTGTCCGGACGCCTCTCCTACACCTTCGGGCTCGAGGGACCGGCGGTCACCGTCGACACGGCGTGTTCCTCATCGCTGGTGACCCTGCACCTGGCCGCACAGGCACTGCGCAACGGCGAATGCTCGCTGGCGCTCGCGGGCGGTGTCACCGTGATGTCCACCCCCGAGACCTTCGTCGAGTTCAGCCGTCAGGGAGCACTCTCCCGTACCGGGCGCTGCCGCCCCTTCGCGGCAGCGGCTGACGGTACGGCGTGGGGCGAGGGCGTGGGCATGCTGGTGCTGGAGCGGTTGTCGGACGCGCGCCGCAACGGCCACCCGGTGCTGGCCGTGATCCGGGGCTCCGCGGTCAACCAGGACGGCGCGAGCAACGGCCTCACGGCGCCCAACGGGCCGTCCCAGCAGCGCGTCATCCGCCAGGCCCTGGCGAGCGCCGGGCTGTCGTCGGCTCAGGTCGACGCGGTCGAGGCGCACGGCACCGGCACCACCCTGGGTGACCCGATCGAGGCGCAGGCACTGCTGGCCACCTACGGGCAGGGCAGGCCGGAGGATCAGCCGCTGTGGATCGGTTCGCTGAAGGCCAACATCGGCCACACCGCGGCCGCCGCCGGCGTCGCGGGTGTCATCAAAATGGTGCTGGCCATGCGGCACGGCACGCTGCCCCAGTCGCTGTACGTGGACGAACCCACCCCCCAGGTGGACTGGACGGCCGGCGCCGTGGAGGTCCTGACGGACCGGCGGGCCTGGCCGGAGACCGGCCAGCCGCGCCGAGCCGGAGTCTCCTCCTTCGGGGTCAGCGGCACCAACGCCCACGTGATCCTGGAGCAGGCGCCGCAGGCGGAGGCGGCCGCGGAGCCGACAGAGGACACCGGCCCGGTGACGGAGCGCATCGAGCCTGTTGTGGTGCCTTGGGTGGTTTCGGGTCGTGGTGTTGAGGCGTTGCGTGGGCAGGCGGGGCGGTTGGTGTCCTGCGTCGAG
>NZ_JBIWPP010000115.1:0-2882 GCF_044768335.1 Streptomyces sp. NPDC101151 | reverse complement strand
ACCCCGCCAAGACCGTCCCCGAACTCGTCGCGACCGCGCCGTCGCAGGTCCTCAGCTGGGACATCACCAAGCTCGCCGGACCGGAGAAGGGGATTTGGTACCACGCCTACGTGATCATCGACATCTACAGTCGTTACATCGTCGGCCACACCGTGGAGCGGGCCGAATCAGCCGAACGGGCCGAAGAGCTGATCCGCGAGACCATTGAACGCAACGGCATCGTGCCCGAGACCGTGCATGCGGACCGCGGCACCTCGATGACCTCGAAGAAGGTCTCCCAGCTCCTCATCGACCTCGGCATCACCAGAAGCCACTCCCGGCCGAAGACGAGCAACGACAACCCCTACATCGAGAGCCACTTCAAGACCACCAAGTACCAGCCGGACTTCCCCGACCGCTTCGACTCCCTCGCTCACGCCCGCGAGTGGATGGACGCGTTCATCAGCTACTACAACCACGAGCACAGGCATTCCGGCATCGGCCTGCACACCCCGGCCTCCGTCCACTTCGGCACCGCCGAACAGGTCCGCGACCAGCGAGCCGTCGCCCTCACCGAAGCCTACGAACGCCACCCCGAACGCTTCACCCGCCGCCCCCGCCCACCCGAGATACCCGCTCAGGCATGGATCAACGATCCCGCCAAGCGCAGGGAACCCCAACCACAAGCCTCATAACATCACACACGTCTCATTTGACTTGACACGCACCGGAACTCCATCCGGTTCAACGTCCGCACCGCCGCGAGCACGTGGGTGGAGTCGGTCCGCTGACGGCCCCCCGCGCGCAGCAGCCCGATCCCGGAGATTCGCTCAAGGACCAGGTCCAGGACCTTCTCCTCCAGGCCGTGCTCGATTAACCGGGCACGGAAATCGCAAAGGACGGAGAAGTCAAACCCCCGGGTCGTCCAGCTCAAGACCGAGGAGGAACTTCCAGTCCATCCGGGCCCGGACCTGGTCAGCAGCCTGCCGGTCGGTGAGCCCTTCGGCATACTGCAGCACCGACACCAGCGCCAATGCCCCGGGCGAGACCGCCGGCCGCCCCCGTCCGGGGAACGCCTCGGCAAAGGACTCGTCCTCGAACAGCGGACCGAGCGCCTCACGGACACGGACCGCAAGCGTCCCCTTCGGGAACGAAGCCCGCACCACACGCGCAGTCAGCTCCGGCACTCCGCGATCAGCCCGCGGCTCCAGCGACATCCAGCCCCACCCTCGATCAGCGAACAGGCCGATCATGGCAGCCCGGCACACTCATCATCACCGGTTTACGGATTTCCCAACGGAGTCCTTTACGAGGGGGAGGCGTCAGAGAGCAGGGCGCGCTGTCACTGTGCTGGCGAAGACAGCGGACGGGGGCTCTCCAGGGGCGTAGCGGCCGGAGAGTCCCTCGGGAAGCAGGCCCGCCTTCTTGGCGACCCGCAGGGACGCGCGGTGGCCCGGGTCGATAGGTGCCACAAGGCGTGAGACGCCCGCGGCGTGGGCATGCCCGACGGCTGCTGCGGCAGCCTCGGTGGCGTAGCCGCGGCCCCAGTGCGGGCGGGCGAAGTGCCAGCCGATCTCGTGCTCGCCGGGGATACCGTCAAAGGGGCGTACGTAGACGTCGCCGACGAAGCCGACACCGTCCGCATCGACGGCCCAGAAGCCACAGCCCGGCCCCCGGGCAGCGACCTTCCGCCAGCGGGCAATATCCGCGACGATCACAGAGAGGTCGGCGGCCGGCTCATCCCCCGTGTATCGGCACACCTCTGGGTCAGACCACATTGCGAATGCAGCGGGTGCGTCGGCCGCTGTGAACGCGCGGATGGCGAGTCGGCGGGTTCGGAAGACGGCAGGCATGGCGCTGATCCTATAGGTCCATACCTGGGGAGCAGATTGCACAACGCAAGATTGGCTGCAACCCGCCTACCGGGGAACGCGGAGTGGAAGCGATCTGCTTCGCCGACACCCGCGGCTCCCAGGTCGAAATCGTCCAGAACATCGGCCGCGCTCTGCGCCCCAACCATGACGGCACCACCAAGATCGCCCGCATCATCGTGCCCGTCTGCCTGGAACCGGGCGAAGACCCGACCGACATGGTCGCCTCCGCCGGCTCGCACGAAGTGGTTCAACGCGGAAAAGGGTTTCGGTTTCATCCAACAGGACGCAGCGTCCAGTTGGCGGGTGCCGGTGATGACGCAGAGGGTGCATGTCGCGTCCTCAAGCCGACGGGCATCCTCGGCACTCCCGGCGGCGGCCACACGGCGCCTGAGCGTTTCGCATCGTTCAACCAGCTCCCGCAGGCGCGAAGGGACCGCCATGATCATGGCCGCCTCGATTCCGGTCCATCCCGTATCCACCACGCTTTCCCACACGGTGACAGCCCTCCGCGGCCGCCGCATCCCGAGCAGTGGCGGACTGCCAGCGGAGCGGTGCGCAGGATCGAAGGACCATCAAAGCCGCAGTTGCCTGAGGTGGCGTCAACTCGCAGTGCAGGGAAAGCTTCCGGCACTACCTGCCGCGTCAACACCATCGACACCGGCGCCGGCGAGCCAGACCAGAGGGCTGCGGGCTTCCGTTACGACGTGGTGTACGAATGAGGTCGGGACGTGTTGGCCTGGTGGTTCGGCTGATGTGTGATTACCGCTCGGCGGTGCGGTCGGAGACCAGCCCGGCAATGGCGAGGTGGGTCTCGTCGTAGTACTCGCGGCGTCCGGTGTATCGCTGGAGGGTCCGCCATTGCTTGTGTTCGGCGTTGGCGTGCTCGACCGGGATCCTGCGGGAGGACTGCGCTTTGCGTGCTGCCTCCCAGGCGGCGATCTCTTCGGCATCTGCGTCCTTGCCGGGCTTCTTCGGCGGAGCGGTCACCTGGCCGGGGAAGTCTTTGGCCAAGCCCCGATACCCGGCGTC
>NZ_JBIWPP010000114.1:0-3016 GCF_044768335.1 Streptomyces sp. NPDC101151 | reverse complement strand
GAGGACCCGACCCTGGTGGTGCTGGACACCCAGAGTGTCCATGTGGCCGCCGGGGTCCCCGCCTCCACGAGTGGCCACGATCCGGCCAAGCGGGTACCGGGCCGCAAGCGCGGCCTGGCCGTGGACGTCCTCGGCCTGGTCATCGCGGTCGTCGTCCTCGCTGCGAACACCCACGACAACGCCGCAGGCATCGTCCTGCTTGACCAGGTCGCCGAGCACGCCGGCGGAACCGTCCGCAAAGCCCTGGTCGACCAGGGCTTCAAGAACCAGGTCGTCGCACACGGCGTCGGCCTGGGCATCGACGTCGAGATCGTCGAACGCAACCCGCAGGTCAAGGGGTTCGTGCCGCAGCCGAAGCGGTGGAGGGTCGAGATCTGTCAAGCACAGTGCACTCATGGAGTCTGTTGCTCTACTGTCTCGGTCCAGATGCGGCGGCTGTACCAGCCAGGCGGGCGGGTGCGGCGTTCGCGGAGTTCGGCGAGTTCTTGCTGGTCGGCGTGGGCGATGAACCGGTGGGGCCAGCAGCTCTCCCGGCGAGTGGTGATCCAGCCGCGGTCGATCCAGGCGTAGAGAGTGGAGGTGGTCATATCCAGCTCTGCAGCCAGGTGCTTGAGCCACCACTCGTTGGGGCCGGGCTCTTCGCCAGGTGGTGCGGGCCGGTGTCGGTGGACACGGCCTGCGGGGCAGGTGAGGCGGCGCATGAGGTCGTGAACGGTGGCTGCGGCGATCCGCTTGCCGCCTTTCGCGGGCCGGAAGCCCTCGGCTTCCAGGCTGTCTGCGATCCTGCTGGCGCTGATGCCCTGGCCTGCGAGTTCGCGGATCCGATTGGTCAGTTGTGGGTAGTAGCTGAGCTGTTGAAGTCGCTGGACCGGCCGGATGACCTCTCCCGCCGTCGTCGTCCCGCCGGCCCAGACGATCGTGACCTTCACCCGCTCGCTGGTGCCGAGCACGGTGACCACTACCTTGTCGACGACCGCGCGGATGATCTCTTTTCGATCCGCTGTCGTGGTGCTGTTCGCATGCCACAACCCCTCGATGCCGCCGGCCAGGGCGGTGATGGTCTGCCGCTCGGCCTCAGTGAGGGTGTGCGGACTGCTGCGGGTGAAGCGGTCGTAGTCCTCGCGGAGCCGCTGCTGGGCGGCGAGTGCGTCCTCCCACTCCTTCTCCAAGTGGCGCACGACCAGGCGGTTCTCCGGTTCGGCGAGGTGGTGGCTGCGGCGGGCCCGGTCGGCGATCTGCGCGGCGCGTTCCAGCCGTTGCGACCACAGCCGTTCCAGCTCGGCTCGCTCGGCCAGGACCTGGTCGGCCGCGTGCAGGGACACCTCGACGGCGGCGGGCGTCAGTGCCGCGAGGACCTGTTGCTCGACGAAGGCGTCCACGCAGGCGGAGTTGAGGAGTTGGCAGCTCTTCTTGGCGCCGTAGTTGGTCACGTCCCGGGCGCACACATACTCGGGCAGAGCCTTGCTGTGCTGGGTGTGGTAGCGCACGCTCATGCGCCGGTTGCAGCGTCCGCAGTGCACCAACCCGGCCGTGAGCGCGGGGCCGCTTCGGACCGCGCCCATGGCGTCGGCGCGGGCGCGGTTGGCCGCCAGTTTCGCTTCGTTCGCCTCGAACTGGGGGATGGTGATGTAGGCGGGCAGGGCATTCGGGATCATCACATGCCATCCGTCCCGGGAGCGGACGACCCGTCCGGTGCTCGGCCGTGCCGGGTCCTGGCGGCGCGGGTCGACCCGGCGCCGCCCGTAGGCGTAGATCCCGGCATAGGCGGGATTGTGCAGCAGGGTCTGGAGCGTCATCCGGTTCGGCCTTCGCCATTCCAGGGTGCCCTTGTCCGGACCCTCCCGCAGCCGGATGCCCAACTGGATGTCGTTCTCAGCGAGATAGCGCAGCACACCGTGCAATGTGCCGAGCCGCTCCAACTGCGCGAAGATCAGGCGGATCACACTCTGCACCTGCTCGTCCGGATCGAGGGCGACCTCCCCGGACTGGCGGCGGACATAGCCGCTGGGCAGCGGGAAGGCCAGCTCGCCGCGACGGGCCTTGTTCAGGCGTCCGCTCCACATCCGCTGCTTGATCAGGTGAAGTTCTGCTTCGCTCATCGTGCCCTTGAGCCCCAGCAGCAGCCTGTCGTTGTACTCGGCCGGGTCGTAGACCCCGTCCGTGTCCGCCAGTACCGCACCCGACAGGGCGCACAGCTCGATCAGCTGGTACCAGTCCTTGCCGGAGCGGGCCAGGCGGGACATCTCGATCCCCAGCACGAGACCGACGTGATCCAGCCCGATCTCGGTGACCAGCCGCTGGAAGCCGGTGCGGGCCACGGCACTCGACCCCGACTTGCCCAGGTCCTCGTCGATCACCAGGATCCGCTCCGCCTGCCAGCCGAGCGTGACCGCCCGGTCCACCAGGGCGTACTGCAACCGCGTCGACTCCTGGTGATCGACGAGCTGCTGGCGAGTGGACTGGCGGATATAGATCACCGCGAGCCGCTGCAGGTGACGGTCGTCGATCTTGCTGCCGGGCCGCTCCCACGGCATCACCGAGGTCATCGGCGGTCCCGCTCACTCGCCGGCGCGACGGCTGCCCACGCGCGGCTCGCCAGCCGCACCAACTGCCCCACCACCGCCTGCCGGTTCACCTCCGGCAACGCTGCCCACACCTGCCCGTCCGGCACCGCCGGAATCGCTCTCTGGGGCCGACGTCACTGTCGTCGCGCATGACGACCTGTTCCCCTCGTCGCTCACCCGGCCCCGCAACCGTCGGGCCACAGCGGCCAACCGCTGCAGACCCTCACGGCCGATTATCGGCGTCCGCTCGCTGCTTTGACTATCCATAGGCGCAGTGTGGTTGGGCGATGGAGCAGACCTACGGGATCCTGATACTGCACCGGCGCCTGGTCCGCGACTACGAGCACCGCCCTTCCTCTTCCGCTTCCCGCGTCTACTGGGCGATGACCCACGTCATGACCCGACGCCTCACCGGCGCGAACGCCCCCACCTGGCGCGAGACGCAGGCGGTG
>NZ_JBIWPP010000113.1:0-3116 GCF_044768335.1 Streptomyces sp. NPDC101151 | reverse complement strand
CGCAGCCGTCGCCGAAGCCATGCGCCGCGGCCTCCTCGAATAACCCCCCACCCCCCACCCCCAACAACAACAAACCAACCACACAACACCGCCTCCGAGGCAGCCGCGATGGTCGAGGGCCCCATGCCGCACGGCACCACCATCGACGTCGAAGCCAACGACACAGACAGCCATGGCCAGTCGGAAATCAGGTTCGGCATCACCCGGTTGCTGAACTTCGACCTGCTGCCGCGAATCAAGCGGATCAACAAGGTCAAGCTGTACCGGCCGGTGGCCGGCGATCCGGACGCCTATCCGCAGCTCGGTCCGGCGCTGACCGGCCCGATCCGCTCGGAACTCATCGCCCAGCAGTACGACCAGATGATCAAGTATGCGACCGCGATCCGGACGCGGACAGCGTCGACCGAGGCAATCCTGCGCCGATCCACCCGCAACGCCTCCCGCCCGAGCTACGCGCCGATCGGCGCGGCCTGACCCCACTGTTCTGGTCCCATGTGCGTCCGTAAGGGGCGGTCAACCTCGACATGGACACCCGCCTCGACCTTACTGCGATCAGCCTTCCGGGCCCCGAGCTCCGACGGACGCCTCCAACCAGCAGTCATCTGCCCGTGCGTGAAGCGTGGGCGAGGTCAGAAGGAGCGGTGGGAGGGAGAAGGAAACCAGATGGTCCGCCTCCCTCCCGCAAACGTCATGTCGCTGCATTCGCACTGCCTTGTGAGGCGTCTTCCTTGGAATGCGGCTTCACGACGCCCCGCCCACGCGTACGGTCTATCTCGCGCCATTCCGGCCGCAGTCCAGCCAGATTCGTGGTGAGGAAGTACGCGGCGCCGCAGGCGAGCAGCACCGGCACGAGTCCGACAGCGGTCACCGCGGCCCCGGCGAGCAGGCCGCCGAGAGGGATACCGGCCCAGGCCAGCGAGTCACCGAGCGCGTTGACCCGGCCTAGCATCCGGCGCGGCACCCGCTCGACGAGGACGGCCCCCAGTACTGGGTTGATGAAGCCAGCACCGAACCCACTGACCGCGAAGACGGCCAGTACCACCCCCAACGGGGCATCGAAGGCGAGGATCAGGAACCTCGGTGCCCCGGCCAGCAGGAACCCGGTGAGAACCACCGCCCGCCGCCGCAGCCGGTGTGCGACCACCGCGGCGATCAGGCTCCCGCCGACCGCCGCGGCCCCCATCATGCTGCCCATCAGGCCGATCGCGGTCGGCCCGTTGCCGGACTTCCTGGCCCAGACGGGTACGAGCACCGAGGTGATCGCCGCGTCCAGGAGGTTGGTGATGCCGACCATGACGATGACGGTGAGCAGCAGCGGCTCGCCGCGCAGGAAGGTGAAGCCCTCGCCGAACCGCCGCCAGTAGCCCGGTCCCGTCTCCCCGGCCGGCGAGGGGGCTTCCTCGGCCGCATGCCCCATGCCGCGAGGCAGCGCAAGTTTGATGATCACCGATCCGAGGGCGAAGCAGCCCGCGTTGACGGCGAGTCCGGTCAGGGGACCGAGCAGCGCCACCAACGATCCGCCGACCGCCAGGCCGACGGTGGAGGCAAGCCGCTCGATCACGCCGGATAGGCCGGTGGCCCGCTCCAGCGGCACCAGGCCGCGCTCGGCCGCTTCCGGGACCATCACTTCCTTGGCCAGGTCGCCGGGTCCCCGGGCCGCACCGATCAGCGCGACCAGAACCAGCAGAAGGGGAAAGGAGAGCAGGTCCAGGGCGTGGAGCAGGGGGATCGCGGCGGCGGCGGTCGCGCTTGCCAGATCGGTGGTCCAGGAGACGGCCCGTGGGCCGATCCGGTCCACCAGTGGTCCGGTGAACGCCTTGACCACCACGTAGGGAGTCATCTGGCAGAAGGCGACCAGTCCGGTCTGGGTGGCACTCCCGGTTGCGACGAGGACGAACCAGGGCAGTGCCACAACGGAGATCCGAGTGCCGGTCAGCGATACGGTCATGGCCGCCAGTACCCCGCCCAGCGGCCGTAAGGACCTCTTGCCGGGTATGCCGCCGCCCTCCGAGGCGTCGTCGGTCATGACGTCGGGCTTCCTTCCTCTTCCTGAGGGCCGGAAGGGGGCGACGACGCGGCAGGCGCATCCAGTTCGGGCAGGATCTGCGTGATCACGGCGACCCGTTCGGCTCCCGCGGGGGCACTTGCCGCCGCCTCCGGCGCGTCTCGCCGGTAGCGCGTGATGACTTCCGTCAACTCCCGGTACAGGGCCGCTGCTTCCTCGGGCGTGAGGCGCAGGGCCCAGTCGCTCATGTCGAAGGTGTTCCGCCATACGCGGGGCATCGTCTGAAGCCCGTTCAGGGTCTGCTGCGTACGCAGGGTGTAGATGGCAGCGACGGACTGCTGGTAGGCCAGTGCAGCCTCGGGCTCCCGCTCGGCCAGCTCCGGATCGTTGAACCAGGTCGTCCGGTGCACCGAACGCCACCAGCGCTCTCGCGCGTTGCCGCGTTCGGTGTCCTCCTCGACGAAACCGGCCGCGCCGAGCTGCCGGAGGTGGTAGCTGGCCGTACCGGAATTCACGCCCAGCCGCTCCGCGAGGCGGGTGGCCGTCGACGGGCCGTACTTCCGCAGCAGCCCGACCAGCTGCACCCGCACCGGATGCGCCAGGGCACGCAGCCCCTTGGCATCCAGGACAACCGAATCCTCTTCAACGTTCGGGCCATCCGGCCTCTCCACTGCATCAGCCATGCGGCACACGGTAGTCCGCAAAGGACTCTTCACAAAGGGTTCTTCGCGAAGAACCCTTTGCGGTCCACCTCGCTCGCGAGGTGCCACTGCTCATGCATCGACCGATTGATGCGCAAGATCGATTAGCGAGGATTCACGGTCGGATCGACGCCGGAGCATGCTCGTAAAACGGTGTCAGAAAGTCGGGGTGCTCAAGAACTTCAGCACCCCTTTCTGTACGACCTCGCGGGTGCAGACGCCTCCCGACGACGACACCGCCGATCTCCTCGCCCCCGTCCCCGCCGTACAGAGCGGCGCCCTCGTGGGGTACGCCCACGTATCGACGAAGAGGCAGGATGGCGTCCCGCTTGGTGGTGTAGGCGATCATTCGGTGGGCGTGTTGGTGGTGTGGGGTAGCGCGGGGGCGCTGTCGGGGAGCTCGGGGTAGA
>NZ_JBIWPP010000112.1:0-3124 GCF_044768335.1 Streptomyces sp. NPDC101151 | reverse complement strand
TATGCCGGGGGTGTTCTGGCTGGTCACTGGCGGTGGTTCTCCTCGTCGTGCCCTCACAGGCTAACAAGACAAATCGAGGCGTTTCACGCCACGCTGTCACAGAGGGGACGGCGCGACAGCACTCTGCGGATCCGCATTGGCCCCGGCCTCGCCAGTCTCGGCGTCGTCCGGAGCCAGCGACCCGCCTGCGGGCGATCACCCACTCCTGCCACTCCTGCTCGGCCGCGGCCAGCTCGGCCTGGACGCGGTCGGCCTCCTCTCGCAGCTCGTCCACGCGCCGACGAGCAGCAAGCTCATGCTGTTCCAGCAGTCCAACGACCGACGGCATCCGAGACCTCCCGCAGAGCGGCGACATGACAGGCCACGGTTCCCACGGAATCATCGGCCCTATGCCTGACCAGCCAAAAAACCACTTTCATTCTCGGAAAGGCAACAGCGTCTTATGCGGTCCCAGCACTGGCTGGGGGTCAGCGTGCTGCTGCGAAGGTCTGCGTCCACCGGGGGCCACCCGCTGCGTCACGTATCCCGATGCCGATCTGCGTGAATGAGCAGTTGAGGATGTTGGCCCGGGGGCCTGGGCTGTTCATCCAGGCGTGCATGACCTCCGCGGGGCTCTGCCGGCCTCGGGCGATGTTCTCGCCATAGGTGGACCACCGGTATCCAGCAGCGGCGATGCGCTCCCCCGGATCCTTCCCGTCGGGGCTGACATGGCCGAAGTAACCACGTTCTACCATGTCAGTGGAGTGGTTTTGTGACGCAGCCGTCAGACGGGCGTTCATTGTCAGCGGACCGCAGCCAGCCCTGGTGCGCTCCTGGTTGACCACCGCGATGACCTTCTCAGCCTCTGGTGGAGTAGTGCGTGCGGTACCGGACGGACGAGGCGGAGCGGTCACATACGGAGAGCTGGGGGCGAAAATCCTTACAGAAGCCGACGGTGAGGCGGACGGTGCGGACGCCTCACTCGTGGACGGTGAAGGTGCAGCGGGCGCCAGACCAGGTGGTGCAGCGTGCTTCGGGGAAGGCGCTGGAGTTTGTTCAGTGGCCCGTTCGTGTAGGTAGAGGGGGCCAGCTGCAGCCAGGGCGAGCACGGTTCCAGCCATAACGCTTCGGCGACCCGACCTCGGCCGCTGTGTTCTGTACCGGGCATGGCGTGGCTTGATCGGCGGGACA
Organism: Streptomyces sp. NPDC101151; assembly: GCF_044768335.1. Taxonomy (NCBI): domain Bacteria; kingdom Bacillati; phylum Actinomycetota; class Actinomycetes; order Kitasatosporales; family Streptomycetaceae; genus Streptomyces; species Streptomyces sp. NPDC101151. The sequence continues at coordinate 1,954 of NZ_JBIWPP010000112.1, read as the reverse complement.
CCAGGCGGCATGGCCCGGCTCCATGTGGGCCTGGCGATCTGTGGGACCAGCTGCCGGATGGTGGCAGTCAGTGCTGGAGGGGGAGGCAGGAGCGGCAGGGCAGTGAGCAGTGCCTGGGAGGGATACAGGTTGTACTGCAGGGCGGAGCAGTTCACGCAGCCGTGGATATGGAGGGCTATGTGTATCCGCCATGTGCTGTCGGGTATCCCGTCCCATGTGGTGAGCAGCCCGTGCAGGGCTGGGCATGGCGGTTTCGTCTCCAGGGCCCGTACCACGACTCGGGCAGTGTCCAGGCGGCGCTTCATCTGCTGCACGCGCACAGCGCTGCGTGAAGTGGACAGCTGCAAGGCTGCGGCAACTTCTGGAGGGGTTAGCTCGCCCCCGCACTCCAGCCACCACAGGGACAGTACGATCTGGTCGGCGGGCCCCAACCAGCGAGACGCCTTGGCCGTTTCCAGGTGCTGTCCGGCCAAGTCCAATTGGAACACGGTCAGATCGACGAAGTCCGTGACGGGTGCGGCGGGCGCGTCAGCGGTTTGAACGTCGGCCGGCACGCGCTGCTGGTGCCACCGCGACCGGCCCTGCCAGTATTCCCATACGCGGTCCATGGCGGTCGCTGTCAGCCAGGAGCGGAAATTGCCGCCGCTGTGCAGCTCGGCCGCGCCGAGCACAGCTTGGACCATAGTGTCCTCGACCAGGGTGTCGGTTGCCCGATGGCCGTTCAGTGCGCGTCCGATCAGGTTGTAGACAAGCGGGAGGCAGGTAGTGATGACCTCCTCGCATGTGTGGGTATCGCCGTGGTGCGCCATCTGCAGCGCGGTATCGCGTTCTGTCTGCACGTTGGAGAACCCTGTCTGTTCGCTTGCAGTTCCTGAGCCCGCCATAGGAAGGCGCAGGAAAAGTGCGTGATGTCAGAGAAGTTCGTCGTGAGGTGGTGTCGCGCGGTGCTTCCCGGCTGGTGCAAGCAGTCCGGACCGGCGCGCGCGGCGACCAGCACGCTCAGGAGGCGGCATTGCCTCTTGAGGCCAAGGGCGGCCGACAGGGCAGGGGCGTATGCCCCCGCAGCCTGCTGTCACGTCGACGGCATGATCCGCCGTCACGCTGTGTCTGCCGCCATCCCTCACAGTCTGCTTCTTCCGCTTACGGTCACTGCGGTTTACAGCCTGCCGGGCAGCGCCGCCCGGCAGGCTCGGCAACGCGAGCACGTCACACAGGTAGGTGATGGTGTGTCAGTTTCGAGCCGCAGATGGCACGCGTCCTCTGCGTCCGCAGTCCGCTGGTGTCGCACTTGTTCTCCGCGCGGAACCTGCGCTCGGTCTGCCTTGCGCTTCGCGCTCGCTCGCTTGTGCCATTCGGCGACTGTAATGCGGGGTCTTCGTTGCGACAAAGCCAACCTAGGGTATGGGCAATCTCTGCCCTTTCTGCCGCCCTCCCGTGTATTCCCTGAGGAGGGTATTTCCTCTTTAAGTTGACCAGTTTTCCGCGATAGGAGGATAAAGCCACCGGAACCAGTCGCCGCGCCGCCGTCCGAGCCACTGGGTGTTCACCAGTGAAGAGAGCGAGCGGATTCGCAAAAGGCTGATGGGAGAGCTGAGTGAGGCGTCCCCCGGAGTGTGGACACAGGGGTTCATGCTGCGAGTGTGAGTTTACGTCCTCGCCGGTGCTGCTGTTCGAACTCGGCCGGCGAGAGGTAGTTGAGGGCGCTGTGGCGCCGTCGGGCGTTGTAGTAGGTCAGCCACTGGAAGATCTCCGGCCTCGCCTGACGCACCGTCGAGAACATCCTCTGGTGCATCGTCTCCCTCTTGAGTCCTTGCCAGAACGACTCGGCGAGCGCGTTGTCGTGGCTCGAGCCGACCCGGCCCATGCTCCTGCGGATCCCGAAACCGTCACAGACCTGTGCGAACGCCGCCGACGTGTATTGGGCGCCCCTGTCCGCGTGAAAGATCACTGCGGT
>NZ_JBIWPP010000111.1:0-3189 GCF_044768335.1 Streptomyces sp. NPDC101151 | reverse complement strand
CAAGTTGTAGACCTTCCGCACACATCCCAACGTGCGCGACAGCTCAGCTGCCTGCGCACCAGTCGGATAGAAGCGGTACTTGAACGCCCGCTTCATGTGAGCGGTCACAGCCCACAAACTATCAGGCCAGCTTGTGCCCCTCTGCGGCGGTGTTGCACTCAACGCCGAATCGCCTGGCGGCGATTCGGCTTCCTCTGCCCTGCTCCGCAGGAGCTTCATTTCCTCCCCCGGCAGAACCCGGGGGTATCCACGAAGGAGATCGGATGAACGTGCTCAGTCCGATGAAGACGATCGAGCGGCACACCACGGCCAGCGACAGTCTGATGAACGACGCCCTGTCGTCGTCCCCGGCCGCCACCGCCGTACCGGTGCCGGCGGCCTGCCGCCGGCCCAGGGCACGCAGCACGGGCAGGCACAGCACGCTGCCGACGAGCGCCGGCAGCACCAGCAGCACCAGCAGCACCAGCAGCACCAGCAGCGGAGTCTGGCGCAGTCCGCCGGTGCCCACGACGGCGGCCACCAGCAGCGGGGCCAGTGCGAAACCCAGGTTGCCGCCGAGTGAGAACCAGCTCATGGCGGTGTGGCTGCCACGGCCGACGAGCCGCGCGATGCGGGCGGACTCGGGATGGTAGGCGGCCACGCCGACCCCGGACACCGCCACGAACAGCAGGGTGAGCCCGTAGGAACCGCCGAGTCCGCTCAGGGCGATGCCCAGACCGCCCAGCAGGGTGCTGACCCGGAGCAGCCAGGGCATCGCCCAGCGGTCGGTGAGGGCACCGAACACCGGTTGCGCCACCGACGACAGCAGGGAGGCGGCCAGGACGATGCCCGACACGGCCGCGTAACCGTAGGCGCGCTCGGCGACGAAGAACGGGACGAGAGACGCCACCGGACCCTGGTAGACGTCGACGCAGGCGTGCCCGAGGGACAGCAGCGTGATCGATGTATTCCTTCGCAGCCCGCCATGATCCGCAGTCGGCGTCATGTCGGGCTTCCGATAAACTGCCAAGCGATGTCGCAGATCCGCCACGAGCCGATCGCTCCGACCCGCACCCAGAGGCTGGCGCCGGGCGCCGTGATAGACGCCCACCGGCACGACGACCACCAGATCGTCTACGCCGGCCGCGGCGTGCTGGCCGTCACCACCGGTGCGGGATCCTGGGTCGCCCCGGGCACCCGCGCCATCTGGGTGCCGGCCGGCACCGTGCACGCGCACCAGGCCCATGGCGAACTCGAACTCCACCTGGTGGGACTGCCACCGACCGAGGACCCGCTCGACCTGGACACCCCGACCGTGCTCGCCGTCAGCCCGCTGCTGCGCGAGCTGATCGTCGCCTACACCCGTACCCCAGGCGACGACACCCCCGAACGGGCCCGTCTGCGCGGGGTGCTGCTCGACCAGCTGCGTGCCTCGCCGCAGCAGCCGTTGCACCTGCCGACGCCGACCGCGCCCGTGCTGAAGGAGCTGTGCGACATCCTGCGCGCCGACCCGGCCGACGGCCGCACCCTCGCCGAACTGGGCCGGGAGGTCGGGGCGAGCGACCGTACCCTGTCCCGCCTGTTCCGCGGCGACCTCGGCATGACGTTCCCGCAGTGGCGCACCCAGCTGCGACTGCACCACGCGCTGGTCCTGCTGGCCGAGAAGACGCCCGTGACCACGGTGGCCCACCGGTGCGGCTGGTCGTCCGCCAGCGCGTTCATCGACGTCTTCCGGCGGACCTTCGGTCACACCCCGGGTTCCCATCCGACGGGCTGACCGGCTGGGTACGGGACCCGTCGCGCCGCTCGACCACCCGACGCCGGGCGCCGGGCGCGCTGATGCGGAACGGAGCCTCGGACGGGGCGAGCACCTTGCCATGTGCCGGAACGGCGTCGGTGAATCGCTGGCAGGCCGTGGCGCGGTCCTCCGTCAGGGTCTGCCGGTTCTCGCCCACCTCGGCGTCGTAGCCGTCCCTGGCGTTCAGCCGCATGACGAGCGTGAGGCCGAAGGCGTCGAACTTCCCTGCCACAGAGCGGCGTTGCGCGCCCTCGTGGTGCGACTCCCGTGAAGTGAGATGCCGTCAAGTGAGATGTCGTCAAGTGTGCTGCCGCCTTCGCCCCTTGACGCGTTTGGTGCAGACCCTCAAGGTTCCAGCTCGTCGTCCAGTCGACCAGGAAAGGCTGTGATCCTCCCCGTGGCCGGACCCTCTGCCGCCCGCCCAGTCGCGTTGCGAAGCGGCTGCCCCGTCGCCCTGCCGGCCCTGGCCGCCGGCTTGTCCACCCCGCCCCCGCCCAATTCGACGCCGGCCTCGCCGCGTCCGATCCGTGCCGGGCGACCCAATACGGCCCCCAGCCGCCCGGCGCCCTGACGGCCGGCGCCCTGACGGTCGGTGGCGAACTCGTCGACAACAGCGCCGACACCGCGGCGACGTCGCCCGGCCGTCAGCCGCAGCCGCTTTTCGGGACCCGCGTACAAGTCACCAACGGCCGCGTATTCACCAACTCGCTTTCCTCATAACTTACTTCAGACCTTGACGAAAGTGGTTCACGCCTCTAGGTTCACGCCACCCCCACACGAAAGGCCGCACCCATGCCGGCTCTCAGCCACAGACGGACCCGCACCGGACTCGCTCCCGCCGGCCGGTTCACGATCTGCTTCGTTCTCGCCGCCCTCCTCGCCGCGCTGTTCTCCGCCGCTCCCGCGCAGGCCGCCGACGGCACGATCACCGGACTCACCGGAAAGTGCGTGGACGTGGCGGGAGCCAACAGCGCCAACGGCACCGCCGTACAGCTCTACGACTGCAACGGGACCGGCGCCCAGATCTGGTCCAATCCCGGGGACGGAACCCTGCGTGCGCTCGGCAAGTGTCTGGACGTGGTCGACCGCGGCACCGCGGACGGCGCGGCGGTGCAGCTTTGGGACTGTTCGGGCGGCGCCAACCAGCAGTGGCAGGTGACCGCGGCGCACGACATCGTCAACCCGGCCGCCGACAAGTGCCTGGACGTACGGGACAACAACAGCGCCAACGGCACCCGGTTGCAGATCTGGACCTGCTCCGGCGCGGCGAACCAGAAGTGGAACGCGCCCGCGAGCGGCGGCGGGACCAACCCGTCCGGCTTCGTGGTGAGCGAGTCGCAGTTCAACCAGATGTTCCCGAGCCGGAACGGGTTCTACAGCTACAGCGGGCTCACCGCGGCGCTGAGCGCCTA
>NZ_JBIWPP010000110.1:0-3463 GCF_044768335.1 Streptomyces sp. NPDC101151 | reverse complement strand
AACACCGCGCCTGGCCACAGCCGACCGGCACTGGACCTCAAACCGTCCTCATCACAAGACCCCAACCCGCAAGCCCGTAACGCAACGGCATTGGCTCTAGCCCGACTTGACCTGGCCGCATAGAGGCCCACTCACACCCGGTTTACGGATTTCCCAACGGAGTCCTGAAGGCCCAGGATTCCTCGCTAGATTCTGCTGAATAACCTTCCGGCTGGCCTCGCTCCGCTTCGCTGCCCTGATATCCGTCTCGTCACATGGCCAGTTCGTCGACGATGGCACCCCACGCCCCGTCGCCGGTACGGGGCGTCCGGGGCATGTCGAACCACACGGTCTTGCCGCGGCCGCTTGGCGACTTGCCCCACTGCGAGGCCAGCTCGTCGACGATGAGCAGTCCCCGGCCGTGCTCCGCCCAGGCGTTGGCCTCGTCCGTGGCGGTAACCGCACTGGGGACAGGTGGTGTCGGGTCCGCGTCGCGCACTTCCAGACGCAGGTGGTCGGGGTATTCGCGTAGCCGTACGTCGACGCTGCTGTCGGCATGGATCAGTGCGTTGGTGACCACTTCGGACGCGAGCAGCTCGACGTCATCTCTCACCTCGTCAAGGTCCCAGACATGGAGCTGTTCCCTAATGAACCTGCGCGCCTGCTTGACGCCCTTCAGGTCGTGGCGCTCGATGGCCATCGTACCGACATGACGCCGGGGGCCGAGTTGGGATCCTTCGTAGCGCGCGAGCAGCAGGGCCACGTCGTCTCTGCGCTGCTCGGACTCAAGGATTTCGGCGACCATGCGGTCGGCGAGTTCCTCGGGAGATACCTGCGGCCGGTCCCCGACACCACGCAGGAGGTCGCCGGCCAGCTCCACCACGTCCGACGGCCAGCCCTCCGCCAGACCGTCGGTGTACAGCATCAGCACCGTAGCCGGCTTCAGGACCAAGTCGGTGGTGCGGTACCCAATTTCGGGGCGGACGCCCAGCGGGAGGTTCGCCGGCATGCCGACGGGCACTACCTGGCCGTCCGGCAGGAGCAGCCAGGGGGCAGGATGGCCGGCCGAGGCGAGTTCGGCCTCCCCTGAGGCCACGTCCAGGCAGACGAGGCAGCAGGTGGCGATCAGCTCGCTGTCCCCCCGGGCAAGGAACTCGTTCGTCCGCGCCAGGACGTTGCCGGGGCTGTGCCCCTCGGTTGCGTAGGCCCGGACCGTGCTGCGCAGCTGGCCCATGACCACCGAACTGTCGATGCTGTGTCCCTCGACGTCGCCGACAACGAGGACGATGCGCCCGTCCCGCAATGTGATCTCGTCGTACCAGTCGCCGCCCAGCCCGGCGGAGGTCCGTGCCGGGAGATAGCGTGCGGTGGTGAGCACTGCTGGCACCTCGGGGAGGATGCGCGGCAGGAGCTTCTTCTGCAGGGACTCTGCGAGGAGGTGCGCCTGCTCGGCCATGCGTGCTCGGGCCAGCGCGGAACCAAGCAGGTCGGTCATCATCATGACCAAGGTCTGCTCCTCGGGGGTGAACCTGTGGTGGTGCTCGAATCCCAGCACGCAGCCGCCCGCCAGTTGTCCGCTGGCGGAGATCGGTAGGAAGGCCCAGCTCCTCAGCTCCTCCTCCGCGGTCCCCGGGTAGCGGCTCTCCAGGTCGTGCGGTGTCTCAAAGAACAGCGGGGCGCGGTTGATCAGGACTGCGGTCTCGGGCCTGTGCCCGTCGATGCGGTCGCCGTGCATCCGGCGCACAGTCGCCCTTGGGAAACCGCTGTGCCCCATGATCCACGAACGTCCGTCGTCGATGGCGGTTACAACTATGGCTTGTGCATTGAAGGGCAGCATGATCCACGAGCGAGCTGCGGCGACTACGTCGGCCACGCTCGTTGCGCTGTTGAGCCGAGTGGCTAGCTTGTGCAGGTGGAACATGAAAGTCAGGCTCGGCGAGCCGGGGACCTGCGGCAGTCCCCACGGCCGGGAGCCCGCTCGGTTGCCGAACGCTTCGGTGGAGAACACCGGCACCAGCACGGGTCTAGCCGTCAGCAAAGAACCATGGCCCGTCTCTTCGAGCTCGGTCAGTGAGTCGCCAAGTTCCCGCCCCCAGGCGGTCAGTCCTTCGCGCTGCGTGCGAGGCAGCGGCTGGTCGGCTGCCGGCACCCAGACGAGGACGAGTACCCCGATGGACCGGTCGCCGTGGATCAGCGGCACGGCGGCCGCCGAATACGGGTACCCCAGGGTGCCTCTGAAGGGCACCTCGGTGTCCCCTGGTCCGCCGGGTCTGCCCACCGTCACGAGCCGCCGCTCCCGATAGGCGGTGGCTGAGGCGAAGGGCTCGCCCATGCCTACCAAGTCGTGCTGGCAGCAGACTATGGGCGGCACCCCGCCGATCGCCACGGCACGCAGCGTGTTGTCGTCCGGCATGTAGAGCGTCGCCGCCGCGACGCCGAAATCACCCACGGCTTTCCGCAGAACAGCCGTGAAGAACTCTTCGCGGCGGACACGTTCCGCAATCTCCGCTTCCGGCAGTGCCATGGGGTTTCGTGGGTTTGACGCGGGCGCCGATCGAGGTGCTGTCATGTCGCCCCCAGTTTCCCGGTTTACCGTGTCAGCGCACATAAGATAAGAATAGCGGACGTTTCCACTGCTCCATTGTGTCCAGGTTCCACAGCAGCAGGATCGTCACAGTCCACGAAAGCGGCGGCTGGCAAGTGAGATCAGGCATCGGCGAGCGTCACATTGACGGTCGAGTGGGATGATCTTCGGGTTGTTCGCGGCCGGGAGGGGAGCCGTTGGTGTCGTCCACGGTGCCGTCGTACAAGGACCACCGATATCTGGCGGAGGCCATATCGCACTGCGTGTGGCTGTAGATCCGCTTCCCGCTCAGCTTCCCCGAGGTCGAGGAGTTTATGCTCGAGCGCGGGGTGGTCGACTCCTACAAGACGGTCCGCCGGTGGTAGGTGAATTTCGGGCGCCCCTGGCCGGGGCGGCGAGGCCACGGCGTTTGTCGGCCGCATTGTGCGGGGCTGTGCCTCGTCGAGGTTCACCAAGATCCGGTCAACTCGATGGCACCAGCGTGTGCCAAGCACTGCAGAAGGACCGCTGCGACGACGGCGCCGATGCGTCACGGGCCGGGACACAACGGATGGCGTCCCGCTTGGTGGTGTAGGCGATCATTCGGTGGGCGTGTTGGTGGTGTGGGGTAGCGCGGGGGCGCTGTCGGGGAGCTCGGGGTAGAGCCCGGTCATGCTGCCTTCGGGGAGGTAGCGGCGGGGGAAGGCGATCCGCTCGTCGTGCAGTTCGCTGAGGACGGCGGTGACCAGGCGCTGGAGTGCGGCGGGGTTGGGGAAGACCTGGACGACGTCGGTGCGGCGTTTGACCTCCCGGTTCAGTCGTTCCAGGGGGTTGGTGGACTGGATCTTTTTCCAGTGCTGGAGGGGGAGGACGGCGAACGCGGTCAGGTCCTCCTTCGCCTGCAGGAGCATCTCTTTGACC
>NZ_JBIWPP010000109.1:0-3611 GCF_044768335.1 Streptomyces sp. NPDC101151 | reverse complement strand
GAGGAGCTGACGCTTCAGGCGCCGTTGATCCTTCCCGAGCGCGGCGGTGTCCAGCTGCGGCTGACCGTCGCCGAGCCCGACGAGTCCGGACGCCGTGCCCTCGGTGTCTACTCGAGGTCGGAGGACACCCGGCTGGACGAGGCATGGATCCGCCACGCTTCGGGCGTCCTGGCCAGTGGCCCCACGACCTCCGCCCTCCCCGAGCTGACCGTGTGGCCGCCGGTGGACGCGGTCCCCGTGGCGGTCGACGGCCTGTACGAGGGGTTCGCCGCCGCGGGCTACGGCTACGGGCCGGTGTTCCAGGGCCTGCGGGCGGCATGGCGGCGCGGCGACGAGATCTTCGCCGAGGTCGCTCTGCCGGAGGACCAGCAGGACGAGGCCGCCCGCTTCGGTATCCACCCGGCGCTGCTGGACTCCGCCCTGCACGCCATCCGTCTGGGCGAGTTCTTCGGGGACGGTGAGCAGGTACGGCTGCCGTTCAGCTGGAGCGGTGTGTCGCTGCGTGCCACGGGCGCGTCCACGCTCCGCGTGGCGCTCGCCGCGGCGGGTGCGGACGCGGTTTCGGTGACCGTCGCGGACGGTACGGGTGAGCCGGTCGCGATTGTGGACTCCCTTGTCGTACGTCCGATCGACGCCGACCAGCTCGCCCGCGCGGGACAGGGCGGCCCGCGGCACGACGCGCTCTTCCGTCTCACGTGGCCGACGCTGACCGCGATCGCCGCCCCCAGTGCGGAGAGCGCCACCGACTGGGCGCTGCTCGGCACGTCGGAGGTGCTGCCGCGGTATGGGCTCGGCACGGTGGCCGCCGAGAGCGCCACGTACGCGGACCTGGACGCGCTCGGCGCCGCCGTCGCCTCCGGTGCCGCCATGCCGCCGTCCGCCGTGTTCGTCCCGTTCCCACAGAGTGCCGAGGACGCAGTCACCCCGCAGGCGGTACGCGACACGCTGGAACACGCCGTGTCCCTGGTGCGGAACTGGCCCACCGACGAGCGGTTCTCTCCCAGCGCGGCCGCTGGGACACACCCTCAGGCGCGGCTGGTGCTGGTGACCTGCGGCGCGGTGTCGACGGGCCCCGAGGAGGACGTACGAGACCTGGCCTCCGCCCCGGTGTGGGGTCTGCTGCGCGCGGCGCAGTCGGAGAACCCCGGCCGGTTCGTGCTGCTCGACACCGACGGCACGGAGCCGTCCGGTGAGGATCTGGCACGCGCCCTCGGCTCCGACGAGCCGCAACTGGCGGTACGCGACGGTGAGATCCGGGTACCCCGCCTGGAGCGCGCCGGCGCTTCTGGAGCCGACACGGCCCTCCCGCCGTTCGACGGTACGGGCACGGTCCTGCTGACCGGCGGAACCGGGACGCTCGGCGGCCTGCTCGCCCGGCATCTGGTGACCGGACACGGTGTCCGGCGGCTGCTGTTGGTGAGTCGTAGTGGTGCGCAGGCTCCGGGTGCGGCCGAGTTGGTGCGGGAGCTGTCCGGGCTGGGCGCTGATGTGAGCGTGGCAGCCTGTGATGTGGCTGACCGGGAGGCGCTGGCCGGGTTGCTGGCCGGGATTCCGGCCGAGTACCCGCTGACCGCCGTCGTGCACACCGCCGGTGTGGTGGACGACGGTCTCGTCGCCACGCTGACCCCGGACCGCTTCGCCGCGGTGCTGCGCCCGAAGGTGGACGCGGCGTGGAACCTGCACGAGCTCACCCGCGAGCTGGACCTCACCGCGTTCGTGCTCTTCTCCTCCGCCTCCGGCGCCCTGGGCAGCGCGGGCCAGGGCAACTACGCGGCGGCCAACGTCTTCCTCGACGCGCTGGCACAGCGGCGACGGGTCAGCGGCCTGCCCGCGACATCCCTGGCCTGGGGCTTCTGGGCCGAACGCAGCGGCGTGACCGGCCACTTGACCGACGCCGATCTGGCGCGGGTGGCGCGGTCCGGGCTGGTGCCGCTGGCTTCCGACGAGGGCCTGGCCCTGTTCGACGCCGCCGTCGGCACGGATGAGGCGATGCTGCTGCCGGTGCGCCTGGACCTCGCCGCGCTCCGCGCGACCGGCGGGCCGGTCCCCGCAGTGCTGCGCGGCCTGGTGCGCGGTCCGGTGGCGCGGGCCCGAGCCACCGCGCGGAGCGGCGCTGCGGCCGGGCTGGCGCAGCGCCTGGCCGGACGCTCCGAGAGCGAGCGGCTGGAGGCGGTGTCGGAGCTGGTCCGCGGCCATGTGGCCGGCGTGCTGGGCCATGGCTCGGCGGACGCGGTGGAGGACGACCGGGCTTTCAAGGAGCTGGGCTTCGACTCGCTGACCTCGGTGGAGCTGCGCAACCGGCTCAACGAGGCGACGGGCCTGCGGCTCTCCGCCACCCTGGTGTTCGACTACCCGACGCCCGACGCGCTCACCGGGCACCTGCTCACCGAGCTGCTGGGGGACGGCACGACGGGCTCCGCCGTCGCAGCGGCGACGGCGGCCCGGGGCCCGGTGGACGACGACCCGATCGTCATCGTCGGCATGAGCTGCCGTTATCCGGGCGGTGTGCGCTCTCCGGAGGAACTGTGGGAGATGGTCGCCGCCGGCCGGGACGGCATCTCCGGGTTCCCCACCGACCGTGGCTGGGACATGGATCTGTACGACCCGGACCCGGAGCGGAAGGGCAAGAGCTACGTGCGGGAAGGCGGCTTCCTGCACACGGCGGCCGACTTCGACCCGGCGTTCTTCGGGATCTCGCCGCGTGAGGCGCTGGCCATGGACCCGCAGCAGCGGCTGCTGCTGGAGACCTCGTGGGAGGCGTTCGAGCGCGCGGGCATCGACCCGGGCGCGGTGCGCGGGACCCAGACGGGTGTCTTCACCGGAGTGATGTACAACGACTACGGCTCGCGGCTGCGGACCGCCCCGGAGGGCTTCGAGGGCTATCTCGGCAACGGCAGCGCGGGCAGTGTCGCCTCCGGACGCCTCTCCTACACCTTCGGTCTGGAGGGTCCGGCGGTGACGGTGGACACGGCGTGTTCGTCTTCGCTGGTGGCGCTGCATCTCGCGGCGCAGGCGCTGCGCAGCGGCGAGTGCTCGCTGGCGCTGGCCGGCGGTGTGACGGTGATGTCCACCCCCATGGCCTTCGTGGAGTTCAGCCGTCAGCGCGCGCTGTCTCCGGACGGCCGGTGCCGCGCCTTCTCGGACGCGGCGGACGGTACGGGGTGGGGTGAGGGCGCGGGCATGCTGCTGTTGGAGCGGCTGTCGGACGCCCGGCTCAACGGTCACCCGGTGCTCGCGGTGGTGCGGGGCAGTGCGGTCAACCAGGATGGTGCGAGCAACGGTCTGACGGCGCCGAACGGTCCGTCGCAGCAGCGGGTGATCCGTGCGGCGCTGGCCAACGCGCGGGTGTCTTCCACTGAGGTGGACGTGGTGGAGGCGCACGGCACGGGTACGGCGCTGGGTGACCCGATCGAGGCGCAGGCGTTGCTGGCGACCTATGGTCAGGAGCGGTCGGGGGACCGGCCGTTGTGGCTGGGTTCGCTGAAGTCGAACGTTGGTCATACGCAGGCTGCTGCCGGTGTCGCCGGCGTGATGAAGATGGTGCTGGCGATGCGCCATGGTGTGTTGCCGCAGACGCTGCATGTGGATGAGCCGTCGTCGAAGGTGGATTG
>NZ_JBIWPP010000108.1:0-3918 GCF_044768335.1 Streptomyces sp. NPDC101151 | reverse complement strand
GCCAACACCGAGCACAACCGCTCCCGCGCCCGCGGATCAAACACCTCAGGAAGATCGACCAGACCACCCCAACGATCCGGATGCTCCAACGCCGCCACCCGACCAAACCCCCAAGCCTGCGCCTGGACTGTGCCGTTCGGGCGCTCGGTGCGACCGGTGGCCATGGCGCCCCGGGTCGCGCACCACAGCGGTGCGTCGATGCCCGCGTCGCCCAGCGCCTGGAGCAGTGCCGAGGTTCCGGCGAGTCCGGCGGCCACGTCCGCGTACGCGGGGTGATCCGCCTCGTCCAGTGCCAACAGGGACAGGATTCCGGCGAGCCGGGTGCCGTCGGCGACGGTCTCCGTGATCGCCTGGGCCAGCGTTTGCCTGTCGGCATCCGCGTCCGCGACGAGGCGGAGGGTGCGGGCCCCGTGGTCGGCCGGGGCCTGGGCGGCGGCGGCCACCCAGGGGTCCGCGGTCAGCCGGGCCGGCACGACCACCAGCCAGGTCCCGGAGAGCACCGGGCTCGGGGTCCGGTCGAGCGGCTTCCAGGTGACGTCGTACCGCCAGCCGTCCAGCCTGCTCCGCTCCTGGCTCTGCCGGCGCCAGGTGGACAGGGCGGGCAGCACCGCGCTGAAGGGCTGGTCGGCGGAGACGCCGAGCGTGGTGGCGAGGGAGCCGAGGTCCTCGCCCTCGACCGCTGCCCAGAAGCGTGCTTCGGTCTCGTCGGTGCCGCGCGCGGCGAGAGCCGCGCCGGTGTCCGGGTGGACGCTCGTCGCGGTCTCCAGCCAGAAGCGCTGCCGCTGGAAGGCGTACGTCGGCAGTTCGACGCGCGAGGCGCCGGTGCCCGCGAAGGCGCGCGCCCAGTCGACCGTGACGCCGTGCGTCCACGCCTCGGCGACGGAGGCGAGGAAGCGGTCCAGGCCGCCTTCGTCGCGTCGCAGCGATCCCACCACGGCGGACTGCCGCGCGCCACGCGCCTCGGCCGTCTCCTGTACGCCGACCGCCAGCACAGGGTGTGCGGAGACCTCGACGAAGACGGCGTCGCCGGCCTCCAGCAGGGCGCCGACGGTCTCCTCGAACCGTACGGTCTGCCGCAGGTTCCGGTACCAGTACGCCGCGTCCAGTCCGGAGGTGTCCAGCACCTGCGCGGTGACGGTCGAGTGGAACGGCACCGTCGACGGCCGGGGGCTGATGTCGGACAGGACCTCGGCCAGGCGCTCCTCGATCCTCTCGACCTGCGCGGAGTGCGACGCGTAGTCCACGGCGATCCGCCGGGCCCGTACGCCGTCCGCCTCACACGCCGTCAGCAGTTCGTCGAGGGCCTGGACCTCACCGGCCACCACCACCGAGGTGGGGCCGTTGACGGTGGCAACCGACAGCCGCCCGTCCCAGGCGGCGATCCGCGCCTCGGCCTCGTCCGCGGTCAGGGAGACCGACACCATGCCGCCGAGTCCGGCCAGCTCCGCGGCGATGGCCTGGCTGCGCAGCGCCACCACGCCGGCGGCGTCACGCAGGGACAACGCTCCGACGACGCAGGCGGCGGCGATCTCGCCCTGCGAGTGCCCCACCACGCCGGCGGGCTCCACACCGTACGAGCGCCACAGCGCCGCAAGCGACACCATCACGGCGAACAGCACGGGCTGAACGACGTCGACGCGTTCCAGCGACGGCGCACCGGGCGCCTGGCGCAGCACGTCCTCCAGGTCCCAGTCGACGAATTCGGCGAGCGCCGCACCGCATTCGCGCAGCCGGTCGGCGAAGGCCGGCGCGGAGTCCAGCAGGTCCACGGCCATGCCGGCCCACTGCGATCCCTGACCGGGGAAGACGAAGATGACGCGGGCGGTCCCGGCGGCGCCTTCGGCGGGACCGGTGATGACGCCCGGCGCGTCCTCGCCACGTGCCAGCGCGGCGAGTCCGGTGGTGAGCCCGTCCCGGTCGGTGCCGATGACGACGGCGCGGTTGTCGAACCGTGCCCGGCCGGACGCCAGGGACCAGCCCACGTCCAGCGGGGACGGCCCGGCTTCGCCTTCGATGCCGTTGAGCAGCCGGGCGGCCTGGGCGCGCAGCGCGTCCGTGCCGCGGCCGGAGAGCACCCACGGTACGACGGCGGAGGGCTGGGCGGATGCTGCGGCCGGGCCCGGCCCGGCCGGGGCTTCTGCGGCGGGAAGTTCGGGGCCCGCTTCGAGGATGAGATGGGCATTGGTGCCGCTGATGCCGAAGGAGGACACACCAGCGCGGCGGGGCCGGTCCTCGGTCTGGGGCCAGGCCCGCTGCTCGGTCAGCAGCTCCACCGCACCGGCCGACCAGTCCACCTCGTGTGTCGGCTGATTCACGTGCAGCGTGCGCGGCAGCACGCCGTGACGCAACGCCTGCACCATCTTGATCACACCGGCCACGCCGGCGGCGGCCTGTGCGTGGCCGATGTTGGACTTCAGCGAGCCGAGCCACAGCGGCCGGTCCTCCGGCCGCCCCTGCCCGTACGTGGCCAGCAGCGCCTGCGCCTCGATCGGGTCACCCAGCGCCGTACCCGTTCCGTGGGCCTCGACCGCGTCGACGTCCGCCGGGGTCAGCCGGGCGTTCGCGAGCGCCTGGCGGATGACGCGCTGCTGGGACGGCCCGTTCGGCGCGGTGAGGCCGTTGCTCGCGCCGTCCTGGTTGACCGCGGAGCCCCGGATCACGGCCAGCACCGGGTGGCCGTTTCGACGCGCGTCCGACAACCGCTCCAGCAGCAGCATGCCCGCGCCTTCGGCCCACGAGGTGCCGTCCGCCGCGTCCGAGAACGCCTTGGAGCGCCCGTCCGCGGCAAGCCCGCGCTGACGGCTGAACTCCACGAACATGCCGGGCGTGGGCATCACGGTCACACCGCCCGCAAGCGCCAGCGAGCATTCGCCGCTGTGCAGCGCCTGCACCGCCTGGTGCAGGGCCACCAGCGACGACGAGCACGCGGTGTCGACCGTGACCGCCGGGCCCTCCAGACCGAGGAAGTACGCCAGTCGGCCCGAAATGACACTGGTGGACTTGCCGGTGAGGAGATAGCCGTCCAGGCCGTCGGTCGCCTCGTGCAGCAAGGCCCCGTAGTCCTGGGACATCGCCCCGGCGAAGACACCCGCCTGGCTTCCCCGCACCGTGGACGGGTCGATGCCCGCGCGCTCGAACGCCTCCCACGAGGTCTCCAGCAGCAGCCGCTGCTGCGGGTCCATGGCCAGCGCCTCACGCGGCGAGATCCCGAAGAACGCCGGGTCGAAGTCCGCGGCATCGTAGAGGAAGCCACCCTCCCGCACGTACGAGGTACCCGAGCGCTCCGGGTCCTCGTCGTAGAGAGCGTCCAGGTCCCAGCCACGGTCGGTCGGGAATGCGGAGACGGCGTCGCCGCCGGAGGCGACGAGGTCCCACAACTGCTCGGGCGTGGTCACACCGCCGGGCAGACGGCACCCCATCCCCACGATCGCGATCGGCTCGTCGCTGCCCGCGGCAGCAACCGGCACCGGCAGCGGAGCCGTGGCGCCCCGCTCGTCACCGACCAGCTCGCCTTCCAGATGGCCGGCCAGGGCAGTGGGAGTCGGGTAGTCGAACAGCAGGGAGGACGGCAGCCGCAGTCCCGTCGCGCTGTTCAGCCGGTTCCGCAGTTCCACCGCGGTGAGCGAGTCGAAGCCCAGGTCCTTGAAGGTCCGCGCCACGTCGACGACGTCCGCCGACGCGTACTCGAGGACGATCGCGACCTGGACGCGTACCAGATCCAGTAGCGCCCGGCGCCGCTCGTCGTCGCCGACGGCAGCGAGCTGCTCGTCCAGAGGCAGTGAGGCGGTGGGGGTCGGCGCCTCGAGCGTACGAGGCGTCTCACCCAGCCAGTAGCGCTGACGCTGGAAAGCGTAGGTCGGCAGGTCGACCTGCTCAGCGCCCGTGCCCTCGAAGACACGCGTCCAGTCCACACCGGCC
>NZ_JBIWPP010000107.1:0-4063 GCF_044768335.1 Streptomyces sp. NPDC101151 | reverse complement strand
CCACGGCTTCGGCCGAGCCACCCCGCACCCCCAAATCATCGAGCTCGGAGTGATCCAACCACCTCGAAGATCATTTCGTTAGGGGTTCTAAGGCGGGTCGGACACCGGCGGACCTGCGTCGTGATGGACGACCGTGATGCGGGGTCGGGGGCCCGGGTTTTCGAGTTCGTCTACGGCCGCGACGGCCAGGTCCTCGGCGCTGATCCACGGCCGGCCGTCGGCACCGGTGCGCAAGGTGTCGGTGCCGCGCCGATAGCGGCCGGTCCGCTCACCGGGCCCGAGCAGGGCCGACGGGCTCAGGCAGGTCCGATCGCCAGCGGCGTGGGCCCGGCAGGTCCGCAGCCGAGCGATCCCGGCGGCGGCGACGGTCTTCAACTCGCGGGAGCAGCAGCAGGCCGCCGACCGTCGGCTGCCGGCCCGCCAAGGTCAGTGGCCGCCGCCGCGGGCCTGGTCCGCGAGGTCGTGAACGAGGCCGGCGTCGTCGAGCTGATCACCCGGCTGATCACGCGCGGGCTCGGTATCGCGCTGCTGCCGTCGGCGTTCAGCCGGCCGCCGACGACCCCGGACCGGCGCCGGTCCCGGTGGCCGACGGGCCCGCATCGCATCGAGTATCTGGCGTGGAGCCGCTTCAACCCGAGCCCGGCCGGCCGGGCGATGCCCGACGTCCTCGGGGTCAGGGCACGGGCCCGGCCTTCTGTCCCGCGACGGCGGGTCATCCGGTCGCCGTCGCCGGCACCCCCTGCTCCGGCTCCGGCCGGACGCCCCCGGATCTCCGCAGGCTGAGGACCATCGTGAGGCCGCCGCCCGGTGTGTCCTCGGCGTCGAGCGTGCCGCCGATCGCCTCCGCGAAGCCGCGGGCGACCGCGAGACCGAGGCCGACTCCGGCGCCGCGGGGCGAGTCGCCGTAGCGCTGGAAGGGTTCGAATATGCGGGACTTGGCGTCGTCCGGAACGCCCGGACCGCGGTCGACGACACGGACCTCCACGCGGCCGGCGAGGGCACTGGCCGCGACCAGGACCCGTTCCCCCGGCGGGCTGTACTTGACCGCGTTCTCCACGACGTTGGCGACCGACCGTTCCAGCAGGCCCCGGTCCACGTCGACCATGGGGAGGGTCTCCGGGATGTCCAGGTCGACGCTGTCCTCGGGTACTCCGCCCAGCGCCATCGGGATCACCTCGTCCAGGTCGGTCTCGCGGATGATCGGCGTGACGGTTCCGGTCTGCAGGCGGGACATGTCGAGCAGGTTGCCGACGAGGAGGTCGAGGCGGTCGGCACCCTCCTCTATGGCTGCGAGAAGTTCCGCCTGGTCGGCCTCCGACCATTCGACGTCGTCCGAACGGAGCGAGGTGACCGACGCCTTGATGCCGGCCAGCGGGGTGCGCAGGTCGTGGCTGACGGCGGCCAGCAGGGCGGTGCGGATGCGGTTGCCCTCGGCCAGCTCCTTGGCCTGGTCCGCCTCCTGCCGCAGGCGCCGGCGGTCCAGGACGACGGCGGCCTGCGCGGCGAAGGCGGCCAGCACCCGGCGGTCCTCGGCCGGCAGGACACGGCCGGACAGGGCGAGGGACAGATGGTCGCCGGCCGGGACGTCGACGTCCGCGCCCTCGGGAGTGGCGCAGGGGCGCGGGCCGACGCTGCCCGCGCAGGTCCAGGGCGCCACGTCGCTCTCGCGTTCCAGCAGGGCCGCCGACTCCATGCCGAAAGTCTCGCGGACCCGCTCCAGCAGCTCCTCCAGACCGGTCTCGCCGCGCAGCACGCTGCCCGCGAGGAACGAGAGGATCTCCGACTCCGCGCGCAGCCGGGCGGCCTGCTGGGTGCGGCGGGCGGCCAGGCCGACCACGGACGCGACCGACGCGGCCACCCCGACGAAGATCGCGATGGCGACGATGTTCTCCGGATCGGCGATCGTCAGGGTGTGGACGGGCGGGGTGAAGTACCAGTTCAGGAGGAGGGATCCGACCACCGCCGAGGCCAGGGCCGGGAAGAGGCCGCCCAGCAGCGCCGCCGCCACCGTCGTCGTCAGGAACAGCAGCATGTCGTTGGCGAGCCCGACGTCCGCGAACACACCGCTCAGCAGCCAGGTCAGCAGGGCGGGGCCGGCGATGCCGACCAGCCAGCCCCAGATGATCCGGGAGCGGCCGAGCCGCCCGCCCCGGGCGACGGGCAGTCCGCGGCCCTTGCCGGCCTCGTCGTGGGTGATGAGGTGGACGTCGAGGTCGGGGCCGGACTCCCGGGCCACCGTGGAGCCGACGCCGGGGCCGAAGAGGGACTGCCAGCTCTTGCGGCGGGAGACGCCGAGGACGATCTGGGTGGCGTTGACGCCCCGGGCGAAGGCCAGCAGCGCGGCCGGTATGTCGTCGCCGACCACGTGGTGGAAGGTGCCGCCGAGTTCCTCCACGAGGGTGCGCTGGACGGCCAGTTCCTTCGGGGAGGCCGCGGTGAGGCCGTCGCTGCGGGAGATGTAGACGGCCATCACCTCGCCGCCGGCGCCCTTCTCCGCGAGCCGGACCGCACGCCGGATCAGGGTGCGGCCCTCGGGGCCGCCGGTCAGGCCGACCACGATCCGCTCGCGCGAGCCCCAGATGGTCGAGACACGGTGCTCGGTGCGGTACTCCTGCAGATAGGCGTCGACCCGGTCGGCCACCCACAGCAGGGCCAGCTCGCGCAGGGCGGTGAGGTTCCCGGGCCGGAAGTAGTTGGACAGGGCCGCGTCGACCTTGTCCGGCCGGTAGATGTTGCCGTGCGCCATACGGCGGCGCAGCGCCTGCGGCGACATGTCGACCAGCTCGATCTGGTCGGCCCGGCGCACGACCTCGTCGGGGACCGTCTCCTGCTGCCGGATGCCGGTGATCGACTCGACCACGTCGCCCAGCGACTCCAGGTGCTGGATGTTGACGGCCGAGATCACGTCGATCCCGGCCGCGAGCAGCTCCTCGACGTCCTGCCAGCGCTTGGTGTTCCGGGAGCCGGGGACGTTGGTGTGCGCGAGTTCGTCGACGAGGGCCACCCGGGGACGGCGGGCGAGGACCGCGTCGACGTCCATCTCGGTGAAGGTGCTGTTCCGGTACTCGATCTCCCTGCGCGGCACCTGCTCAAGGCCGTGCAGCATGACCTCGGTACGCGGCCGGTGGTGGTGTTCGACGAACGCGACCACGCAGTCGGTGCCCCGCTCCACCCGGCGGTGCGCCTCGGAGAGCATGGCGTAGGTCTTGCCGACGCCGGGGGCCGCGCCGAGGTAGATCCGGAGCTTGCCGCGTGCCATGGTCACCCTTCGAAGCGGTAGCCCATGCCGGGCTCGGTGATGAGATAGCGGGGGCTGGAGGGGTCGGCCTCGAGTTTGCGTCGCAACTGGGCCATGTAGACCCGTAGGTAGTTGGTCTTGTTGCTCTGGGAGACGCCCCACACCTCCTGCAGCAGCTGCTTCTGTGTGATCAGGCGTCCCGGGTGGGTGACCAGGATCTCCAGCAGGTGCCATTCGGTGGGGGTGAGGCGGACGTCACGGCCCTCCCGCACGACCTTCTTCGCGAGCAGGTCGATGGAGAACCCGTCCGTGCGGACCAGCGTGGCCTCCGGGACGAGCGGCAGGTCCTCGGTGCGGCGGACGGCGGCCCGCAGCCGGGCCAGCAGCTCGTCCATGCTGAACGGTTTGGTGATGTAGTCGTCGGCGCCGGCGTCGAGGGCCGAGACCTTCTCGTCGGAGGACTGCCGGGCCGACAGGACGAGGACCGGTACGCGGCTCCAGCCGCGCAGGGCCTTGATGACGTCGACGCCGTCCATGTCCGGCAGTCCGAGATCGAGCAGGACCACATCGGGCTGGCGGGCGGCCGCCAGCCGCAGCGCGGTGGCGCCGTCGGGGGCCGCGTCGACGCCGTACCGGCGGGCCTGCAGATTGATCACGAGGGCCCGTACGAGCTGCGGGTCGTCCTCCACCACGAGCACCCGGGTCATGGGTGTACGCCTCTCCTGTCATGGCTGCGGGAGCCGGCGGGACCGGGAGGTGTCCCGGTCCCGCCGACGCCCGGGGGTTGGGCCCAAGGCCGTCACTGCTTGGCCGCGAGGTCCTTCA
>NZ_JBIWPP010000106.1:0-4087 GCF_044768335.1 Streptomyces sp. NPDC101151 | reverse complement strand
TCCACCGCACCCGCCGACCAATCCACCTTCGACGACGGCTCATCCACATGCAGCGTCTGCGGCAACACACCAT
This sequence comes from Streptomyces sp. NPDC101151, assembly GCF_044768335.1. Lineage (NCBI taxonomy): Bacteria > Bacillati > Actinomycetota > Actinomycetes > Kitasatosporales > Streptomycetaceae > Streptomyces > Streptomyces sp. NPDC101151. Next base: position 4,014 of record NZ_JBIWPP010000106.1, on the reverse strand, counting down.
GGCGCATCGCCAGCACCATCTTGATCACGCCACCCACACCGGCAGCAGCCTGCGTATGACCAACGTTCGACTTCAACGAACCCAGCCACAACGGCCAGTCCCCCGACCGCTCCTGACCATAGGTCGCCAGCAACGCCTGCGCCTCGATCGGGTCACCCAGCGCCGTACCCGTACCATGCGCCTCCACCACGTCCACGTCCGCGGCCGACAGCCCGGCGTTGGCCAGCGCCGCACGGATCACCCGCTGCTGCGACGGACCATTGGGCGCCGTCAGGCCGCTGCTGGCGCCGTCCTGGTTGAGGGCGGAGCCGCGGATCACCGCGAGTACCGGATGGCCTGCGCGCCGGGCGTCCGACAGGCGCTCCAGCAGCAGCATGCCCGCGCCCTCGGCCCACGCGGCACCGTCCGCGGCGTCCGAGAACGCCTTGCACCGGCCGTCCATCGCCAGCCCGCGCATCCGGCTGAACTCCACGAAGACGGTGGGGGTGGACATCACCGTCACACCGCCGGCCAGCGCCAGCGAGCACTCGCCGCTGCGCAGCGCCTGCGCCGCGAGATGCAGCGTCACCAGCGACGACGAACACGCCGTGTCCACCGTCACCGCCGGACCCTCCAGACCGAGGGTGTACGAGACCCGGCCCGAGGCGACGCTGGCGGCGCTGCCGTTGCCTATGTGGCCCTCGAAGCCGTCGGGGGCCACGTGCATCCGTGATGCGTAGTCGTTGTACATGATTCCGGCGAAGACGCCGGTCTTGCTGCCGCGCAGGGACTCGGGGTCGATCCCGCCGCGCTCGATCGCCTCCCATGAGGTCTCCAGCAGCAGCCGCTGCTGGGGGTCGGTCGCCAGCGCCTCGCGCGGTGACATGCCGAAGAAGTCCGGGTCGAAGTCGGCCGCCGTGTGCAGGAAGCCGCCCTCCCGCACATAGCTCTTGCCCTTCCGCTCCGGGTCCGGGTCGTACAGATCCTCGATGTCCCAGCCACGGTCCGTCGGGAACGGCGACACCGCGTCGGTCCCCGAGGCGAGCAGATCCCACAGCTCCTCGGGAGACGCCACGCCTCCCGGGTACCGGCAGCTCATCGCGACGATCGCGATCGGCTCGGAGTCCTTGGCCTCAAGTTCCTCGAGCCGGCGACGCGTCTGCCGGAGGTCGGTCGTTGCCAGTTTCAGATAGGAGCGAAGCTTCTCCTCGTTAGACATGCTGGCTCAGTCCCCCACGAAAACGGCGGTGTTCCACGTTCATTTGGTCAAGACTTCCTTAGCTCGTTTTCGAGGGCGCTGAACAGCTCGTCGTCCGACACCTCGTCGAGGTCGCTGTTGTCGTGTGTCTCCGCCCCAGTTCCCCCGGCGTCGCCCAGCTTTGCCAGGAACGCCTTCATACGCACCATGATTTCGACGCGCTTCCCGTCGTCCGCGGCGAGCGCGGTGAGCGACGTCTCCAGTCGGTCGAATTCCTCGGATACGGATGTCCCGGCCGCGGCTCCGTCGATACGGATCTCAGCGCGCAGGTATTTCGCCAGGGCGGCGGGAGTGGGGTAGTCGAAGATGAGCGTGGCCGGAAGTCGCAATCCGGTGGCCATGTTCATTCGATTACGGAATTCGATCGCGGTCAAGGAGTCGAAGCCGAGTTCCTGGAATCCACGTCCGGCTTCGACGGTGGCCGTCGCACCGTGACCCAGTACGGCGGCGGTGTGTGTCCGCACCAGGTCCAGAAGCGTCCGCTCCCGTTCGCTCTCCGGCAGCTCTGCCAGGCGCTGCGGCAGTGTGAGGTCACCGGACGCCGCGGCGACCGCGGCACGCCGCGCCGGGACCCGGATCAGGCCGCGCAGCATGACGGGTACGGCGTCGGCGCCATCTGCGGACGGGTGGCGAAGCGCGGCGCTGTCCAACTGCATGGGCAGCAGCAGCGCTTCGCCCAGACGCTGAGCGGTGTCGAACAGCTCCAGGCCCTTGTCCGTGGGCAGCGGCGTCATACCACCGCGTGCCATGCGCTGGATGTCGGCCTGCGCCAGCTCGCCGGTCATGCCGCTGGCCTGGGCCCAGAAGCCCCAGCCCAGCGAGACGGCGGGCAGACCCTGCGCCCGCCGGTGGTGTGCCAGGGCGTCCAGGAAGGCGTTGGCCGCCGCGTAGTTGGCCTGTCCGGCGCTGCCGAAGGTGGCGGATGCCGACGAGAACAGGACGAAAGCGGAAAGGTCGAGATGGCGGGTCAACTCGTGCAGGTGGACGGCCGCGTCGAGCTTGGGCCGTAGCACCCGGTCCAGGCTCTCGGGGGTGAGGTTCGCGATCACTCCGTCATCGAGGACGCCGGCGGTGTGCACGACGGCGGTCAGCGGATACTCGGCCGGAATCCCGGCCAGCAACCCGGCCAACGCTTCCCGGTCAGCCACATCACAGGCCGCCACGCTCACATCCGCGCCCAGCCCGGACAGCTCCCGCACCAACTCGGCCGCACCCGGAGCCTGCGCACCACTACGACTCACCAACAGCAGCCGCCGGACACCGTGTCCGGTCACCAGATGCCGCGCCACCAGACCGCCCAGCGTCCCCGTCGCCCCCGTGACCAGCACCGTCCCCGAACCAGGACCGAAGGCCCCGACAGCGGCAAGGTCTGCTGCCGTGTCCGAGAGGCCAGAGGGGTCGGAGAGGTCGGAGTTCTGGGCGGCGTTGGAGGCGGGTGCGGTCACCGGTGCCACACGCGGCACACGCACCGTGCCTGCGCGGAGCGCCACTTGGGACTCGTCCTGAGTGATCGCCCATGCCAGAGCGGCGGGCAGCGCGCTGCGCGACTCCTGGGAGTCGTCGATGTCCAGCAGCACGAACCGGCCGGGGTTCTCGCTCTGCGCGGACCGCAGCAGCCCCCACACCGGCGCCGTCGCCAGGTCCGGTACGTCCTCGTCCGGGCCGGCCGCCACCGCGCCCCGGGTCACCAGGACCAGCCGGGCCTGGGGGTACCCCCCGGCGTCGGCCTCGGCGTCGGCGGAGAACCGCTCGTCCGCGAGCCACGACCGAACCAGCTCAAGGGCGCTTCGCAGAGCGCCGCGCGCGGCTGTCGCCGTCGTGCCGGGTCCGTCACCGCACTCGGCAGCGCAGCCGGCCAGTATCACCCCTGGAAGGGTGTCGTCGGCAGCGAAACTGTCGTGCAGCGAGGCCAGGTCCTCGTACGGCTTGACCGACACCGACGTACCGGCCAGCGCCGCGCCCAGACCGAGGATGTCGTCGCCGAGAAGCGCCCACGGGAGGCTGCCGGGGTCGGCCTGTTCCACGAGCCGCTCGACGACGTCGGAACGGACCGGACGGTCCGTCCACGCGACGTGGAACAGAGCGTCGTGCGGCCCGCTCCGGGCGATCGCGTCACCGAGCCGCTCGGGGTCGACCGGCCGCATGACCAGGGAGTCGACCGAGACCACCGGGCGGCCGGAGGCGTCGGCCAGTGCCACGGACACGGCGTCCGTGCCGCTCGTCGGCAACACATGGACGCGTAGTGCGGACGCGCCCGCAGCGTGGAGCGAAACGCCGCGCCAGGCGAACGGCAGCCGGGCCGTCACACCGCTGTCGCCCTCCTCTCCCGCGCCGATGACGTCCAGGCCCACGGCGTGCAGGGCGGCGTCGAGCAAGGCCGGATGCGCACCGAAGCGGGCGGCCTCGTCCTGGTGGTCCTCCGGCAGAGTCACCTCGGCGAAGATCTCGTCGCCGCGCCGCCATGCCGCCCGCAGGCCCTGGAACACCGGCCCGTAGCCGTAACCCGCGGCGGCGAACCCCTCGTACAGGCCGTCGACCGCCACGGGGACCGCGTCCACCGGCGGCCACGCCGCCAGGTCCCAGCCGGGCTGCTGCCCGTCCGGTGCCAGCACACCGGTCGCGTGGCAGGTCCAGGCCGCCTCGGAGGCCGCGTTCTCCGCACGGGAGTGCATGGTCAGCGAGCGGCGTCCGGACTCGTCGGGCTCGGCGACGGTCAGCCGCAGCTGGACACCGCCGCGCTCGGGAAGGATCAACGGCGCCTGAAGCGTCAGCTCCTC
>NZ_JBIWPP010000105.1:0-4097 GCF_044768335.1 Streptomyces sp. NPDC101151 | reverse complement strand
CGTCTTGAGGTGGCGGCGTTGAACGGTCCGTCCTCGACGGTGGTTGCCGGTGATCCGCAGGCTTTGGACGAGTTGCTTGCGGTGTGTGAGGCGGAGGGGGTCCGGGCGCGGAAGGTGCCGGTGGATTACGCCTCGCATACCTCGCATGTGGAGCGGATCGAGGATGAACTGGCGCGTGTGCTGGCCGGTATTCGTCCTGAGCCTGCTGTCGTGCCGTTCTTTTCGACGGTGGAGGGCCGGTTGCTCGACGCGTCGGAACTGGATGCGGGTTACTGGTATCGGAACCTGCGCCGGACGGTGCGCTTCGAGGAGACGGTCGGCGCTCTTGCCGCCGCCGGGGACGCGGTCTTCATCGAGGTCTCGGCCCACCCGGTGCTGGTGGCCGGGGTGCAGGACACGGCCGCGGAGCGCGGCGCGGAGCACTTCGGCGTCGTCGGCTCGCTGCGGCGGGACGAGGGGGGCCTGGACCGCTTCCTTGCCTCCGCTGCGGAGGCGTGGACGCATGGCGTCCGCGTCGACTGGGCCAAGGTGTTCGCCGGCACCGGCGCCGAGCAGGTGGAGCTGCCCACGTACGCCTTCCAGCGACGCCCCTACTGGCTGGAGGTCAGCCCCACCGCGGGCGGCGACATGGGCTCGGTCGGGCTGCTGCCCACGGCACACCCGCTGCTGGGTGCGGCGATGGACCTCCCGGACTCCGACGGCGTCGTCTTCTCCGGCCGGTTGTCGTTGCGGTCGCACGGGTGGCTTGCGGATCACGCGGTCGGCGGCACGGTGTTGTTGCCGGGTACGGCGTTTGTGGAGTTGGCGATCCGTGCGGGTGACCAGGTCGGTTGTGATGTGGTGGAGGAGCTGACGCTTCAGGCGCCGTTGATCCTTCCCGAGCGCGGTGGCGTTCAGCTGCGGCTGACCGTTGCCGAGCCGGACGGGTCCGGTCGCCGCGCGCTGACCGTTCATTCCCGTACAGAGACCACCCAGCCCCACGAGCAGCAGTGGACCTGCCACGCGACGGGCACGCTGGCTGACGGCGGGGCACGCTCCACGGAGCCGGCGGCCGACGAGCTGACGACGTGGCCGCCCACCGGGGCGGCGGCGCTGGACACCGAAGCCCTGTACGAGGAGTTCGCCGCCGCGGGACACGGCTACGGGCCGGTGTTCCAGGGGCTGCGGGCAGCATGGCGGCGCGGCGACGAGATCTTCGCCGAGGTCGCTCTGCCGGAGGACCAGCAGGACGAGGCTGCCCGCTTCGGCATCCACCCGGCACTGCTTGACGCGGCGTTGCACGGACTGCGGCTGGGCGACTTCTTCGCGGACGACCAGGCACGGCTGCCGTTCGCCTGGCGCGGCGTCACCCTGCGGGCCGCGGGCGCGACGACGCTGCGCGTGAAGCTGGCCCCGGCGGGTGCGGACGCGGTGTCGGTGCTGGTGGCGGACGCCACCGGCGCGACGGTGGCGTCGGCCGAGTCCCTCGTGGCGCGCCCGGTCGACCTCGAGCAGCTCGCGGCCGCCGCACCCGGAGGCCACCATGACGCCCTGTTCCGGGTCCGGTGGACGGCTGTGCCGGAGCCCGGCCAGGACACGGGCCAGGACCCGGTCACCTGGGTCTCGGTCGGTGCCGGTGGCGGTGAGACGTACGCGGACCTCGGTGCGCTGACGGATGCGGTCGCTTCCGGCGCTTCGGTGCCGGACGCGGTGGTCGTACCCTTCACCGTCACGGCCGCCGAGCAGGGCGTGACCGAGGCCGCCGCCGCGCACACCGCGCTCCGCCGAGTCCTGACACTGACTCAGACCTGGCTCGCCGACGAGCGCTTCGGCGCCTCCCGGCTCGTGCTGGTCACGCGCGGCGCGGTCACGACCGGGCCCGGCGACGCGGCGCCCGACCCGGCAGCCGCGGCCGTGTGGGGGCTTCTGCGGACGGCCCAGACGGAAAACCCGGGCCGGTTCGTGCTCCTCGACGCCGATCACACCGGCCACACCGATCACACCAGCCACGCCGACTGTGCCGACCTGACGGACGAGGTGCTCGCGCGGCTGCTCGCCGCCGACGAGCCGCAGCTCGCCGTGCGCGCCGGTACGGCGTACGCGGCACGGCTCGTGCCCGCCGCCGCGCCGACGGCACTTGCCGCTGCCGGGGCCTTTGGTCCTGGTTCGGGGACGGTGCTGGTCACGGGGGCGACGGGGACGCTGGGCGGTCTGGTGGCGCGGCATCTGGTGACCGGACACGGTGTCCGGCGGCTGGTGTTGGTGAGTCGTAGTGGTGCGCAGGCTCCGGGTGCGGCCGAGTTGGTGCGGGAGCTGTCCGGGCTGGGCGCGGATGTGAGCGTGGCGGCCTGTGATGTGGCTGACCGGGAAGCGTTGGCCGGGTTGCTGGCCGGGATTCCGGCCGAGTATCCGCTGACCGCCGTCGTGCACACCGCCGGCGTCCTCGACGACGGTCTCGTCGCCGGTCTCACCCCGGACCGGCTGGAGCGGGTGCTGCGGCCCAAGGTGGACGCGGCGTGGAACCTTCACGAACTCACCCGCGACCTGGACCTCTCCGCTTTCGTCCTCTTCTCCTCCGGGGCCGGCGTGCTCGGCAGCGCCGGGCAGGCCAACTACGCGGCGGCCAACGCCTTCCTGGACGCCCTGGCGGAGCTCCGCCGGGCGCAAGGCCTGCCCGCCGTGTCACTGGGCTGGGGCTTCTGGGCCCAGCGCTCCACGATGACCAGTGAGGTCGGCGAGGCGGACCTCGCCCGCATGACCCGCTCGGGGCTGGTCCCGCTCTCCTCCGACGAGGGCCTGGCGCTGTTCGACGCCGCGCTCGCGGTGGACGAACCGGTCCTGCTGCCGATGCGGCTGGACCTCACCGCGCTGCGCAACACCGACGAGCCCGCACCGGCTCTGCTGCGCGACCTGCTCCGAGGACCCGTGAGGCGTGCACGCGCCGCGGCGGCCGACGGCCCGGCCGGATCGGCGGGCTTGGCCCAGCAACTGGCGGGGCGGCCCGAGAGCGAACAACTGCGCACACTGGTGGAGCTGGTCCGCGGCCATGTCGCGACCGTACTGGGCCATGGCTCGGCGGACGCGGTGGACGACGGCCGGGCTTTCAAGGAGCTGGGCTTCGACTCGCTGACCTCGGTGGAGCTGCGCAACCGGCTCAACGCGGCCACCGGGCTGCGGCTGCCCGCGACGCTGGTCTTCGACCACCCGACGCCGGTCGCACTGGCCCGGCATCTGCTGGCGGAGCTGGCGGGCGTGGGCGTCGGAACCGTCGGCTCCACCCCCGTACCGGCGCTCGTCGCGAGCGATGACGACCCGATCGTCGTCACCGCGATGAGCTGCCGCTTCCCGGGCGACGTACGCACACCGGAGGAGCTGTGGGACCTGGTCGCCTCGGGGACCGACGCGGTGTCGCCGTTCCCGACGGACCGTGGCTGGGACATCGAGGATCTGTACGACCCGGACCCGGAGCGGAAGGGCAAGAGCTACGTGCGGGAGGGCGGCTTCCTGCACACGGCGGCCGACTTCGACCCGGACTTCTTCGGGATCTCGCCGCGTGAGGCGCTGGCCATGGACCCGCAGCAGCGGCTGCTGCTGGAGACCTCGTGGGAGGCGTTCGAGCGCGCCGGGATCGACCCGGGTGCGGTGCGCGGCAGCCGGACGGGCGTGTTCGCCGGAGTGATGTACAACGACTACGGCTCGCGGCTGCGGACCGCCCCGGAGGGTTTCGAGGGGTACCTCGGCAGCGGCAGCGCCGGGAGCGTGGCCTCCGGTCGCGTGGCCTACACGCTGGGTCTGGAGGGTCCGGCGGTGACGGTGGACACGGCGTGTTCGTCGTCGCTGGTGGCGCTGCATCTCGCGGTGCAGGCGCTGCGTAATGGCGAGTGCTCGCTGGCGCTGGCCGGCGGTGTGACGGTGATGTCCACACCGTCCGTCTTCGTGGAGTTCAGCCGCCAACGCGGGCTTGCCGCGGACGGCCGTTGCAAGTCCTTCTCGGACGCCGCGGACGGTGCCGCGTGGGCCGAAGGCGTCGGCATGCTGCTGTTGGAGCGGCTGTCGGACGCCCGGCGCAACGGTCACCCGGTGCTCGCGGTGGTGCGGGGCAGTGCGGTCAACCAGGA
>NZ_JBIWPP010000104.1:0-4173 GCF_044768335.1 Streptomyces sp. NPDC101151 | reverse complement strand
GCGTCGCGGTCGACTGGGGCCAGGTGTTCGCCGGCGCCGGTGCCTCCCGGGTCGAACTGCCGACGTATGCCTTCCAACGCCGCCGCTACTGGCTGGAGGACGCCGCCCAGGCGCAGACCGGCAGCGCCGCTGTCGACACCACCGCCCTGGACGGCGAATTCTGGGAGGCGGTCGAGCGCGGGGACCTGGATTCCCTCGCCACGACGTTGGACGTCGACGGATCCGACGAGCGGTCCTCGCTGAGCGCCGTACTGCCCACGCTGTCGTCCTGGCATCGGCAGCGCCGTACGCGGGCGACGCTCGACGGCTGGCGGTACCGCGTCGCGTGGCAGCCGCTGCCCGAGCAGCCCGCCGCGGCGGCCGCGTCGCTGGCCGGGGCCTGGCTGCTGGTGGTCCCGGCCGGACACACCGACGCCGAGTGGGTCACCGCCGCCGAGCGGATGCTGGCCGACGGCGGGGCGACCGTGACGCGGCTCGCCTGGGATCCGGCCGACGGCGGCAGGGCGGAGCTGGCCGACCGGCTCCGTTCGACTTCCGCCGGTCAGGAGTCCGTGGGCGGCGCCGGTCCGAGCGGTGTGCTGTCGCTGCTCGCGCTCGACGAGGCGCAGCACCCGGCGCACCCCGTGCTGCCTCAGGGACTTGCCGGAACCCTGCTTCTGGTGCAGGCGCTCGGCGACGCCGGGTTTGACGCGCCGCTGTGGCTGGCCACACGCGGTGCGGTCGCCACAGGCCGCTCGACCGCCGCCACCGCAGCCGTGAGCACGGCGCAGGCGCAGCTGTGGGGCCTGGGCCGGGTCATCGGCCTGGAGCACCCGCAGCGGTGGGGCGGTCTGATCGACCTGCCGGAAACGGCCGACGCGACGGCGCTGACGCGCCTCCGTGCGGTGCTCTCGGGGGTCGCGGCGGGCGACGAGGACCAGCTTGCGCTGCGCGCCTCCGGGCTGTTCGTACGCCGTCTGGAGCACGACCCGCTCGGCGACCGCCACGCCCCCAGGGAGTGGAAGCCGCAGGGCACGGTCCTGATCACCGGCGGCACGGGCGCGCTGGGCGGGCAGGTCGCCCGCTGGTTGGCGCGCCGTGGAGCCGAACACCTGGTTCTGACCAGCCGTCGTGGACGGGGGACGCCGGGCGCGGCGGAGCTGGAGGCGGAGTTGTCCGAGATCGGCAGCCGGGTCACGGTGGCGGCGTGCGACGCCGCGGACCGTACCGCTCTGGCCGCACTGCTGGCGGAGTTGAAGGCCGAAGGCTCTCCGGTGCGCTCGGTGGTGCACGCGGCGGGTGTGGCGCCGACGGCTCCGCTGGACGCGACCGACCTGGGCGCGTTCGCCGATGTGGCGGTCGCCAAGGTCGCGGGCGCGGCGCACCTGGACGAACTGCTGGCGGAGGAGGAGTTGGACGCTTTCGTGCTCTTCTCCTCGAACGCCGGCGTATGGGGCGGTGGCGGACAGGGCGCCTACGCGACGGCCAACGCCTACCTGGACGCCTTGGCGCAGCGCCGCCGGGCGCGTGGGCTGACCGCGACCTCGGTGGCCTGGGGCGCCTGGGCCGATGGCGGGATGACCACGGACAACGGCGCGGAGGAGCACCTGCGCCGACTGGGTGTCGTGGCGATGGACCCGGAGCTGGCCATCGAGGCACTCCGGCAGGTCCTGGACCACGACGAGACGTTCACGGTGATCGCCGACATCGACTGGGCGCGTTTCGTGCCCGGCTTCACCGCGGCCAGGCCGCGGCCCCTGCTGGACGCGCTGCCCGAAGTACGGGAACTGCTCCGGGCGACGGAGACGACGGAGGCCGCGACCGACGGCGGCGACGCCGAGTCGTCCTCGTCGCTGGCGCGGCGGCTGGCGGACATGCCCCAGTCCGAACGGCAGCGGGAACTTGTGGACCTGGTCCGCGCCACCGCCGCCGCCGTACTGGGGCACGCGGGCGGCGACGCGGTAGGCGAGGAACAGGCGTTCAAGGAGCTGGGCTTCGACTCGCTGACCGCCGTCGAGCTCCGCAACCGGCTGCAGGGCGTCACCGGGCTGCGGCTGCCTGCCGCGCTGGTCTTCGACTACCCGACGCCCACCACCCTCGCCGACTATCTGCGGACCCATCTGGTCGGTGCCGAGGACGACGCACCCGAGTCGGCTCTGGCGGAACTCGACAGGCTGGAAGCCGCGGTCTTCTCACTCCTCCCCGAGGACGGCGAGCTGCGCTCCACGCTCACCGCACGGCTCCAGGTGCTGCTGTCGAAGCTGGACAGCGAATCCGGCGACGGCGAGCCACAGGGCCCGGCCATCGAGGACCAGCTCCAGACGGCCTCGGACGACGAGATATTCGATTTCATCAACCAGGAGTTCGGAAAGTCCTGACATGGCGAACGAAGAAAAGCTCCGCGAATACCTGAAGTGGGTCACGACCGACCTGCACAAGGCCCGTCAGCGGCTGAAGGAGCAGGAGGAAGCGGACCGGGAGCCGATCGCGATCGTCGCCGTCAGCTGCCGCTTTCCAGGCGGCGCCGACTCTCCCGAGGCGCTGTGGAAACTCATCTCCGATGGCAGCGACGCCGTTTCGGGATTCCCCGAAGGGCGCGGCTGGGACATCGAGACGCTGTACGACCCGGACCGCGAATCGGGCCGCAAGGACACCAGCTACGCGAACGAAGGCGGCTTCCTCTACGACGCCGCCGACTTCGACCCGGCGTTCTTCGGGATCTCGCCGCGTGAGGCGCTGGCCATGGACCCGCAGCAGCGGCTGCTGCTGGAGACGGCCTGGGAGGCCGTCGAGCGCGCCGGGATCGACCCGGCGTCGCTGAAGGGCTCGGCGACGGGTGTCTTCGTCGGCGGCACGCCCTCCGGGTACGGCGCCTCGACGGGCTCCGGACCGGACGACGTAGCCGGCTACATGCTGACGGGCAGCTCCGGCGCGGTGCTCTCCGGACGTGTGTCCTACGTCCTTGGACTTGAGGGCCCCGCCGTCACGGTGGACACCGCGTGCTCCTCTTCGCTGGTGGCCCTGCACCAGGCGGCGCACGCGCTGCGCCGCAAGGAATGCTCGCTGGCGCTGGCCGGCGGCGTCTCGGTGATGTCCACCCCGGTGGCGTTCGTGGAGTTCAGCCGCCAGCGCGGGCTTGCCGCGGACGGCCGCTGCAAGTCCTTCGCGGAGGCGGCCGACGGCACGGGCTGGGGCGAAGGCGCCGGCTTCCTGCTGTTGGAGCGGCTGTCCGACGCCCAGAGCAACGGACATCCGGTACTCGCGGTCGTACGCGGCAGTGCGGTCAACCAGGACGGCGCCAGCAACGGCCTCACCGCGCCGAACGGCCCCTCCCAACAGCGGGTGATCCGCGCCGCCCTCGCCAACGCGCAACTGGCCGCCGCCGAAGTGGACCTGGTGGAGGCGCACGGCACCGGTACCACCCTGGGTGACCCGATCGAGGCGGACGCCCTGCTGGCCACGTACGGGCAGGGGCGGCCGGAGGACCGGCCGCTGTGGCTCGGCTCGCTCAAGTCCAACATCGGCCACACCGCGGCCGCCGCCGGCGTCGCGGGCGTCATCAAGGTGGTGCTGGCGATGCGGCACGGGGTGATGCCGCGCACGCTGCACGTGGACGAGCCCTCTTCCAAGATCGACTGGTCCGCGGGTGCCGTCGAGCTGCTGACCGAGCAGCGGGCGTGGTCGGAGACGGGTGCACCGCGTCGGGCGGGCGTCTCCTCCTTCGGTGTCAGCGGCACCAACGCGCACGTGATCCTGGAGCAGGCACCCGAGCCGCAGCAGGAGTCGGAGTCGGAGTCGGTCGAGGCCGCGGAGAAGGGCGAGCTCGGCGTCACACTGCCCGTGGTCCCCTGGGTCGTGTCCGGCCGCGGTGAAACGGCGCTGCGCGCGCAGGCCGAGCGGCTGCGGTCCACTGTGACGGCTGACGCGAAGCTGTCCCCGGTGGACGTGGGCTGGTCGCTCGCTTCCGCGCGAGCCACGCTGGAACACCGCGCGGTGGTCATCGGCGAGAGCGGCGACGCTCTGGTGTCCGGGCTCGGGGCGTTGGTGCGTGGGGAGTCGGTGCCGGGGCTGGTGGAGGGTCCTGCCGGGGGTGTGGCTTCGGGTCGTACTGCGGTGGTGTTCTCGGGTCAGGGGAGTCAGCGGGTGGGTATGGGGCGGGAGTTGTATGCCTCGTATCCGGTGTTTGCGTCTGTG
>NZ_JBIWPP010000103.1:0-4296 GCF_044768335.1 Streptomyces sp. NPDC101151 | reverse complement strand
ACGGCAACATCAAGCCCGTATCAGCCACTACAAACAGCGCGGACACAACCCCTGAGCTGGCCAGCAGTCACGGCAAGCACCGTTGCAGTACTAGGCCCGAATGCGCATTGCCTCTGTCAATTCCGGGGGTGCTGGGCAGCCTTTGCTGTTGAGGGATCGAGCGCTGCTGGCGGCGATACCGGGTGGCGCCTCCTCGATCTTGCTGACGGCGGAGGTGGCTATTCCGGATGCGGGTCTGTCGCGAGTCGCGGGCGTAGCTCGACGTCGTAGCGGATGCCGTCGTAGGCGAGCTGACACCGCGAGGCGGCCGTCGGGGTGAAGTCCTCACTGCCCGCGGCGGCATCGGCCCGCTCGGTCCGGCCGTCTGCCGAGAGCCCTGTAGCGGTGGAGCGAGCAAGGTCAGTCCCAGGCCGCGTGTTAGGGTCAGGCCATCGGAAGTAAAATCGTGAGTCCGTCGGTGACTCACGGGCACACGCGGCGTCTGACGAGCCGCCACTTCTTCACATCGAAGGAGTGCGCAGTGAATAGCCGTCATCGCCGTGAAGTAGTCGAGAACCACGAACCATCGACCGAACCTTCTCGCTCGCCGCGATCCCTCCGCGAGGCGTGGACAGCCCTCGCCGGGCTTTCCGCCGTGTTCTTGTTCGAGATGCTCGACAACTCGATCCTCAACGTCGCGTTGCCCACCATCGGGCGCGAGCTGTCCGCGTCGGCGACTGCGCTGCAGTGGGTCACCAACGCGTACGCCGTCGTGTTCGGCGGGCTCATGCTGGCCCTCGGCGCGCTGGCCGACCGGGTCGGTCGACGCAAGATCATGCTGGTCGGGCTGGTCCTGCTCGGCGTGACGAGTCTGACCACCGCGTTCGTCACTACGGCGGAGCAGCTCATTGCGGTCCGGTCGGCGACGGGCATCGCGGCCGCGATGACGACGCCAGGCTCACTCGCCCTGGCGTTCCGCCTGTTCGATGACGACGGGCTCCGCGTTCGTGCGACTACGCTCATATCGACAGTGGGTCTGGTCGGGCTCGCTATCGGGCCCACGGTGGGTGGCTTCGTACTCGCCTTCGCCCCGTGGCAGGCCCTGCTCCTGGTGAACGTGCCGATCGCCGCGCTCGCGTTCATCGGCATTCGAAGCGGCATCCCCGCTGACCAGGCGGACGACCTCCACCGCGACCCGATCGATGCTGCGGGTGCGCTGCTCGGCACGGCGACGATCGTGCTCGCACTGGTCGCACCGACGCTGTTCGTCGAGGCGGGCACCGAGTCGTATCTCCCGTGGCTGACCACGGCGGCAGCCATCGTGACGGGGGTCCTCTTCGTGGTCCGCGAGCGCTCGACCCGCTATCCGCTCCTCGACATCAAGCTCGTCGCTCGCCCCCTTGTGTCGAGCGGGCTGGCGTTCAAGGGGGCGGCCGGACTGGCGACCGCCGGCCTCGGCTACCTTGTGACGCTGCAACTGCAGCTCGACTGGGGCTGGACGCCGGCGGAAGCGGCCATGGGGATGCTGCCGCAGGTCCTTGTTCTCATCGCCGGCGGCGCTGTCATCGGTCCGCTGGTCAAGCGCGTCGGTCTCGACAGGGCCGCCTGGCTCAGCACCGGAGCGGTCGTGTGTGGATTGGCCGTCTACGGGCTGCTGAGCCGCTTCGGGTACCTGTGGGTTGCCATCGCGCTCGTGCTCGGCGCCGCCGGCATGCGCGTGGTCGGCGTCGTCGCCGGGACCAACGTGATGCGTGGCCTCCCGCGGAACCGCACCACAATCGGCGCGGCGCTGGTCGACACTGCCAGCGAAGTCACCACCGGAATCGGCATCGCCGTCAGCGGGACCATCCTCGCAGCGATCTTCACCGGCGACATCGCCACCTCGACCTGGAGCGCCCATCAGACTGCGGAGTTCCACGAGGCGGTCACGTGCGCCGGCCTCGTGCTGACCGTCGTCGCCGCGGCGCTCGTCGGATGGGGCATCGTCCGTGCCCGCGTCGCCGACAACGCAACAACATCGTCCGATGCCGATGCCAATACCGAGTAGACATCGGTGACGATGGGACGATCTCCTACCGAGGCTCGTCGTCGACTGCAGGTCAACCGTCGCCCGCATCGCCGAGGGCCTCGGGGCCTCGCGGAACACCGCCGACTCCGGGGTCCTGGACAAGGGCAAGCGCGTCTTGATCGGCGACCCGGCCGGTTCGAACCCGACTGCGCGAGCAGGCCGATGAACCACACACTCAACGGTCTGGTGGCACGGCACACACATCCGGGAGCACCGTCGCGGGTCGAATACCAACTCACCGCTCTGGGCCGGACCTTGCTGGCGCCGATCGACGCCGTCGGAGCATGGCCTTCGAATACGGCGATGAGGTCATGGCCAGAAAGGGCTGAGCACAACCCCTCGTCGAGACTGTGACCAGCGGAAGCGACGGTCATGTAGCGCCCGAAGTCGCAGGCGACGATACCTGGATGGAAGTCGGCGACGGTGATCTCCGGGTGGCGTCGGCCGAATTCTCGCAGCAGGATCCCGCGGCCAGTTTGGTGCGGGCACAGACCTTGTGGGCACTGAGTCCTGAAGTGTCGGCCGCGGCTGCCGTGACCGCCCCGCGTGTGAGGGAGGCCCGGGTGTGGGTGTGCGAGGAGGTTGCCACCACCCGTCATCCCGCCGGCAGGGGGAGGAGGGTCATGAGCAGCCACGGCCTGATCCAGTTCAGCCCGGACTGCTCAAGGATCTCCTCGGCTGCGTCGAAATCCCGATAGTCGCGCCGGATGAACACTCGAGTCGCCGTCCGGACCAGCGGCGACGCACCGTGGACGCTGGCGCCCGCGCCTCAGGCCAGGGGCATCACTATCCGTTCCACCCCGCCCTCGCGCATCGCGGCCACAAGACGCCCACTCGCTCTCGCGACGATCGCCGGCCCTCTGCGGCCCTTTCAGCCACAGCGGGTTGCCGAGGGCGCAGATGACGACATCGTGAGGAAATCCGGGTGCGCGGTGCTCGGGGTGAGGTCAGCATTGTCAGGTGCCTGAGCTGCGGTGGGATGACGTGAAGGGATTCTTCGACCTTGAGTGGGAGGGGCGTCTTCCGGATGTGTGGGTCGAGGCAACGGTGGTTGAGGATTGGCAGGCGGTTCTGGATCTGATCGTCGCGAGTGGTTGGCGGCGTGAGTACTCCGAGGGCGGCGTGATCATGCCGTTGCCGCGTGCTGGAGAGGTGCTGTCACGGCCTGCTGATGCCGAGTGCGCGGATGCGGGTCTGGCCGGCGCCGGATGTGCTGGCGATCTTTCGGTTGGAGTCGGCTGACGAGATCGGTTTCGACGTGGACCTTCGGGAGCTGCAGGGGCAGGAACGGCTGGACGTGCTGTGCGCATTTCTTCGTGCGATCGGGCGCCGACTGGGCAAGCCGGTGGTGATGACAGCCGAAGGCGATGGGGACCGAAGCTATCCGGAGCTGGGGTTCGATGTCGGATCCGGCCGAGTGGTGCTACTGGCGGAACCGCAGATCAATTGACCATTGCCGCCGGACGTGACCCGCAGAAGGTGCCGTTGCGGAGCGTCGCGACGTGGATGTCGGCTCGTAGCCGTACGAGGCGGTGCAGGGCCTGCCAGTGCTGTTCGGCCAGGCAGTGGCGTGCCTCGCCGACCACCAGGCGCTATTGCACCCAAGATCGCGGCGCTGATCCGGTTGCTGATCGAGGCCCGCGCGCAGGGGATGGCGGAGCTGTATCGAGCGCTGGGCGACGCGGTGCCTGTCGAGCTGCGGCAACCGATGCCAGACGTGCTGAAGGTGCCGGACAGGACGTGGGTCTTCGGGCCTGCACGGACTGGGCGTAGGCATCGGATGCAGGCGGCGAGGTCGCCGCAGGCGGTTGGCCCCCGCGTGGCCCGCCGTCCCGGGACCGGCGGGCCGACGCCTTGCGGGGCGCCGACGCGGGGTAAGCGGAACCTACGCTTCCACCGGCTAAAACGGAAGCCCCTTTCCCCATTGACCCTCGACGTGCGCAGACGCACCCTGAACCCCACGCGCCGCAAGGGAGCAGAGCATGAGCCGAGCCACCGACACACTCCGCGTCGTCGAGTACTGGACGGACAAGGACACCCACGTGATCTTTCCCGTCGAACGAAGCGAAGAAGTTGACCGCATGAGCGACGAGCAGCTGATCTCGAAGTACGGGGATCCCGAACACGGGGCAGTCACGCGCATCGTCCCCTAGGCCCAATGCCGTTGCGTTACGGGCTTGCGGGTTGGGGTCTTGTGATGAGGACGGTTTGAGGTCCAGTGCCGGTCGGCTGTGGCCAGGCGCGGTGTT
>NZ_JBIWPP010000102.1:0-4454 GCF_044768335.1 Streptomyces sp. NPDC101151 | reverse complement strand
CGCCAACTTCGCCCGAGCCCGGTTCACTTCGTGTGCGTCCACACCTCCAACATGCCCCAGACAGGACCGATCGACAGACCTAACGGAGTCCTACTAGCCGCGCTGGGCGCGGAGACGGTGGTATCGCTGTTCCCGGGCGAGGCCTCAGCGGCGGTGCTCGGCACGGACTCGTCAGACCCGTCGGTGTGGGTGCCCGCCTTCCAGGCAGGGCAGAGGCAGGCCCCTGCCGCACGCGAGCAATTGGCCGGAGCCTGGATCGCCGGGCTGAGTGAGTCGAAGGGGTTGCCTGCGGCATGACGATGCGAGAGCCGGGTGGATGACGCCTTGAAGGATTCGCCGGAGCTCGCCCGGTGGCGTCCCGCGGTCGGGATCGCATCCACGCTCAGCGACGCCGAGCTTGTGACTCTCGTGGTGATGTCGACGCTGCTCGGATACGCCTCCAAGCGGCGCCGGCTGCGTCGGGCCCGGCAGGACTTTCCCCATCTGTTCCCGTACCTGTCTCAGCAGTCTGGCTACACAAGCGTCTGGGTGCCGCGCCCCCTCCGGGGGCTGGTCAACGCGATCAGCAAGATCAGCCGCAACCGCGACTACTTGCCTGGCGCGAAGCTGCAAGCCACCGTGCGCGCGACCTGACTGAGTCTGCTGCAACAACCCGGGACCGACGCGTACGACGGCAAGGGGTGGCCCGCCCCGGGACATCCGCCGGGCGGCAGGCCCTCAGTCACCGTCCCGTTCGCCCGTCAGCAGACGCTCGAGCCGGTCGAAGCGTTCATGCAGGGCCTGAGCGGTCTCGTCACGCAGATGGTGCACGCGGCCGTGTCGCCGCTCCTCGCAGCTGACGAACCAGGTCGCCAGCGCAGCCGTGACCATGCCGTACGTCGTGATCCCGACGACCATGACAAGCGAAGCAACGACCCGGCCCACGGCGTGACCGGATAGAAGTCCCCGGAACCGACCGTGGTCGCCGTCTCGATCGACCACCACAGCGCCCTCGGGTACGACGTCAGGTTCGCACCACGCGCCCCCTCCTCGGCGGCCACGACCGCCCAGGAACACCTGGACCGCGGATCAGCGCACGGTCTTCGGTGATGCTGAAGCGTGGCAGCTCAGCGAACAAATAATCGGTTGCCTATGGGCGATGCTGATGGATCCAATGACCGGCGTGGTCACCGGGCGCGCCCGCCGCGCCGAGACGTGACGAACGCGAACCGCCGGCTCCGGCCGGCGCGCAATCCGGGCGGACCGCGACCGCATCGTCCCCAGGGAGACGCCACCCGATGAACATGCCACCATCGCCGTCGGGAGCGGAGCACGCAGACGGGTCGTCCGTCCGCCTGGGCGCTCTTGTCCCGCTGACGCGGCCCGGCTGGGTCGAGGCGGGCCGACACCTTCTCGCTGGACTCGACCTGGCCGTTCGCGAGGTCAACGACGCCGGCGGGATCGACGGCAGACCACTGGAGCTGGTGGTCCGGGACACCGCGGCCGATCCGGAGCGGGCCGCGGCGGCCGTGGACGAACTGGCCGGCCTGGGCGTGGCCGCGGTGGCGGGCGAGTATCACAGCGTCGTCGCCCGCGCCGCCGCCGTCCGGGCCGACGCCCTCGGCGTGCCGTTCCTGTGCTCGTCCGCGGTGCTGGACGCGCTCACCGAGGTGCCGACGGAGTGGGTCGCGCGCCTGGCCCCGGCCCAGTCCCACGGCTGGCGGATCTACGCGGACTTCCTCCTCGGCGCGGGCCGGCGTCGGATCGCCGTGGCGACTCAGCCGAGCGTCTACTGGGCGTCCGGGGCCCGTGTCCTGCGGGACCACCTCGCTGCCCGCGGCGGCACCGTCGTCGAACTCGACACGAACGCGCTCACCCCCGAGGCTCTGTGCGACGCGCTGGTCGACCACGGCGCGACGGCGCTCCTCCTGCTGGTCGGCCATCCGGAGCCGGCGGTGCCGATCGTCAGGGCCGTCCGGGGCGACCGGCGGCTCGTGGAAATCCTGATCGGCGCTCCGGCCGGACAACCGGAGTTGGCCGAATGGGCCGCGGCGCTGGGAGAGGACGGCGCCGGGATCCCGTTCCTGCGCTACCTGCCCGAGCGCCTCGGTCCGCTCGGCGAACGCGTCGGGAAGGAACTCCGCGAGCGGCTGGGCGAAGCGCCCTCCTTCGTCGCCTTCGAAGGCTGGGACACCGTCGCTGTCCTCACCGCGGTGCTGCGTTCCCACGGCACGGACCGGGCGGCCATCGCCAAGTCATGGCCGCGGGTGGCGGTCGAGGGCACCCGCGGGCCGATCCGGTTCTCCCGCACGCCGGGCATCAGCGTTTGGCAATGGGTTTGGACACCGATCCAAGTCGTTGATCGGGACCCGGCGGAACCTGATCGCTTTCGAATCCTCCACGCCGGCTGAGAGAGCACGGAAGGCGCCCAAATCAAGGCCCCCAAGCCACTGCTGGCTTGGGCTCCTTGTGCTGAACAGGCGGTACCGCTGACTGCCCCTGGGTCTCCGGCGAAGCGTGCGTTGAGGTAAGTATGGTTCGGCGTCGCGGTCGTTGTCGCATACGTCGTGAGGGGGATCGCTTCACCGGCGGGCTCCGCCGCACGGCGGAAAGAGGTCACGACCGGTGACTGACGTGTGCGGGGCGGATGTTGAGCAGGATCGGTCGCGACGGAGCGGAGGTCCTCTCACTCCGGCGCTCGATTCCACGACCCAGAGTGGAGTGCCACCATGTCCAGATTCAAGCTGCCCAACCGCGCTGTCACGTTCCTCGCCGCGACCGCTGTGGTGGCAACCACTGCGGGGGTCTCCTCCGCGTCGACAGCACCCGCGTCCGTGCCCGGCAAGACCGCGCGTGCCTCCGTTCCTTCCGGGACTCTCACCTCCCGCCTCAAGGGCTGGGGCCGCATGGACTACCCGGACGTCGGCCACGATATTCAGATCACCGTCGACGCCCACGCCACCTTCAAGGGCGTGGGCTGGGTCAAGCCCGACAAGGCCTGGGGCACCTTCCGCATCTACCACCGGATGCCAGCCGCCAATGGCGAGCCGGAGAAGGTCAATTGGGGCGACTTCAAGGTCGACTGCCTGACCAGCGGCGGCCCCACCGCCACCGTGACCGGGCGCATCGTGCGAACCGGGGGCAACGTCGGTGGCTGGGACGACTATCTGAAGCGGCATGTCCGCATGGGGATCAGTTTCTACGTGGGAGAAGGCAAGGGCATCGGTACCAGCCGCATCGGGCTCTCCGGAGGCACCGTGGAAAGTGAGCCGCTGCTGAGCAAGTGCATGGCGCCGGCCGCCGACTCCAAGGTGATCAAGGGCGGCTACGACCTCACGGACAAAGTTCCGGCCCGGTAAGGACTATGCGTGCGAACAGGCGGGACCGTGGGGCAGGTCAAGGTGTCACCCGATCGTGCAGCAGACCCCACCCACGACTGCGAAGGTCTGAAGCCCATGGTCGAGGTCACCAAACGAGACACGACCCGCACAACGGCCGGCACTTCAAGCCTCAGCGCCTCCATGCGGCCAAGGCCTACGACCGGGCCGACCTGCGCAGATGGCTGGGTGGAAGCGTATCGGTGTGCGCATCGCCCGCAAAGGCATCGAGTCCAGCCAACGAATTGGGCGACGCCGCAGGGTCATCGAGCGCACCATGTCCTGGCTGTCCGGCTACCGCCGCCTCAGCCCCCGCTACGAGCGCAACCCCCGAAACCACCTGGCCTTTCTCGGGCTTGCCGCCGCCCTGTGCGGCTACAAGAGACTCGTCCGCCTCACCACGTAGGACACGGTCTTATTGGATTGCAGCCGGCCGGCCCGGTCGGATAGGAAGCTCACATGCTTCGAGGCAACCAAATCGGGCTGCGGGCCCGGCACGAGGACGACATCCCAGTCCTGCGGACCGAGCTCTACGACGACGTGGTCAACTCCTCGCGTGCCGAAGGCGGGCCGTGGCGGCCGATCACGCCCGGCTCGAAGGATCCGCGGCTCGTGGTGGACGACAAGAATCAGGGAAGCGTCCAGTTCTCCGTGGTGGAACTGGAGGGCGGCACGCTGGTCGGCACGGCGACGCTGTGGGGCATCGACAATCACAACCGGTCCGCGCACATCGGATTGGGGGTGCTGCCGTCCTCCCGCGGGAAGGGCTACGGCACCGACGTGGTCGCAGCGCTGTGTCACTACGGTTTCGTCGTGCGCGGCCTGCAGCGGCTGCAGATCGAGACGCTGGCGGACAACGCCGCGATGCTGCGCTCCGCCGAGCGCAACGGCTTCGTCCGCGAGGGCGTGCTGCGCTCCTCTGCCTGGGTGATGGGCGAGTTCTTGGACGAGGTGCTGCTCGGCCTCCTTGTCCAGGATTGGAAGCGGGACTCGAAGGTCTAGCGGCAATGCCGTTGTTTTAGGTCTCGGGCGTGGGTTCCTGGGTAGGGGTCCCAGGGGGTGGGTTGGGTGTCTTCGCGCGTGTCTGAGTTATCGGGC
>NZ_JBIWPP010000101.1:0-4689 GCF_044768335.1 Streptomyces sp. NPDC101151 | reverse complement strand
CGGCGCCTCGGGGGCGCCGGGGGGGGGGGGGGGGCGGCGGCCCGCCGGGGGGGGGGGGGGGGGGGCCCCCGCCCCCCCCCCCCCCCCCCCCCGGGGGGGGGGGGGGGGCCCCGCCCCCCCCCCCCGCCCGCACCCTTGCGCGCCCGACACCCCGCCCATGAACAACCTCCTCGCCCCGGGCGCCGGCCTGATGGACCGAGCCCGCGACTTCGTCACCGGCCACGGCAGGTCGGTACCCCCGCACGGCCGCCAACGGGCGAAACGGGCCGATTCCAGGGTCGGACGGCACACTTTCGGTCCGGCCCCGGAGCACGAACGGCACCCTGTGACGCGGATCATTCCCTCTTCCAGAACGGTTGCCTACGCTGTTGTGCCACGAGCGGGGCAGCGCGGCTCCGCGAATCAGCTCGCGGCGCCGATCAGCCGGACACAGGCGAGCACGCTCCCAAGGGACCGACCGCCGTGCCCAATGATCTGACGTCTGTCATAGCCGCCTCCGCCCGCTGGCTCCTGGCCGCCTACCCCGCCCCCGCGGGCGCGCTCAGCCAGGCACTCGCCGAGGCCCAGGCCCGGCAGGCCGCCACGCTCGCCGCTGTCCTGCGGTACCCCACCGACCTCGACGTGCAGCTGCTTCATCTGCTCGCACCGAGTGGATCCCACCGGTTGGACTGGCTCACCGGATACGACCCGCACCCCGAGGACACCGCCTGGCGGACATGGGTCGACGAAACCGTCGTCAGCTGGGCGGCCTGCCTCCTGGCCGACCCTGCCCTGGCCACACACGCCCACCGGGCCCTGCGCACAATCGAGCACCACGCCGCCGGCAGCGTGCAGCGGCTGACCGACCCCGGCGACCTGGACACCGAAGCCGCCGCTCTCCTCCGCCATCCCGACCTGCTCGAAGGCATCGCCGGCCTGCACCGGCCCCAGCTCATGGAGCTGCTCACCATCGACAGCGCCGACCTGCCGTGATCCCGTCGTCGTGGCGACGAAGCGCAGCCCGAGCGGATGGCCGTCGAGGCGGCGGCAAGGACTCCGGTCCGCCGGTTGTGCGGGGGTGCGGTTCCTGACGTCGGCGGAGCCGAGTCGGTGCGGCCAGGAGATGGAGGCCTCTCTCGCGGATCAGTCGATGAGGGTGTCAGGCTGATCCCAGTGGGCTGTCGGGCAGCGCCTGCAAGAGATGGGACGGATCACGGAAGATCGCTGACGCCCCGGCCGCCGCGAGATCGCCGTGGGGAATGCCACCGCACAGCACCCCGACGCAGGTGACCCCGGCACGGGATCCTGCCTGCATGTCCCAGACGGTGTCGCCGACAAAGACGGCGCGCTCAGCGGATACACCCGCGAGTTCGAGGGCCTGCTCGACAGGCTCCGGGGCCGGCTTGCCGGCCTCGACGTCGTCGGCGCTCGCACTGGCACTGATGGCCTGGTCAGCGTCGATGGCACGCCGCAGAGCCTCCAGTTCCGCACCCCCGGCTGACGTGGCCAGGACAACAGTCCAGCCTCGTTCCGCCAACGTCTCAAGGAGCGCGCCGGCGTCCTGGAACGCGGGCAGCCGGTCGAAGTATGTCCCGTACAACGCCTTGTGGCCGGCGGCGATGGCGTCGTCCTCGTCCCGGTCCCGCTCGTCTCCCAACAGGTGCGCGATGAGGTCGGCGGAGGTCAGTCCGATGGCCCGGTGGATGGCGTGCATGGGCACTTTGTGACCCGCCTGCCGGAACGCCTCCCACCATGCCGTCACGTGCAGGTGATTGGTGTCGACCAGCGTTCCGTCCACATCGAACACGGCAGCCCGCGACATCGGGACTCCCTACTGGAGCTGGTGCAAGTGGATGGTGTGACTGTCCGTGGCGGTGAACAGCCGAGTCGGCAAGGACACCGGCCCGAACGTCAGGGCGCCGTTCCACACCGCCGTGCCAGGCCCGCAGCCACCTCCTCCAGTTCCCTCCATGGCACCGCGCCCGACGGGTGATCGCATCTCATCCAAGTCCGGGCCAAGAACAGTTCCGTCGGAGACTTCGGCCGGCTCCGTGGAGAAATACATCGCAACAGGTCAGCAGGCTCGTCGTCGCCACGGTTTCAGCGCGACAATTTCGCGCGGATCGCAACGGTGCCTGCGCGCCGCGCCGGAGGACCACTTCCTCGGCATGCGCCGCGCGAACGTGCCGATGAACGTCTCCGACCGACGCGATAGAGGAGTTCGGCGCCGCGCTTGCCGACGAGGCAGGGAAGGTGAGGTCGGCCGGATCGGCCGGGAGCACCCCGGCCTGTCGCTCGCGCATGCGGCGGCACGGTCGTCGCCACCGTACCGCCTCGGGATCACCCATACGATCTGCCCGTCGTGTACCCGATATCAGCCTGCTCACGCGGCTCTGGTCCGGGGCGTGACCTCCGCGGTCGGTAGTCGTTGAGTACGGCATCGCGCCATGAATGTCCGACCCCCCGCGGATGCGCGAACCCTCGTGAGGGCCCGGACCAGCACCTGACCCGGGCCCTCGCCCCGGCACCGACGCATGCGGCCCGTCGGCAGCTCTTCCGGGGAACGGCAGCCTCGTGCTCACCCCCCGGCCGGCTCTGCCGAGGCGTGGCTGGCCATTTCGCAACCAGACGAGGGGAGGCCGGGCAGAACCACCCGCATGGTCAAACCGGTAGTGGGCGGCTGCCAGAAGCACACTGACCTGCCGTGGTCAGTCTCATGGTCGGGTGCGCCGACAAGACCGACCACACCCCCCGCACTCAGCGGCCCATGCGGTGTAGACATCTCAGGCAACACTCCACTGGTGCGCGCGGCCGCCGCGCCACTCGATCCACCGGTCGTCGTCCAGGATGTTGCCGGGATCGTGGAAGCCCGTGCTTTCGAGGAACACCACCAGATCGTGATCGCTGTAGGCGGTACCGAGGATCTCGTCCCGGCCCCGGGAGTGCACGGTAACTCTCCGGCCACCCGTGCGGGAAAACGGGTGTACGACGATCGGCGGTCTGCTCACGCTTCCCAGCGTGACCCTGGCAGTCCCGCCCGGCGAGCCCGCTGCAGCGGTCAGGGCTGTCGTGCCGGTCCCGTCCGGTGGCCTCCCCTGTGAAGGGGCCGACCGATCTGCCTGTTGGGCGTCCTGGCCGTGCAGGGCCGCGCGTGGTGGCAGCGTCGTCGACGGGCGACGGCCCGCCGTGGCCTGGGGGGCAAACCATCAGGGCCACCGCCACCGGCATCGCGATCAGCCCGACCGCGACCAGCACCACCACCAGCAGGATCAGGGCGAGCGGCACAGGCCCCCACCCCCTGCGCAGCTCAGGCTCCGGGTAGGAGATACCAGAGGGGTACTCCCCCCAGCGGGAGAGGTTTCACCGGGGGGTATTCCGCCGCCCGGTTCGTGTCCCGGGGTTCGTGTCGGTGAGGCATCAGGGCTCATGGGCCTGTTCCTCAGCTCTCCTCCCCTGCTCGCCAGGCCCGAAAGCCTTCGGTTCGCCGACTTGTTCGGGCCTTCCGTGAGGCGGTGGGTGCTCGGACACACTTGGCCGAGCCGTGCCTCCAGGATCCGCACGATCGCCCTGCGGTCGGCGTACCTGGTCTCATCAGATTTCAAGGTGTCCAACTCGCCGGTGTCCAAAGCGCCGATCCCGTGCTCCAGCGTCCCGCCCGCCAAGCGGTTACAGTCGGTGATCGGAAGTTCGCCGTGTTGTCGCGCCTCTGTCCTCACCTCCGACACGACGCGGAAGGATGGAACGCAGTACCCGGTCCCTCCGCGGAGAATCTGACCCGGCACCGATGTCACGAACGAGACCGCGCAACATCGGCAGGCAGATCAGGCGGCGCTGGGCCACGGCGCGGTGGTTGCGGGCTGCCCGAGACCCTGCCGCCCTGTCGGAGCAGGGCACTACGGCGTCAGAGCCCAGGTCCTGGCCTGGTCCGCACGGCACGCCAGGCCACGGCCGGGGAACACGTCATGCCCGTCCACTCGGTGCGAGGCCGGGGGATCAGGCGGCGCTCTTCTTGCTGCTGCGCCCGGCTCGGGCGAGAGCGTCGATGAGCTGGTCGCGGCTCATCTTCGACCGTCCGGGCAGGTCCTGCTCGGACGCCTGCTGGTACAGGTCCGTCTTGCTAAGTTTTTCCAGCTCGCGCCGGCGCGTGGTGCGGCTGCGTTGCCCCCGCCCCTGCTTCGGCGGGGCCTTCTGGGCCGCTGCCTTCTTCGCCGCCGACCGGGCAGTCTCGCGGCGTCCGGAAGCGGTCTTCCGTGTGGAGGACGGCTGCTCGCTCCGGCTGGTGCGGGCAGCATCGAGGCTCCCCTGAAGGGCCTGCATGAGGTCGACGACATTGGTCGCGGCCGGCGCCTCTTCGGCCAGTGCGACCTCCTCGCCCTCGGCCTTCGCCTTCACCAGCTCGCGTATCTGCTCCTGATAGGTGTCGTGGTAGCGGGCCGGGTTCCAGCCGCTGCTGAGGCTGTCGACCAGCTGCAGTGCCATCTGTAGTTCCTTGCCGCGCCCGGCCCGGCCAGAGGGCAGCTCGGGCAGTTCCTTTTTAGGGTCGCGGATCTCGTCCGCCCAGTGCAGCGTCTGCAGCACCAAGATCGTGTCCTCAGCCCGCAGCGCGGTCAGGTACTGTGAACGTTCGCGATATTCCCCGGCCTCGTGTTCACGTAATGGGCCAGGTCCTGGCTTGGTCGAGCTCTAGGTGATCTTGGGTTTGTCGGTCTT
>NZ_JBIWPP010000100.1:0-4839 GCF_044768335.1 Streptomyces sp. NPDC101151 | reverse complement strand
GTGGCTGCTGAACGCCCGGCACATCAAGACCGTTCCCGGCCGGAAGACCGATGTGAAGGACTGCCAGTGGATCTGCAAGCTGGTCGAACACGGCCTGGTCCGCCCCTCCTTCGTGCCTCCGCGTGACATCCGGCAGCTGCGGGACCTGACCCGATATCGCACCGAGACCGTCCGCGACCGGACCCGTGACGTGAACCGCCTCGCGATGTTCCTGGAGGACACCGGGATCAAGCTGTCCTCGGTCGTGACCGACATCACCGGCCGCTCAGCGCGAGCCATGCTGGATGCCCTGGTGG
Source organism: Streptomyces sp. NPDC101151 (assembly GCF_044768335.1). NCBI lineage: Bacteria > Bacillati > Actinomycetota > Actinomycetes > Kitasatosporales > Streptomycetaceae > Streptomyces > Streptomyces sp. NPDC101151. Next base: position 4,543 of record NZ_JBIWPP010000100.1, on the reverse strand, counting down.
CAGGTGAACGGGACCCGCAGGTGCTGGCATCCCTCGCCCTGGGCAGTCTGCAGGGCAAGGTTCCCTTGCTGACCCGCGCCCTGACCGGTGACTTCAACGCGCACCCACGCGTTCATGATCGCCTCGATGCTGCGGGCCATCGATGAGGCTGACAACCGGATCTCCCGCCTGAGCGAGGAGATCGACCGCCAGCTGCAGCCCCTGCGGCAGCAGGTCGACCTGCTGATCACCATTCCCGGGATCAGCCTGACCCTCGCCCAGGTTCTGATCGCCGAGATCGGTGTCGACATGGGCCGCTTCGCCACCGCCGGACACCTCGCCTCCTGGGCCGGAGTGTGTCCGGGCAACCAGGAATCAGGCGGCAAACGGTTATCCGGGCGCACCCGCCACGGCGACACCTGGCTCAAGACCGCCCTGTTCATGGCCGGCGCCAGTGCCGCCCGCAGCAAGAAGACCTACCTGGGTGCGCAATTTCGGCGGCTGGTCCCACACCGAGGCGCCAAGCGCGCGACCCTCGCCGTCGGACACTCCATCCTCGTCGCCGCCTGGCACATCCTCCACGACCTCGTGCCCTACCGCGACCTCGGCCCCGATCACTTCACCAGCCGCCTCGGCAAGGAACGTCAGACCCGACGCCTGATCGCACAACTCGCTGCCCTCGGCATGGACGTCATCATCGCCTCGCGCGAACAGACCGCACGAACCCCGCCAACGCGTATCACTGCAGGTGATTTTCAAGAGAGCTCCTTCAGGAGCGAACCAACGGTATCGCCAGCCACTTGACGATCTATAGGAGTCAGCCGTTCACCTGCGGATGACGCCTCGCGGGCGTGAAAATCGGTACAGGGGCTGCCCGTCGACGCCGCTTGATGTTTGGGCTGTGAGCCCGCATAGGAGTCTGGTGAGGGAGCCGCCAGAGGGGCCGCACACTGTCGCCTTGAGCACGCCGATCAGCTTCTCCGTTCCCCTCAGGCTCCCCGGGCAGCCCCGCCCACAACAGCACAACAGGGGGCATATCATGGAGGAGTTGAGAGAAGACCACGACGACGGAACGGTTGCGCGGGTCGCGGCGATCGACATCGCCAAGGCATCCGGAATGGTCTGCCTGCGCGTCCCGCACGACAGCATCGAGGGCCGCCGCGTCCAGCAGGTCTGGTCGGTAGCCTCGACCACCAACGCGATCCTGGAGCTCGGCGACAAGCTGGTCTGTCAGGGCGTCGAACGGGTGGTGATGGAGGCGACAGGCTCGTACTGGCGCCCGTTCTTCTACCTGCTGGAAGCCCGCGGGCTGGAGTGCTGGCTGGTCAACGCCCGTGACGTGAAAAACGTCCCCGGGCGCCCGAAGACCGATAAACTGGACGCGGTCTGGCTGGCCAAGCTCGCCGAACGCGGCATGGTCCGCGCCTCGTTCGTGCCGCCCAAGCCGGTCCGGCATCTGCGGGACTTCACCCGGACCCGTACCGTCTTCGTCCAGGAACGCACCCGGCACAAGCACCGCGTGGACAAGGCCCTGCAGGACGCGCAGGTCAAACTGTCCGGGGCCGTATCCGACCTATTCGGTCTGTCGGGGCGGGCCATGATGAACGCCATGGTGGCCGGCGAACGCAACCCCCGTGCCCTTGCCGAGCTCGCCCAGGGCAGCCTCGTCAAGAAGAAGGCAGCCCTGACCGAGGCCCTGACCGGGCAGGTCGAGGACCACCACGCACGGCTGCTCGGAGTGCTGCTGTCCACCGTCGACCATCTCACCGACCAGATTCACGAGCTCGACCGGCTCATCGCCCAGACACTGGAGGAGATCACCACGCCGCACGACGGTGCGGGCAACGGGGGTGGGCCGGACACTGCCGCGAGCGCGCGGGTTCTGGCAGAGCGACTCGATGCCGTTCCCGGCATTGGGCCGACCCCCGCGCAGATCATCCTCGCCGAGATCGGCGCGGACATGAGCCGCTTTCCCACGCCCGAGCATCTGGTCTCGTGGGCGAAGCTGTGCCCTCGCACCATCCAGTCCGGAGCGAAGAACACCGCGGGCCCGGCAGGGCAGGGCAACCCCTGGCTCAAGGGCGCGCTCGGCGAGGCCGCCAACGCGGCCGCCCGCACCGACACCTTCCTCGGCGCCCGCTACCGCCGCATCGTCAAACGCCGAGGCCATGCCAAAGCCCTGGTCGCCGTCGCCCGCTCGATACTCGTCATCGCCTGGCACCTGATCAACGACCCGGATGCCTCCTACCAGGAGCTCGGCGCCGACTGGCACCGCCGACATCGCGATCCCGCCCGCAAGACCCGTGATCTCGTCCGCCAGCTTCAGGCCCTCGGCCACCAGGTCGCCCTCACGCCGACACCAGCCTGACCCCCCGTCCCACCGTCATCCGGTCCGCAAGCGGCCCGGATGCTGCCGCCTGCCCTCCCGAAGATCGATTTCCCGTTCAGCTTCAGAGTCAAGCTCACGTTCGGTGCTGGTCAGATGGCCGGGGGTGGTGCCCTCGCCCCGGTCCGCCTTGGCCCGGCGATACCAGCCGCGCAGAGACTGCGAGATGATGCCGAGTTCCCCGGCGACCGCGGTGGCCGTCTTGCCCGAGGAGTCGACGAGCACCATGGCGTCCCGCTTGAACTCCTCGGTGTACCGCTTCGTTTACTTGCTTCCCGCCTGGTGCTGCTTCCCCTGGAACCTCATGTCCCAGTGTCCAGGTGTCCACGGTCAGGGGGAAGCTTCACTCGCAGGTTCTCCCGCGATGCCGGACGGCAGAACACATCGTCCACCGACGTGCACAACGCCTCCAGATCCGCAGCCCGGCGCCGGACCTCGTCCGCGGTCAACTCATCACGCCGGACCAGACCCGGCGGCAGCTTCAGCCCCACACACCGCCAACGAGTCCGACCATCATCACGTCACGTGAAGGACCGGCTGTAGTGCCGGGCACGGCTGATTGCCAGGCTGCCCTTTCGGGTGGGGTTGGGGCGCAGGGGCGTCAACCTGTGGACGGGCTGCGAGTGGCATGGCCATAATCTGGCCATTCAGCATCCGCGGGATTAACTGCCGCGCACGAGCGGCTGCATGGGACCCCACCGATCTTCCGGCGGGGTCCAGTGGGTAGCGTTTTCTGCAGCGCCTTCTTGGCTCATTTCCAGATCTTGCAGTTCATCTGTCCGGGCCTCTACTCCGGGTTTAATTAGCGAATGCATGGTTCAGCCGGGACGAGATATGGAGTCTGACATGAAATACACAGTAACGGCATCTATACGACAGAGAGCCGGGAAGCGTCTCGCGACGGCGCGTTTGCGGCGCATTCGGCTCGCCGCACTGTCTCTCCTCACTGCAGCACTCGTACCGCTTACCGGCACCCCGGCCCACGCCGCCTGGGCAGACCTGGATATCGCTGCGGACTACGGAAATGGCTGCAATTCTAGTCGCATTTACTATCTCCAAGTAAACAACGGGACAGCTGGTTGCGACGGACTCGGGTACGACATGTACAAGACCTTTAAGGGCAATCCCGCGGTGGCTCCGTGGGTGCCGTACGTAGCATGGGACTGCACCTACTGGCTTGGGCTCCCAAGCAAGGAGTGGCCTAAAGATTCGAGTAATCCGTGGGGTTACAGGTGGGAAATGGCTCCCACTAACTGCTCGTTCAAAGTGACGGGGGGCACTCCGCAGATCGTACTGGGAGCACCGGTGAGAGTATCCGCAAGCAATAACAACTGCGGCAAGGCGGCCTCCACCATTAGCCATTTCTACAGCACGACGGTTACTAACTCGATCTCGGATATGTATGGAAGCCAGACCGTGATCAAGGCGGAAGTCGAAATCGGGAAAATATTCAAACTGGCTATCGAACAAGCTTTCCAGTATCAGAAGACAGTAACCGCCAGTACCGCTGTCACCACCACTAACATCCATACTTTCACCATCGAAGCCAACAAGAGGGGGTATGTCGCATTCAGTCCCCGTCTCGCGGCGGCAAAGGGTGTCCTTACAGCCACCTACTCGAAGCCTTCACACGGGAGCAAAACGTGGTCTGATTCGAACATCACCACGGGCACCCCGATATACATCCCGGGTACTAATTTCGCGGATGGCGAATATTCGGTCGTATACGAGCCCTGCTAGGGCCGGCTCGTCTTCAAACGGATCTTGCCCAAAGCAGTAACGACGCGAGTGTGACCGCCGCTTCGTAGGAGGTGGCGGTCTCTTCGTATCGGGTGGCGATGCCGCCTTGAGGCGGTTGAAGCAGCGCCCAACGCTGTTGCGTCGTCGGTAGTCATCCCGGGCCCTGTCGGTCCTGCCCCGTGGCCGGGAAAATCGGGGCTGGTGCCCGTCCGGAGGACGTCGATAGAGCTTGGTGCCGAACATTGAGCCCGTTTGGTAGTCGGACGCGGGGGCCGAGCGCAGGAGTCCAGTGGTGTTGCCGCGAGCACGCAAGAGAGCTTCTTTGAATCCTGTGGTCCCTGATGGGCGGGCATCGCTACAGGTGTGCGCGAGGTAAGGGCGGGGCGGGACATGGATGTGACCGAGGAGCGGTGCGGGGGCGCCGACTTGAGCAAGGCG
>NZ_JBIWPP010000099.1:0-4858 GCF_044768335.1 Streptomyces sp. NPDC101151 | reverse complement strand
GTGTGGACTGGACGCGTGTCTTCGAGGGCACGGGCGCTGAGCAGGTCGACCTGCCGACCTACGCTTTCCAGCGTCAGCGCTACTGGCTGGAGACCTCCGGGGGGACGATCGGCGCGGGCGCCGTGACCGGTCTGGGTCTGGAGTCCGTGGCACACCCGCTGCTCGGTGCGGCGCTGGAGCTGCCGGACTCCGACGGCGTCGTCTTCAGCGGGCGGTTGTCGTTGCAGACACACGCCTGGCTCGCGGACCACGCCGTCGCCGGAGCCGTGCTCCTGCCGGGTACGGCGTTCGTGGAACTGGCGGTCACGGCCGGCGACCAGGTCAGCTGCGACACGGTGGAGGAGCTGACGCTCCAGGCGCCGCTGATCCTCCCCGAGCACGGCGGTGTCCAACTGCGGCTGACCGTCGCCGAGCCCGACGAGTCCGGACGCCGCAGCCTGAGCGTCTACTCCCGCCCGGAGGACGCCGTGTACGACGAGGAGTGGACCCGGCACGCCACCGGTGTGCTGGCCCTGCGCGCCGACGCCGAAGCCGTCGAGTCGCACACCGCCCATGATTTGACGGTGTGGCCGCCGACCGGCGCCGTCCCGGTGCCGACCGACGATCTGTACGCGGAATTCTCCGCCACCGGCTACGAGTACGGCCCGGTCTTCCGGGGACTGCGCGCGGCGTGGCGACGCGGCGACGAGGTGTTCGTCGAGGCGGAGCTGCCCGAGGAGCAGCGGTCCGAGGCGGACCGGTCCGGGATGCACCCGGCCCTGCTCGACGCGGCGCTGCACGGTCTGCGGCTGGGTGACTTCCATACCGACCGCACCATCGTCCGGCTGCCGTTCGCGTGGCGCGGCGTGTCTCTTGAAGCGGCGGGTGCGTCGATGGTGCGGGTGGCGCTGACCCCTGCGGGCACGGACGCCGTCGCAGTGACGGTGGCAGATGGCATCGGTCAGCCGGTCGCCGTCATCGACTCGCTCGTACTGCGCCCGGTCGACCCCGATCGGCTCGGCGCCGCGACCCGCGGAGCACACGGCGGTGAAGCGCTGTTCCGTGTCGAGTGGCAGCCGCTGCACCGCCCCACGGCGGGCGCGGTGCGGACGGCTGCAGCGCCCCGAACGTGGACGCTGATCGGTCCGGACGAGTTCAAGCTGAGCGCCGATCTGGGCGGATCCGCCGACGCGGACGTCGAGATCTCCGGCCATGCCGACCTCGACGCGCTGGGCGCGGCCCTCGCCTCCGGCGCCACGGCTCCTGAGGCGGTGCTCGTCGCCTGCACGTCAGGCCGCGGTGCCGAGGCCGGTGGCACGGACCTCGGGGGGACCGCCGGGGAGGTACATACGGCGGTCGCGGACACGCTCGCGATCATCCGGTCGTGGCTGGCCGACGAGCGGTACACCGCGTCCCGGCTCGTCTTCCTCACCCGGACCGCGGTCGTGGCCCGTGCCGGAGAGGGACCCGACCTGGTCAACGCACCGCTGTGGGGTCTCATACGCTCGGCACAGGCGGAGCATCCGGGGCGGTTCGTCCTCGTCGACCTGGACGACGAGGACGCCTCCCACACGTCTCTGCCGCGTGCGCTGGACTCCGGTGAGCCCCAACTCGCCGTCCGCGCGGGCGAATTGCTCGTACCACGTCTGACCAGAACATCTCCCACCGGCGACACAAACGGCCACGGCAGCGCCACCCGGGGCTTCGACCCGGACGGCACCGTTCTGGTCACCGGGGCCACCGGTACGCTCGGCGGACTGCTCGCCCGGCACCTGGTCGCCGAGCGCGGAGTACGCCGGCTGCTGCTCACCAGCCGCAGCGGGCCCGCGGCCGAAGGGGCTGCCGAGCTGCGCGACGAACTGGCAGCGCTCGGCGCCGAGGTGACGATCGTCGCCTGCGACACCTCCGACCGTTCGGCACTGGCCGGCGTACTCGCCGACGTGCCTGCCGGCCATCCGCTGACGGCGGTCGTGCACGCGGCCGGGGTCCTCGACGACGGCGTCATCACGACCATCACGCCCGAGCAGATCGAGCGGGTGCTGCGGCCCAAGGTGGACGCGGCGCTCCATCTCCACGAACTGACACGGGGGATGGACCTGTCCGCCTTCGTCCTCTTCTCCGGGGCCGCGGGCACACTCGGCACGGCCGGTCAGGGCGTCTACGCTGCGGCCAACGTCTTCCTGGACGCGCTCGCCCACCACCGTCGCACACTGAACCTCCCGGCCCAGGCCCTCGGTTGGGGCCTGTGGGCCGAGCGGAGCGGCATGACGGGCCGGCTGGGCGAGGGCGCCGTGCAACGGCTGGCCCGGATGGGCATCGCCGCCATGGCCACCGAGCGCGGACTGGCGCTCTTCGACGCGGCGGAGGCCGTGGACGAGCCGATGGTGCTGCCGATGCGGCTGGACATGGCCGCCCTGCGATCCCGTACGGCCGGAACCGACGGCATCCCGCCGGTGCTCCAGGGGCTGGTCCGGGTGGCCCCGGCGCGCAGAGCCGCCGCGGGCGGTGGCACGGCGCAGACCGCGACCGGCGGCGGGACATCGCTGGCACAACGCCTCGCGGGCCTCGACACCGAGGAGCGTGAGCGCGCCCTGCTGGACCTGGTGCGGACCCACGTGGCCTCGGCGCTGGGCCATGCGACACCGGCGGGTATCGATGCGGGACGGCCGTTCAGGGATCTCGGATTCGACTCCCTGACCGCCGTGGAACTCCGCAATCTGCTGAACGCCGCCACCGGGCTGCGGCTTCCGGCGACCCTGATCTTCGACTACCCCACGCCGGGTGCACTGGCCGCCCATTTGCGGACGGAGCTTGCGCCCGCGGACCGCACGGACGGTCCGGAGAGCGGGCAGAAGGGGGAGAGCACGTCCGCCGAACCGGGCGCGCGCGACGAGGAAGAGCTGGAATCCGTGCTCGACGCGATCGAATCGGCAAGCGACGACGATCTCTTCAGCTTTATCGATGGACAGCTCTGACTCCGGCCGCTTTGACGCCGTGAACTGCTTCTGCGACCCGTGCTGGGCGTGAATTCTTTGAATCGTGAGAGGGAAAGTTCTGCGATGGGGAACGAAGAAAAGCTTCGCGCCTATCTGAAGCGGGTCACCGGGGATCTGCACCAGGCTCGGCAACGCCTTCAGCAGCTTGAAGAAGGAAATTCCGAGCCGATCGCGATCGTCGCGATGGGCTGCCGCTATCCGGGTGGCGTGGAATCCCCTGCGGAGCTGTGGGACCTGGTCGCCGCGGGCGGTGACGCGGTCTCCGCATTCCCGATCAACCGCGGCTGGGATGTCGAGGACCTGTACGACCCGGACCCGGAGCGGAAGGGCAAGACCTATACCCGCGAGGGCGGCTTTCTGCACGACTCCGATCAGTTCGATCCCGAATTCTTCGGGATCAGCCCACGTGAAGCACTGACGATGGACCCCCAGCAGCGGCTGCTGCTGGAAACGGCATGGGAAGTCTTCGAACGGGCCGGAATCGACCCGGAGACCGCGCGGGGCAGCAAGACCGGCGTCTTCGCCGGAGTGATGTACGACGACTACGGCGCAGCGCGCATCTACGGCGGCACGCGCGACGAGTTCGAGGGCTACCTGATCAACGGCAGTGCCTCCAGCATCGCTTCCGGCCGGGTCGCGTACACGCTGGGCCTGGAGGGCCCGGCGGTGACGGTGGACACGGCGTGTTCGTCGTCGCTGGTGGCGCTGCACCTCGCTGTCCAGGCGCTGAGGTCGGGGGAGTGCACCATGGCCCTCGCCGGCGGTGTGACGGTGATCTCCACGCCGAGCCTGTTCGTGGAGTTCAGCCGCCAGCGCGGACTGTCCCCCGATGGCCGTTGCAAGTCCTTCTCGGACGCGGCGGACGGTACGGGGTGGGGTGAGGGCGTCGGCATGCTGCTGTTGGAGCGGCTGTCGGACGCCCGGCGCAACGGTCACCCGGTGCTCGCGGTGGTGCGGGGCAGTGCGGTCAACCAGGACGGTGCGAGCAACGGTCTGACGGCGCCCAATGGTCCGTCGCAGCAGCGGGTGATCCGTGCGGCGCTGGCCAACGCCCGGCTGACAGCGGCGGACGTGGACGCTGTGGAGGCGCACGGCACGGGCACGACGCTGGGTGACCCGATCGAGGCGCAGGCGTTGCTGGCCACCTATGGTCAGGAGCGGTCGGGGGAGCGGCCGTTGTGGCTGGGTTCGTTGAAGTCGAACGTTGGTCATACGCAGGCTGCTGCCGGTGTGGGTGGCGTGATCAAGATGGTGCAGGCGATGCGCCATGGTGTGTTGCCGCAGACGCTGCATGTGGATGAGCCGTCGTCGAAGGTGGACTGGTCGGCGGGTGCGGTGGAGTTGCTGGCCGAGCAGCGGGAGTGGCCGCGGACGGGTGCGCCTCGGCGTGCGGGAGTCTCGTCCTTCGGTGTGAGCGGGACCAACGCGCACGTGATCCTTGAGCAGGTGTCGGAGCCGGAGCCGGAACCCGCCGGGTTGGTGGAGCCGGTTGTGGTTCCGTCGGTGGTGCCGTGGGTGCTGTCCGGTCGTGGTGTGGAGGCGCTGCGGGGTCAGGCGGCACGGTTGTTGTCCCGTGTGGAGGCGGATGCGGGTCTGTCTTCGGTGGATGTGGGTTGGTCGCTGGTTTCGGGGCGTGCGGAGTTCGAGAACCGTGCGGTGGTGTTGGCGGCGGGTCGGGACGGGCTGGTGGCCGGTCTGGGTGCGCTGGCGCGTGGTGAGTCCGTGGCGGGGGTGGTCGAGGGTCCGGAGCATGGTGCCGCCTCCTCCACCGATGGCCGCGCGGTGTTTGTTTTCCCGGGTCAGGGGTCGCAGTGGGCTGGTATGGGTGCGGAGTTGCTGGATGCTTCGCCGGTGTTCGCTGAGCGTGTGCGCGAGTGTGGTGC
>NZ_JBIWPP010000098.1:0-5014 GCF_044768335.1 Streptomyces sp. NPDC101151 | reverse complement strand
TGTCCGTTGTCATCCAATCGAGGCGTTTGACAGCGAACCTAGTCGTTCCGGTTTCCTTGCCAACGAACCTAGTCGTACGAGGTGACGTACTGGGGGGTGCTGGGTGGCCGTACCGGTCGGGGTGGATCTTGCGGAGCTGTACGTCGAGCTGTCGTACGTGGATGCTGTACGCGAGCGTCAGCGGCGTCCGCTGCTGGACTGTGCGACGGCGCGGTTCGAGGACGTGGCCGCGGTGCGGCCGTTTCGCTGGTCGAGAGGTGAGGGCTACTTCTCCGGCTGGTACTGGGCGTCGACGACCGGGCGGCACGTCGGTTTCGAGTCGTGGCTGGAGCGGGACCGGCTTGTGCTGATGGACTTCGATCCCGGGGTGGTGGGGATCGCCTCGCAGCCGTTCTGGCTGCACTGGCACGACGGCGAGCGTGAGCGTCGGCACGCTCCGGACTACTTCGTACGCCGCGCGGACGGCTCGGCGGTGGTCGTCGATGTCCGTCCCGATGAGCGGATCGAGCCGAGGGACGCGGAGGCGTTCGAGGTGACGCGCCTGGCCTGCGGCCAGGCCGGATGGGGCTTCGAGCGGGTCGGGGTGCCGGAGGAAGCGCTGCTGGCGAATGTCCGGTGGCTGTCGCGCTACCGGCATCCCCGGTGCCAGCGCGGACCGGTCGTGGACCGGCTCCGGGAGGTGTTCGCGGCCCCGTTCCCGTTGATGGCCGGGGCGGATGCGGCCGGCGATCGGCTTGAGACGCTCCCTGCCTTGTTCCATCTCCTCTGGCTTCAGGAGTTGGCCGCCGAGGACGTGGTGGTCGAGTTGCTGGGGCCGTCCACCGTAGTGCGCCTGGCGGACGGAGGCGTCCGTTGACGGCGGTGGGGAAGGGGCGGCGGGTCCCTCCGACGGCCAGGATCGCGGAGTTCCCGAAGACCGCTGCCGAACAGGCCCGCTGGTGGGAGAGACACATCCTGGAGGTGCTCGACGGCTTGCCGCCGGATGCTCCTGCGGGGACGGTGCCACGGCCGGAGTTCGACCCGGAACACAACTCGCTGGCTCAGCGGGAGCGGGCCAAGGCAGCCGAGCTGACGGCGGCCGGGCACGCGATGACGGCCAGCGGCGTCAAGCAGCGGCGCCAGCGCTACCAGCGGGACGGGCTGGTCGGACTGGCCGACGGCCGGTCCGCCAAACAGATGCCGTCCTTCGGCCAGGTGGCACCGGTGGTGGTCGAGGCGATGCGGCAGGCGATCGAGGAGACGGCCGAGGCGTCGTCGAAGACGATCGGCTTCGTGCTCTGGCGGGCGACACAGATCCTGGCCGCCCGTGAGGACGCGGAGGACATTGAGGTGCCCTCACAGCGCACGCTCTACCGGCTGTTCGACAGACTGGCCGCCGGCACCCATGCGACGGGCTCGGCGACCACACGCCGTTCGGTGAACGCGCGTCCGGCCGGGCCGTTCGGGGAAGTACCGGCCTGCGCGCCGGGCGAGTGGATGCAGATCGACTCCACACCGCTGGATGTCCTGGTCCGGCTGGACGATGGCATTGCCGAGAAAGTCGAGTTGACCGCCATGATCGACCTGGCCACCAGGTCGCTGGCCGCTGCGGTCCTGCGGCCGACGACGAAGGCGGCCGACGCTTCCGCTCTCCTGGCCCGGAGCATCACCCCTGAGACGATGCGTCCTGGCTGGTCGGACGCCCTGCGGATGTCCCGGTCGGTGATGCCGCACCGGCGGCTGCTGGCCTTGGACGAGCGGCTGGAGCATGCGGCTGCGAGGCCGGTGATCGTGCCGGACACGATCGTCTGCGACCACGGCAAGGTCTTCATCTCGAACAACTTCCGTGCGTCCTGCCGCTACTTGGGCATCAGCCTGCAGCCGACTCACAAGGCATCGCCTTTCGAGAAGGGCGCGATCGAGAAGACGCTGGGTTCGGTGGCGACTTTGTTCGCGCAGTTCGTCGCGGGCTACACCGGCCGGTCGGTGGACCGCCGGGGCCGGGGCCTGGAAAACGGGCCGCTGTGGTCCCTGCCCGAGCTGCAGAGCCTGCTGGACGAGTGGATCGTCGTCTGGCAGAACCGTCCGCACGACGCACTGCGGGACCCGGACTCACCGAAACGTGCGTTCACGCCGAACGAGAAGTACGCGATGCTGCTGGAGTCGTGCGGCTATGTTCCGGCCCCGTTCGGCGGCGAGGACTATGTCGAGTTGCTGCCGGAACGCTGGCAGGCGATCAACTCCTACGGCATCCGGATCAATCACCGCACCTACGACGACGGCGAGTTGACCCCGTTGCGCCGCCAGCACTCCGGGGTGGTGGAGAAGAAGGGGTTGTGGGAGATCCACTACGACCCCTACGACGTCTCCCGGATCTGGGTACGCAACCGCCGCAGCGAGCCAGCCCTGTGGATCACTGTGTTCTGGAAGCACCTGCACCGCGTCGGTGTCCCGTTCGGCGAGATGGCCTGGGACCACGCCCGCGCACAGGTCCCGGACGGGACCGAGGAACAGATCGCCGATGCCGCTGCCGCCCTGCTGCGGCGGGCACATGACGGTCCCGCCGCGGAGAAGGGACGCCCGGCCAAACGCTCACGGCGTGACCGACGGGTCGCCGCCCGCACCCAGGCCACTGCCACCGACCGGCCGGTCCCTGACCCGCCAGCCGCCGAGCCCGCGCACGGCGAGGAGACGGACACCGAGGTGGCCAAGGTCATCCCGCTGGGCCTGTTCGACCCGCTTGCCAACCCCTGGAGGCGCACGTGACCCGCTCCGAGCCGGCATCCCGGCAGCTCGCGTTGAGCGAGGCGGATGCCGAGGCCAACCGGCAGTTGACCACACTGGACGGATGGCGGAAGTCCCTCGACGACCCGCCCGCGCCGCCCGTGCTGCTGTCTCCTGCCGAGCTGAGGCGGATGTCCACGGCCGAACGGGAACTCTACGACGAGGACCGGCTCGACCATCACGCCCGGATGCTCGTGGTCTCCACCTCGTTCGTCGAGAAGACCGTGGTCTGCGGCCGTCGGCTGGTCCTGCTCAACCGCCACGCGGTCAGTGCCCGCCGCGGCCTGATGGTCTCCGGGCTCCCCGGAACGGGCAAGACCAGCGCTATCACCCAGCTCGGACGCGCCCATGAACTCCTCGACCGGGCCCGTCATCCCCACGTCGCCGACCGCATCCCCGTTCTCTACATCACGGTCCCTCCTGCCGCGACCGCCCGCATGGTCGCTGCCGAATTCGCCCGTTTCCTGGGCCTGCCGGTCCGGGCCCGGTCGAACATGACGGACATCATCGAGGCGGTCGTCGGCGTCTGCACGGACGCCCGCAGCGGCCTGGTGCTGGTCGACGAAATTCACAACGTTTCGCAGGCCACCCGGGCCGGCAGCGAGGTCTCCGACACCTTGAAGTACTTCTCCGAGCGGATCCCCGCCACGTTCGTCTACGCGGGCATCGGCCTCGAAACCAGCGAACTCTTGGCCGGCACCCGGGGCGCCCAGATCTCGGGCCGCTTCACTCTCGTTCCCACCCGCCCATTCCCCTACGGCGACGAGTGGAAGGGACTGGTCGCGACCCTGGAGGACACCCTGCTCCTGCACCACCACCCGCCCGGGAGCTTGGTCAAGTTGGCCCGCTACCTCCACGATCGGACCGCCGGGATGATCGGAGCCCTGTCCCACGCCATCCGGGGCGCCGCCATCGACGCGCTCCTGAGCGGCACCGAACGCGTGACCAAGGAAGGACTCGCCGCGATCCCTCTGGACCATGCGGCGGAGAGCCAGAAGAAGCCGCTCAAGAAGGCGACCAGGTGATCAGCAGCCCCTCCGCAGATCCTCAGACGTCGTGAGCACCCCTCACCTCGCGGAGCACCTGGTCCCTCTCCCAGTCCGTGTTCGCCCACGGCCTGGGGAGTCCGTCGACTCCTACGTCCGCCGCTTGGCCCTCGCCAACCATCTCAAGCCCAGCTACCTGCGCAGTTACCTTGCCGGGCCACCCGACTACGGGCCCGGGAAGCGGCCACGCCCCGACCGGCTCGCCGCCCTCGCTGGACGTGAACAGGGCATTCTGGAACGGGCCTTGCTTGACCTGATGCGGCAAAAGCCGGAGCCTCCGAAGAAGCCAAAGCGCAGCTTCACGAAGGCCGCGGACAAACCCGCGCTCTTCGCTGTGATCCGGCGAGACGCTCAAGCTGAACAGCTGCCGGTCTCCCACCTGGCGAGACGTCACCGTGTCAGCCATGCCACCGTCCGGCAGGCTCTGAACTCGCCCACACCACCGCCCCGCAAGAAACGGCCTCCCGTTGTGGGCCCGGCCAAGGGACGGATCGGCCCGATGATCGACGCCATCCTCGATGAGTACGCCGCCGCCCACGCCGGCCAGTTCCCCACCATGAGGGTGATCTGGGAGAAGCTGCTGGACGAACACCATGTCACCGCGGCTTACGCCACCGTCCACCGCTACCTGACCAAGCATCCGCGCTGGAGCCCGGACACCTTGGTCCGGCAACCGAACCAGCCCTCGGGAGACTTCCTTGCAGCGGCCCAACTGCCCTTCCAGAGCAACGTGATCAAGCACTATCGGGCCCTGTTGGCCGCAGTCCGCCGAGACCCGGCACGGCACGGACTCGACGGCTCCTACGCCACGATGACGGCCTTCGTCCTCGGCCTCGACGCCGGCAGCTCGTGGAGCATGCTCACCGGTTTTCAGGAATGGCTCGTCGTCCGACTCGGCAAGGGACACGACCTGACCTGGCCCGTTCTCGTCCGCCACCTCACCCCTGGAGGCTGGACCCACCCGCTCTCCGCGCACACCGACGTTGCCGCTGTGACTACGCTCTACCAGCTCATCGGGGAGTTCTTCACCGCACGAGAGCAGCCGGACGGTCTCGCCCGGATCTTCCGGGACTACCAGTCCTGGGCGATTACCCAGGACTGGTATCACCTCGCGGAGGCGGCAGACCAGGTCTGATCGTTTGACATCCAACCTAGTCGCCCCAGGTCAGGGCATCGCACCAGACTAACTTGGCTGTCAAAGGACA
>NZ_JBIWPP010000097.1:0-5144 GCF_044768335.1 Streptomyces sp. NPDC101151 | reverse complement strand
CCGCCTCCAAGCCATCGAGCGCGAGACCGAAGTGGCCTGACAGCTGGGGACGAAGAAAGGTACGGGACTGGGGACACAAGTCCGTACGCCGACAGGGGGTGGCCAGGAGCGCGAGCCGTTCGAGGGCGGTGGTGATCTCGCTGGCCCAGGGCCAGTGCTGAGTGAGACGGAGAATCCTGCGCCGGCCGGTGGTGACGAGCTGAGCGGCCGCGGAGAATAGGCGGAATCGCAGGCGGCGGGGTCCCCAGAGGCGGGCGGTGCCGGTGAGGGCGAGCATGGGCATCCAGGCCAGCAGGTCGAGGGCGATCTGGACGACCTCCAGCCAGACTTTGTTCTGGGCTGTGGTGTGCAGGGGCAGGTTGCGCAGGCCGGTGGCCCGGGCGGCCCGGATCCGGTCCTCGGCCCGGGCCCGCAGCCGATGACGCAGTTCGAGGGCGGCGATTGGCCGGTCGGGGGTGTTGGTCGCAAAGCACGTGATCCGCATGCCGTCCGCGTCCGTGATCCTCAACTGGGCGCCAGGATGGGGCCGTTCCTTTCGGACGATCAGTCGCATGCCCTTGGGCCAGCCGTCCAGGAGCTTGCCGGTGAGTTCAGCGACCCAGGCTCCGTCACGGGCCTCCCCGTCGGTCTCGACGGCCGGGGTCCAGGCTGAGGCGGGGACCTTCAGCACGTGTTCGTGGATCGCATCGGTGACCGTCATGCCCACCGAGTAGGACAGCCATCGTCCTCGCCTGGCGAGCCAGGACACGAAGTCGTGGGTGCCGCCTGCAGAGTCGGTGCGGATCAGGGTCTGCCGCCCCCGCCGGTAGTGCTTCGGCAGTTGAGCCATGGCGAGTTGAGCGGTGGTGATGTGGTCGGCTGCCGTGTTGGAGCCCGCGTTTCCCGGCCGGAGGAGGGCGGCGACGGGCTCACCGGTTCCGCCCGGCCCGTGGTCGAGGAAGGCCGTCAGCGGGTGATGGCCGTAGGTCTTCTTCCAGGTCGGGGCCGCGTCCTCCTTGTCGGAGTGGGCGATGACGAGGACACCGTCGAGATCGATGACGATCTGGCCGTCGGCGTCCGGGGCGTTCTTGCCGGCCATGGACCAGGCACGATGGCGGACTTCGGAGCGTGCGGACCGGATGGCCTGCAGGGCTTTGTCGCCGGAGGCTGCGAGGGTGTCGATCAGGCGGGAGATGGTGGGGTCGGAGGCGACCGGGCCGAAGACGGCCGGTTCACACCGCAGCATCGCGACGTCCGCGAGGCAGTCCCCGCCCAGTGCGATCGCCAGGGCGACGTCCAGGAGGGCCTTGCCGGGATCGTGGACGGCCCGCGGTTTGCGCCAAGGAGCCAGAGCCTGGGACATGGCCTGGTCAAGGCCGGTCTTGCGGACCGTTTCGACGAGCAGGACCGAACCGGCCCGGGAGACGACCTGGCGGCCGTCGTCCTGGACTCGGACGCGGGGGTAGGACCCGATAGAGTGCTTCACCTGGGAAGTGCCTCCGGCGGTGGCAGGAACAAGGACCTCGACAATCCTCATTCTTGCTGGCCAGGGGCACTTTCTGCTTTCCTGACCGCCTGCCGGACACCCCGCTTCATGAAAGCGCGAGGCTAGGCGTATTGACCCGCGGGATTGTGCACGCGGGTGATGGGTGGCCGGCCACCGCGTGCGGTGTGGCAGCGGTGGTGGTTGTGGCCGTGCAGGAAGTTGTCCCGGGCGGCAGTGCCGTCGGTGTTGCTGGTGCAGGGCCCGCCGGCAGGCCCATTCGTCGAGCAGGGTGCGGTTGAAGCGTTCAGATCCTCGCAGTTGGTCTGGGGCCGGTAGGCGCGGGTGAGCTTGCCGGCCGCCCTCGGCGCCGTAAGGGCCTGCTGCCAGGCGAAGCTCTTGCGGGTAGGGCCAGGCGTTGTCGGTCAGGACGCGCTCGATGCGGGTGATGCCCTGCTCGGCGAAGAACGCTGCGGCCCGTGTCAGGAAGCCCGCGCAGGTGAGGGCCTTCTCGTCCGCGTGGATCTCGCTGCAGGCCAGGCGGCTGCGGTTGTTGACGGCGGCGTGGATGTAGTCGAAGCCGGTGATGCGGCGGCGGTCGGGACAGGCAGCACGGCCATGGACGCGCCGGCCTCCGCCGTCGCGGATGCGGCCGAGTTTCCTGACGGCCACGCGGAGGAGCGCGCCGGGCCGGCTGCGTTCGTGGCGGCGGATGACCTGGCCGGCGGGCCGGTCCATGAACGCCAGGCGGTTCAGCGTGACCCAGCGCGAAACCCTGGGCGTTCACGCGAGGAGGCGCTTGTGTGGACTGCTCTGGCCCGCACGTGCGCGCGGATCTGCACCGTGATCAAGCACGGCCGCACCACCCCGTCCGGGCGCCGGGTGCGGACACACGCCGCTCTGGCCGGGTGGCATGGTTTCCTGCCACCCGGCCAGACCGTCGGCCTCACGCGACGCTGCGCGCCGCGGTCAGGCCCTAAACGTTGTCGTTGCCATTGCCGCTCCCGTTCCCGCTGCCCCAGTTCCCGCTCCCGTTGTGGGAGCCGTTGTTGTTGCCCACGTTGCCGTTACCGTTGACGCTGCCGTTCCAGCTGCCCCAGTTGCCGTTACCGTTGTCGCTGCCGTTACCGCTGCCCCAGTTGCCGTTACCGTCGCCGCTGCCGTTGTTGCTGCCCCAGTTGCCGTTACCGTTGCCGCTGCCATTGCCGTTGCCCACGTTGCCGTTGCCGTTTCCGCTACCGTTGCCGTCGCCGGTCACGATCATGTGCGGCACCTCGGTCGGCGTGGCGGCGAACGCGCTGGTGGACAGCGAGGCACCGCCCGCGGCCAGAAGAGTAGAGACAGCGATCATCGCAAAGCGCCGTGTCGTCAGGATGTGAGTCATGACAATTCTCCTTGTGTGAGAAATGGCGAAGGATTATCGAATAGCCCGACTGATTGACGGGTTATCCGCCCGCGGGACGCTTGTCCCGCGCATCACACCACCGGAATTGTTTTCCTGGCGGATGTGACCCGGTCACTTTTGCTGCGTGAACTCGGTGCATCAATTAATCCCCGGCGGGGCCGCCGGGTCATGTCACGGGATTCCGTTACCGAGAAGTCGGGACTTGACAGGAGGAAGTAGGCAGCTGCCCGCCGTGACACCCCCGCCCGAAGCCGCAGTTGGCTGATGAGGCGGGGAGCATGCGCTCGGCCCGCGGCCGGGACCGGGCGCCTGCCTCGCTTCCTCGCCCGGGCGAGCCGCAAGGGAAACGCCCAGCAACTGACATGGAGCTCGACGGTTTTGCGTTTACCGGCCACCTCATCGCGCAGGACACTCGCCGGTGTCTGGCGAACCGCCTCACTCACGGCCAAAAAAAATCACGGTTGCCGGAAAGACCGCCTATCTCCTGGCGCTGTTCTTCGCACAGGGAGCCCTGTCGCATCGCCGCGCCGACGGCCGGCCATCCGTTGATCTTGCGTGGGTATCCTCGGCTTCAGCCGGGGAGAAAAACGCATCCTTGCGGCGCAGGCGTGCAGGGCCCTCCCGGCTGACGCCCGGCTGCCTCGACAGCCGACCAGCACGCTCACCCGACAGGTCCTGGCTGGAGCAGGATACGGAGGTCGAGCTCGGGCCCGGTGGCGTTGACCGGTGTCGCGTCCAGTTTCTCCAGGACATGGAGCATGGGCTTGTTGCTCGCCGCCGCAGACAGGCGTGCCGGGTTCGGCGACGCCCTGCGGCCTCGTCGAACCCGGCACGAGGCCGGCTTCGGGTAGCGACATGTGTGCCCCGTTGCGGCGTCCAGTGCAACCGGCTCCTCACGTAGGAATCCCGGACAAGCAGCGTCACCTCATGGTCGGAGCACCCGTGGTGTACCCGACGGCCGCCGACGTCCGACCCGGCCCGCCACGAAGCAGCAACAGGGGTCCAAGTCATCGAGCCGCGCGGGCTCCCCGGCTCTGGCGGGGCTGGGAGCGCAGGGCTGCCAATCTGCTGTAGTCGCGGGCCTCGGCCAAGCCGGCGTCCAGGGCCAGAAGTGACAGGAGCTGCACACCGCGCCCCGCGGAGGCGGCCGCCTCCAGCTTGTGGTGGCCATCGAGCAGGAAATGCGTCAGCCCCCAGTGCTCGTACTGGTCGGCCGGATCACCCACCGCGGGCTCGCACGTGTCCAGGGTTGACACCGCCACGGCTGTCGGCAGCGCCCCCTGCCCCATCTGCTCGACGTACTCCTGCACCCGCTCCCGATTGTTCCAGGACGGAGGGACCATGGGCACGACGAACTCGTAGAGATGCGCGTCGGCATCGACCACGGTTTCGAACGTGCGGTAGTAGGGCGTGTGCGGGTGCTCCGCAGGCCCGTACACCGCATCCCACGTGGCCGGCTGCTCGTGGCTGAAGTAGTCGCCGTCCTGCCCCGGAACGACCAGGCTCGGCTCCACACGCAGAAGCAGCGGAAGGTACTGGCCTTCCGGCAGCAGCGCGCCGAAGGCATCAAGGACACCATCGTCCAGGCCGACGAGCTGACCGGCCAGGCGCTCCTGCACACTCTCCAACGACAGCGTCTGGGTGGCACCCTCGAGCCGGCGGAACAGAAATGGGCATGACCCGCACCAGAAGCTGAGCTCGAAGACGGGCGCTCCGTCGACCGCGAGCAATCTGCGACCGGGCCCTGTCGCCGGCTCCCTGCTCTCGGCCTCGAACCGAAGCCGCGCCTCGGGACCGGGGACTCCAAGCCTGCGTGGATCACCAACCATCATCACAATCACGACCTTGACTTCCGCACTCATCCCTGAAGAGAGGAGATTCCTACCACGCTCGGCTGACCGTCTCGGTGGGTTCCTGCTGCACCGCGCCGCGCCGGTACGGGTACCCGGTCTTCCCTGTGCTCGGCAGGCTGACACCGCCCGTGCGGCGGCCTTGGCGACGTTGACCGCCGCGTCGATGTCGCGGTCGAGGACGGCCCCGCACTCCTGGCACTGCCACACGCGGACGCGGAGAGGCTTGGGGCCGTCCTTGACGCCGCACGCTGAACAGACCTGAGAGGTCGGCTCGAACCGTCCGATGCGAGGGAAGGTCCGGCCGAACTTCGCGGCCTTGTATTCCAGCATTTAGAACTCCTATCGGAATGACTTCAGGCGTCGCCAGCAGATGAGTGCGCATCCGAGAGTGAGGAACGCTTCGTGGATGTCGTCGCGGATCTCC
>NZ_JBIWPP010000096.1:0-5217 GCF_044768335.1 Streptomyces sp. NPDC101151 | reverse complement strand
ACACAGTGAACGCGAGCATCAATGGACAAGCCCTCGGCCTATTAGTACCAGTCAACTCCACCCGTTACCAGGCTTCCATATCTGGCCTATCAACCCAGTCGTCTACTGGGAGCCTTACCCTCTCAAGGAGGTGGGAATACTCATCTCGAAGCAGGCTTCCCGCTTAGATGCTTTCAGCGGTTATCCCTCCCGAACGTAGCCAACCAGCCATGCCCTTGGCAGAACAACTGGCACACCAGAGGTTCGTCCGTCCCGGTCCTCTCGTACTAGGGACAGCCCTTCTCAATATTCCTACGCGCACAGCGGATAGGGACCGAACTGTCTCACGACGTTCTAAACCCAGCTCGCGTACCGCTTTAATGGGCGAACAGCCCAACCCTTGGGACCGACTCCAGCCCCAGGATGCGACGAGCCGACATCGAGGTGCCAAACCATCCCGTCGATATGGACTCTTGGGGAAGATCAGCCTGTTATCCCCGGGGTACCTTTTATCCGTTGAGCGACGGCGCTTCCACAAGCCACCGCCGGATCACTAGTCCCGACTTTCGTCCCTGCTCGACCCGTCGGTCTCACAGTCAAGCTCCCTTGTGCACTTACACTCAACACCTGATTGCCAACCAGGCTGAGGGAACCTTTGGGCGCCTCCGTTACTCTTTAGGAGGCAACCGCCCCAGTTAAACTACCCATCAGACACTGTCCCTGATCCGGATCACGGACCGAGGTTAGACATCCAGCACGACCAGACTGGTATTTCAACGACGACTCCACAACCACTGGCGTGGCCGCTTCAAAGTCTCCCAGCTATCCTACACAAGCCGAACCGAACACCAATATCAAACTGTAGTAAAGGTCCCGGGGTCTTTCCGTCCTGCTGCGCGAAACGAGCATCTTTACTCGTAGTGCAATTTCACCGGGCCTATGGTTGAGACAGTCGAGAAGTCGTTACGCCATTCGTGCAGGTCGGAACTTACCCGACAAGGAATTTCGCTACCTTAGGATGGTTATAGTTACCACCGCCGTTTACTGGCGCTTAAGTTCTCAGCTTCGCCCCACCGAAATGGAGCTAACCGGTCCCCTTAACGTTCCAGCACCGGGCAGGCGTCAGTCCGTATACATCGCCTTACGGCTTCGCACGGACCTGTGTTTTTAGTAAACAGTCGCTTCTCGCTGGTCTCTGCGGCCACCCCCAGCTCACGGAGTAAATCCGATCACCAGACGTGGCCCCCCTTCTCCCGAAGTTACGGGGGCATTTTGCCGAGTTCCTTAACCATAGTTCACCCGAACGCCTCGGTATTCTCTACCTGACCACCTGAGTCGGTTTAGGGTACGGGCCGCCATGAAACTCGCTAGAGGCTTTTCTCGACAGCATAGGATCATCCACTTCGCCACAATCGGCTCGGCATCAGGTCTCAGCCACACGTACGACGGATTTACCTATCGCACGGCCTACACCCTTACCCCGGGACAACCACCGCCCGGGATGGACTACCTTCCTGCGTCACCCCATCACTCACCTACTAACCGCTTGGTCCGGCGGCTCCACCACTTTCCTTTCCCCGAAGGGTCCGGAACGGCTTCACGGCCTTAGCATCACGATGCTCGATGTTTGACGCTTCACAGCGGGTACCGGAATATCAACCGGTTATCCATCGACTACGCCTGTCGGCCTCGCCTTAGGTCCCGACTTACCCTGGGCAGATCAGCTTGACCCAGGAACCCTTAGTCAATCGGCGCAAACGTTTCTCACGTTTGTATCGCTACTCATGCCTGCATTCTCACTCGTGAACCGTCCACAACTACCTTCCGGTGCTGCTTCACCCGGCACACGACGCTCCCCTACCCATCCATACAGGCGTTGGCCCTATTGTATGAATGACACGACTTCGGCGGTACGCTTGAGCCCCGCTACATTGTCGGCGCGGAATCACTAGACCAGTGAGCTATTACGCACTCTTTCAAGGGTGGCTGCTTCTAAGCCAACCTCCTGGTTGTCTGTGCGACTCCACATCCTTTCCCACTTAGCGTACGCTTAGGGGCCTTAGTCGATGCTCTGGGCTGTTTCCCTCTCGACCATGGAGCTTATCCCCCACAGTCTCACTGCCGCGCTCTCACTTACCGGCATTCGGAGTTTGGCTAAGGTCAGTAACCCGGTAGGGCCCATCGCCTATCCAGTGCTCTACCTCCGGCAAGAAACACACGACGCTGCACCTAAATGCATTTCGGGGAGAACCAGCTATCACGGAGTTTGATTGGCCTTTCACCCCTAACCACAGGTCATCCCCCAGGTTTTCAACCCTGGTGGGTTCGGTCCTCCACGAAGTCTTACCTCCGCTTCAACCTGCCCATGGCTAGATCACTCCGCTTCGGGTCTTGAGCGTGCTACTGAAACGCCCTGTTCGGACTCGCTTTCGCTACGGCTTCCCCACCCGGGTTAACCTCGCAACACACCGCAAACTCGCAGGCTCATTCTTCAAAAGGCACGCAGTCACGAGATACAGCAAGCTGTATCCGACGCTCCCACGGCTTGTAGGCACACGGTTTCAGGTACTATTTCACTCCCCTCCCGGGGTACTTTTCACCATTCCCTCACGGTACTATCCGCTATCGGTCACCAGGGAATATTTAGGCTTAGCGGGTGGTCCCGCCAGATTCACACGGGATTTCTCGGGCCCCGTGCTACTTGGGTGTCTCTCAAACGAGCCGCTGATGTTTCGACTACGGGGGTCTTACCCTCTACGCCGGACCTTTCGCATGTCCTTCGCCTACATCAACGGTTTCTGACTCGTCCTGTTGCCGGCAGACAACAGAAGAGAGATCCCACAACCCCGTATACGCAACCCCTGCCGGGTCTCACACGCATACGGTTTGGCCTCATCCGGTTTCGCTCGCCACTACTCCCGGAATCACGGTTGTTTTCTCTTCCTGAGGGTACTGAGATGTTTCACTTCCCCTCGTTCCCTCCACACTGCCTATGTGTTCAGCAGCGGGTGACAGCCCATGACGACTGCCGGGTTTCCCCATTCGGAAACCCCCGGATCAAAGCCTGGTTGACGGCTCCCCGGGGACTATCGTGGCCTCCCACGTCCTTCATCGGTTCCTGGTGCCAAGGCATCCACCGTGCGCCCTTAAAAACTTGGCCACAGATGCTCGCGTTCACTGTGCAGTTCTCAAACAACGACCAGCCACCCATCACCCCACTGGAAAACCAGCGAGTTTACTGGGGCCGGCGACTGAGGAAAGTTCGTTCCCTCAGACACCCAACAGCGTGCCCGGCACCCTCGCCCCCTCCTCGTTCCGTTCCACGCCGAAGCAGTACTGGGAAGAGAAGCAGGTCAAGTGCGCCGAATAATCAACGTTCCACCCATGAGCAACCAGCATCAGACATTCGCCGATGTACTGGCCTCTGACCCGGCGAACCGAGTAAGAAGTGCTCCTTAGAAAGGAGGTGATCCAGCCGCACCTTCCGGTACGGCTACCTTGTTACGACTTCGTCCCAATCGCTAGTCCCACCTTCGACAGCTCCCTCCCACAAGGGGTTGGGCCACCGGCTTCGGGTGTTACCAACTTTCGTGACGTGACGGGCGGTGTGTACAAGGCCCGGGAACGTATTCACCGCAGCAATGCTGATCTGCGATTACTAGCAACTCCGACTTCATGGGGTCGAGTTGCAGACCCCAATCCGAACTGAGACCGGCTTTTTGAGATTCGCTCCACCTCACGGTATCGCAGCTCATTGTACCGGCCATTGTAGCACGTGTGCAGCCCAAGACATAAGGGGCATGATGACTTGACGTCGTCCCCACCTTCCTCCGAGTTGACCCCGGCGGTCTCCTGTGAGTCCCCATCACCCCGAAGGGCATGCTGGCAACACAGAACAAGGGTTGCGCTCGTTGCGGGACTTAACCCAACATCTCACGACACGAGCTGACGACAGCCATGCACCACCTGTACACCGACCACAAGGGGGCACCCATCTCTGGATGTTTCCGGTGTATGTCAAGCCTTGGTAAGGTTCTTCGCGTTGCGTCGAATTAAGCCACATGCTCCGCTGCTTGTGCGGGCCCCCGTCAATTCCTTTGAGTTTTAGCCTTGCGGCCGTACTCCCCAGGCGGGGAACTTAATGCGTTAGCTGCGGCACCGACGACGTGGAATGTCGCCAACACCTAGTTCCCACCGTTTACGGCGTGGACTACCAGGGTATCTAATCCTGTTCGCTCCCCACGCTTTCGCTCCTCAGCGTCAGTAATGGCCCAGAGATCCGCCTTCGCCACCGGTGTTCCTCCTGATATCTGCGCATTTCACCGCTACACCAGGAATTCCGATCTCCCCTACCACACTCTAGCTAGCCCGTATCGAATGCAGACCCGGGGTTAAGCCCCGGGCTTTCACACCCGACGTGACAAGCCGCCTACGAGCTCTTTACGCCCAATAATTCCGGACAACGCTTGCGCCCTACGTATTACCGCGGCTGCTGGCACGTAGTTAGCCGGCGCTTCTTCTGCAGGTACCGTCACTTTCGCTTCTTCCCTGCTGAAAGAGGTTTACAACCCGAAGGCCGTCATCCCTCACGCGGCGTCGCTGCATCAGGCTTTCGCCCATTGTGCAATATTCCCCACTGCTGCCTCCCGTAGGAGTCTGGGCCGTGTCTCAGTCCCAGTGTGGCCGGTCGCCCTCTCAGGCCGGCTACCCGTCGTCGCCTTGGTGAGCCACTACCTCACCAACAAGCTGATAGGCCGCGGGCTCATCCTTCACCGCCGGAGCTTTCGACCCTCACAGATGCCTGCGAGAGTGATATCCGGTATTAGACCCCGTTTCCAGGGCTTGTCCCAGAGTGAAGGGCAGATTGCCCACGTGTTACTCACCCGTTCGCCACTAATCCCCACCGAAGTGGTTCATCGTTCGACTTGCATGTGTTAAGCACGCCGCCAGCGTTCGTCCTGAGCCAGGATCAAACTCTCCGTGAATGTTTACTCGGCCAGTAAATTAATACAGCCGGTGCAACACCACGAGAGCGGAACCACCGGAGGAATAATCCGGCGGTTCACAGCGTCCTCGCTGTGTTTTTTCAAAGGAACCTCGACCATCGGAATGTTCCGACGGACGGGGTATCAACATATCTGGCGTTGATTTTTGGCACGCTGTTGAGTTCTCAAGGAACGGTCGCTTCCTTTGTACTCACCCTCTCGGGCTTTCCTCCGGGCTTCCCTTCGGTGTTTC
>NZ_JBIWPP010000095.1:0-5523 GCF_044768335.1 Streptomyces sp. NPDC101151 | reverse complement strand
CCGGCCACGGCCCCGAGAACATGGCCACCCTGCGCAACACCGCCCTCAACCGGCTACGCGCCACCGCCGCCACCAACATGACCGAAGCCGTCCGCGACCTGTCCTACGAACCCTTCACCGCCCCGCTCGACCTCCTCGGCATCCCCCGATGACCAACGGAAACACCCAAGAAATCCGACTTTGCAAGAGCCCTGCCGTGTCGACCGTTGCGCACGAGCCCGACGTCGGTGTCGTCGTCATCGTCTACGACACGGACCGGGCAGCACGGGCAAGTCCTCCACTTTCGAGGGGGCGCCATCACCCAGGTTGCATAGTCCTCATCTGCGAAAACAGTCCTCGGAGCCGTGGGCACACGAAACCGGGGACTGTTCATGCCCAAAGCCCCAGCGCGATCCGGGGATTCACTCGACCCGCTTGCCCACCGAATGATGAACTCGGGGACCAGGACGAGGACGGAGGACAATCACCAGCCTTTGGTGCCGTGGAACCCCAGCACAGCATGCAACGACCCCACCGCCTCCGAGGGACAAAAGGGTGAACCGACCGGCCGATCAACCATCCACGAACTCTCACGAATCGAGGCCGGCACTCCCAGTCATCGTCTTCCAGCGTTCTCGACGGGTAATTTGCTACGATCTGCACTGTTTATTCGCGAAGTAGTCGCGGATTGCCGAGTACGCAGTTGGATCACTTTCCCGGCACCGCGAGGCTCATGGAAAAGGAAGGTGGCATGGCCGAGGCGGATACTCCTGACGTGAGCGTCACGATCATCGTCTACAACGACGAGGGGCGGCTGCCACAGGCCGTCCGGACCGTACTCGAGCAGACGCTGCACAACCTTGAAGTGATCATTGTCGACGACTGCTCCACAGACTGCACCGGCCGTGTGGCCAGACAACTAGCAGCGTCCGACTCCCGGGTCCGCTACGAACGGCTGGAGCAGAACAGCGGAGGTTGCAGCGCCCCGCGTAACCGGGGCATCGAGCTGTCCCGGGCCGCCTATCTGATGTTCCTCGACAGCGACGACACGCTACCGCGGCACGCCTGCAAGAGTATGTTGACTGTCGCGGAAGAGACGGCCGCCGACTTCGTCACCGGCGAGGTGGTCCGACTCTTCGAAGAGACCGGCCTGACAGAGTTCTGGTATCCTGATCTGTTCACCGAGCAGCGGGTGGTACGTGGCATTCGGTCGGCACCGGGCTACCTTTTCGACCATCTGTCCACCAACAAGCTCTACCGTGCCGACTTCATCGCCCGGCACAACCTGCGCTTCCCCGAGGGCATCCACTACGAGGACCAGCTGTTCTGCGCCCGGGCGTACACCGCCGCCAAGACGTTCGCCGTGGTCCCATGGGCAACGTACACCTGGCGGCTGGCCCCGGGGAGCCAATCCATTTCCTCGAGTCGGCACAAGATCCAGAATGTAGTAGACCGGATCGCGGTCGCTCGCATGATCGACGCACACCTCGCGGACTCAGGCAACGAGGATCTCCAAGCCGAGAAGGACTACAAGTTCCTCAAGCACGACTTCCGGCTGTACCTCGGCGACCTCCCCTTCCGCGACCCCGCCTGGCGGGCTGAGTTCATCGACGTGGTACGCAGCTACCTCGACGGCATTGCCGAGGAGGCCTACGCCCGGCTCAGCCGTGAGGAGCGTATCTGTCTACATCTGCTGCGCACGGGCCGCACCGAAGAGGCCGCCGCCGCCGCCCGGATGCTGGGTCGGCCCCAAGTGGCACCGCGCCATGTCGTCGCCGAGAACGGCAAGGTCTGGTGGGGCTCCATGGTGCCCGCCGACGAGGCAGGCCGGCGCGAGCTGGAGATCACCACGTGGCGGCTGCACGATCAGGCGTTCTCCACCGGCAGGCTGCGCTTTGAACTGGAGGCGGTCGAGCCCCTAACCGGCGCCCGGCTCCGGCTGAGGATCCGCGCCTACGATCCGGCCGGGCTGCTCGACGAGCAGACTGGTACCGCGTTGCGGCTCGCGACGACCGGCCCGGCGCTCGAGATCCCCTTGCATCTGCGGCCGATGGGCGCCGGAGAGTACCTCAGCGAGGCGCTGCTCGACATCCGGACCGTGCCGATGCGCCTGGTCGGGTATGCCGGACGCCGGCATCTCGTGGTCGCCACGACTCGCGGGGAGACACAACGGAACGACCTCCTGCTCGCTCCCCGAGACCTTCCCGAGCTGCGTGCGAGGGTTACCAGCCCGTCTGTCGGCGCACACATGGTAAGTGTGCGTTCCGAGGGCCGCGGCGCCGGACGGCTGGAGATCGAGTGGCGGCGGGCGGGCGTGTTGGGCCTGGCTGAGCCCCTGGGCCCGCGGGTGCGAGCTGTCAAGCGCAAGGCGAAACGAGTCAAGCGGCTCCTCACGGGACGCGAGGCCAAGATGTCGCTGTACGACGTACTGGCCCGATTGCCGGTGCGCAAGGACCTGGTGGTCTTCGAATCCATGGAGGGCCGCGGCTACGCCGACAACCCGCGGTACGTCTACGAGGAACTGTGCCGCCGCAACCTCCCGCTGAAAGCGGTCTGGTCCTGCAATGGCGACGCTTCGTCGTTCCCAGAAGACGTTACGCTCGTGGTCCGAAACAGCTGGTCATACGTCAGGGCACTGGCCCGCGCCCGGTACTGGGTGGACTCGCACAACCTGCCCCACCTCTACGACAAACCACAAGGCACACGCTATCTTCAGACCTGGCACGGCCAGACGCTGAAAACCATGGGCTTCGACGTCCCACAACTGCGCATGTCGCCTCCTGCCGTGCGCCAGCGCCACCGGGATTCGGTCGCTCGTTGGGACATGCTGCTCTGCCCGAGCACGGAGTTCGAGCGGACCTTTGTCCCGGCGAACGAGTACACCGGGGAGCTGCTTCGCTCAGGCTATCCACGCAATGACGTCCTGGTGCGATGGCACGAGCCCGAGCAACTGGACCGCGCAACCCAAACCCGTGAGAAGCTGGAGATCCCTGAGAATCGCAAAGTACTGCTTTACGCACCGACATTCCGAGATGCCAGCCGCAACTCGGGCCGGCCGGTCAGAATCGACCTCGAACGGCTGGTCGACGAAATCGGTGACGAGTGGGTGCTCGTGGTGCGGGCCCACTACTACGACCGATTCACCATCCCGCCCCGGCTCGGCCACGCGCTGCGCAACGGCGCCGGATTCGCCGACGTCAACGACTTGATGCTGGTCTCGGACGCGCTGCTGACCGACTACTCGTCCTTGATGTTCGACTACGCCAACCTCGGTCGTCCGATCCTGTTGTACACCGACGACTACGAGGACTACAGGAGAGTGGAGCGCGGCACCTACTACGACCTCGAAGAGATCGCTCCGGGACCGATACTGGCCACCACCGAGGAGCTGACGGCCGCCTTGCGCAACCTGCCAGACATCGTCGAGGAACACGCCTGGCGGTACGCCAGATTCCAGGAAATGTTCTGCGGCTATGAGACCGGAGAGGCGAGCAAGCTGGTAGTCGACGCGTTTTTCGAGGACCGGCAGCCATGAGAGACACAGTCAGCATGCCGGTGCGAAACATCTTCCTGGTCGGTATCGATGTCGATTCCATGGGCGGTTCCCAGCGGGTTCTGCATACCCTCGCCCAAGGAATGGGCGAACGAGGCCATCGGGTGGAGTTGATCGGCATCCGGCCCAGTCCCGAGCCGTTCCGGTACAACCGCGAGCCGTCGTACCGGCACACAACCCTTTATCCCGAACCCGCCCAGCCAGTTAGGTCCTCCCGGACGCTCACGCAGCGGCTCAGCCCTGCCCGGCGTCTCGCCGCACGCCGCGCCCGCGCCGATCGCGACTTGGCACGCGTCAGGCTGACCGCCAGCCTGTCAGCGGTCAGGGAGGGATATCTGGTGATCGGCTCGCCATGGGCGGCGGACTGGATCCTCAGTCTGGGCTGGCAGCACCTCAAGGGCATCGGTCAATATCACGAGTCGTTCATGCAAGCCCAGGCCTCTGCCAATCTTAAACTGATCTTGCGCCACTACCCGCTGCTCGACAAGATGCTGGTCCTCAGCCAGGATGACGCGGTGCAGTTCCGAAACCGGCGGATGCCCAACGTCTCGGTGATGCCCAACCCGCTGCCCTTTTGCCCGGACGAGGCGGCTCCGCTGGACACGCTGCGACTCGGGGCGGTCGGCCGACTCGATCCGGTCAAGCGCCTCGACCGGCTCATTGAGGCGTTCGCGACTGTCGCCCCCGAGCGGCCGGGCTGGGAGCTGCACCTTTTCGGAGAAGGCCCGATGGAGGATGACCTGCGCGCGGAGGCCGTCAGGCTCGGAGTCGGCGAGCGGGTTCTGTTCCGCGGCACAATTTCAGATATTCGGACAGCATACCAGGAACTGTCCCTGGTCTGTGTCACGAGTGAAAGAGAGGGCCGTCCGATGTCGCTTGCCGAGAGCTCGGCGTGCGGCGTGCCGTGTGTCAGCTTCAATCTTTCCGGTGGCGTGCGGGACCTGGTCGAGCATGAGAAAACCGGCATCTTGGTGCTGGCCGGCGACGTCCCCGCGTTCGCAGCGGCGCTCGGCGAGCTAATGGACGACCACAAACGTCGTCTCCAATACGGAGCCGCCGCCCGCGAGCACATGTCGGCTCTGGCACTGCCGAACGTACTGGACCGATGGGAGCGGCTGTTCATCGAGCTGGACCGCTGACCAGCAGTAAGCATTCAGAAGGTCCTGATCGGTTCGCCGTCTGACCAGGGCTCTTGCAAAGTCGCCGTGATTTTGTGAATGGGCTGGTCAGTTGAGGTGTGACCGGATGTGCCGAAGCTCCGTTGATGTGGGTGAGCTACCAACTCGCCTGCAAACAACGGAGCTTCGGTGATTCGTGAGTCTGCCATGCCTGCGTTCGTCCTGTCGCGTTCCGTCCTCCCGACGGGTGATGCGGTGGAGGCTGTCGATCCGCGTGCTCGTCGTGGACGCCGGTACCCGCTGGTCGCGCTGGTGAGAGCGGCGGCTTGAGCGGTGGCGGCGGGGGCGCGTCCGTATGCGGCGGTGGGGCACTGGCTGCGGCGGGCGCCCCAGGATGCTCTGGCCCGGCTGGGTTTCCCGGTCCGTGGCGTGCTGGGGGTGCGGCCGGCCGCGTCGATGGACACCGTCCGCAGAGTCGTCGAGCGCCTTCACCCCGACGGTCTGGCCGTGCTGCTACGGCCCGCCGGTACGAAGCGTGACCGTCCAGTGCGGCTGGCCGCAGACGGGAAGAGCGCCCGGGGCTCGCGCACCCGGACGCGGACCGCGGCTCATCTTTTGGCCGTCATCGACCAGGTCGTCGCACAGCTGCGGATCCCCGGCAAAACAAATGAGGTCCCTGCCTGCGCGAGGTGCTCGGCCCGCTGGACATCGAGGGCGCGTGGGTCAGCGCGGATGCGCTGCACACGCAGCGTGAGACCGCCCGGTTCCTGATCGAGAACAAGAAGGCCCATTACCTGCTCATCGTGAAGCTCAACCAACCCACCCTGTACGGCCGTTGTCGCCATCTGCCCTGGCAGGAGGCCACTGCGAAGT
>NZ_JBIWPP010000094.1:0-6117 GCF_044768335.1 Streptomyces sp. NPDC101151 | reverse complement strand
CTTTCGGATCCAGGTAAGTCATCGGGCCCAGGAACCTCCTTCCGAGTTCCTCCCGGCTGAGCCGGGGATACAAACAGAGCGCCTCGTGGCGCACATCGTGCGCTCGACCACCCAGCGGAAGACGCCGAGGCCAGAGCCGTGGGGTTCGCCCCGTTCGGCAATGACCGGACGGATGCCGCGCTGCCACAGCAGTCGGCGGTACTTGTCGTGGTCGTAGCCGCGGTCCGCGAGGAGTGCATCCGGTCGGCGTCTGGGACGGCCGACGGCGCCGGCAACGGCGGGGACCTTGTCCACAAGGGGCAGGAGCTGGGTGACGTCGTTGCGGTTTTGGCCGGTCAGCGACACCGCGAGCGGGATGCCCTGGGCGTCGGTGAGGACGTGGTGCTTGCTGCCCGGCCGTGCACGGTCGACCGGGCTGGGGCCGCTTTTGGGCCCCGCCGAGCAGCCCGCACGTGGGAGGAGTCGATCACCGCCCGCGACCAGTCCAGCTTCTTCGCCGCCCGCAGCTTCTTCAGCAGTACCAAGTGGAGTGCGTCCCAGACACCGGCTTCGTTCCACGCGGCCAGACGCCGCCAGCACGTCATCCCCGAGCCGAAGCCCAGCTCCTGGGGCAGGTACTCCCACTGGATGCCGGTATGCAGCACGAACAGGATCCCGCACAGCGCCTGCCGGTCCGGGATCCGCGGCCGCCCCTCCACCAGCTTCGGACCCGGTCCAGGCAGCAACGGCTCGATCAGCGACCACAGTTCATCCGACACGATCCAAGGTCGCGACTGACGTTTCCCCACGAGCAGAGCAACGACCGCTCAAGCCGAAAGTCACATGATCAACGACTTCTGTTAGGACCTCTAAGTCCGCTATCCGTGACCTGCAGGTTTGCCGCTACCTGCTGCTGCTGGGGGATGGCTGGGGGAATCAGGGTTTGTTCCGGGTCTGCTTTTGTGTCGCGAACAGCCGGTGGCCGGGGTAAGTACGCGGGTACGGTCGGCGTGCTGGATCCGACGGTGTTCGGGGGGTTTGGTGGCGGGCGGGGAGGCGCGATATGGCGCTGAGGGCGGGGACTACGTCGATTTCCGTGGTGGTGTGTTCGCCGGCCCGGTCACGGGCAAGGAGGACGTCCACCACCACTACTACGAGGCCCGGCGGCCCACGGCCGGGTGGCCGCACCAGGTGGGGGTGATCCCGCCGCGGGCGGGTTGTTTCCAGACCCGCGCCGAGGTGGTGCGGCTGCGCGAGGCGCTCACGGGTGGTCAGGCCGCGGTCCTGGTGGGGCAGGACACGGTGCGCGGTCAGGTGCTTGCCGGTATGGGTGGGGTGGGCAAGACCCAGCTGGCCGCCGACTACGCCCGCACGGCCTGGCGGGCCGGTGAGCTGGACGTGCTGGTGTGGATCACCGCGAGCAACGCCACCGCGGCCGCGTCCGGGTATGCGCAGGCCGCGGTGGAGATCCTGGGTGCCGACCCGGCGGACCGGGAAGCGGCCGCCCGCGCGTTTTTGGCCTGGCTGGAGCCCAAGGCGAACGCGACGCCGTGCCGGTGGCTGGTCGTCCTCGACGACGTCACCGACCCGGCCGACCTGAACGGTCTGTGGCCGCCGGCCGGACCGCACGGCCGGACCCTGGTCACCACCCGCCGCCAGGACGCCGCCCTGGCCCTGGCCGGCCGTCTGATCAAGGTCGGACTGTTCACCGAGGCCGAGTCCCTCGCCTACCTCACCGCCGCGCTGGGTGCCCGTAACCGCCACGAGCCCGACGAGCAGCTCGCCGCACTCGCCCAGGACTTAGGGCACCTGCCGCTCGCGTTGTCGCAGGCCGCTGCCTATCTCATCGACGCCTGCATCAGCGCCGCCGCCTACCGAAGCCTGCTGGCCAACCGTGCCACCCTGCTCGCCGACGCCGCCCCCGAGGTCCTGCCCGACGGCCAGACCCAGACCCCGGCGGCAGCCTGGTCGCTGTCCGTCGACCGCGCCGACACCCTGCGCCCGGTGGGCCTGGCCCGCCCGATGCTCCAGCTCGCCGCGTTCCTCAGCCCCAACGGCATCCCCGAAACCGTTCTGACCAGCGCGCCCGCCCTCGCCCACCTGACCCGGCACCGCACCGAACACGTCTCTCAGACAACGCCCCAGGACACACCTTGGTCAGAAGAGCAGGACCTCACTCCCGTATCGGTCACTGCGAAGGAGGCGGTCGGTGCTCTGCGGGCGCTGGATCGGCTGAGCCTCATCGACCACACCCCCGCCACCCCTCGCCAAGCCGTCCGCGTCCACCAGCTCATCCAGCGCGCCACCCGTGACACGCTCACCCCCGACCAGCACGACCGACTCGCACGCACCGCCGCTGACGCCCTCACCACTGCCTGGCCCGACATCGAACGCGACACCGAACTCGCCCACGCCCTGCGCGCCAATGCCACCACCCTCACCCGCACCGCCGAAGACGCCCTGTACCAGCCCGACGCGCATGTGGTGCTCTACCTGGCTGGACGCAGCCTCGGCGAAGCCGGCCAGGTCACGGCCGCCGCAGCCCACTTCCATCGCCTGGCCGAGGCCACAGGCCACCGCCTCGGCCCCGACCACTCTGACACCCTGATCGCCCGCCACGACCTCGCCCACTGGCGGGGGGAGGCGGGAGACGTCGCCGGTGCCGCAGCTGCGCTCGAGCAGCTGCTGGCCGACCGAGTTCGGGTGCAGGGTGAGGACCACCCCGCCACCCTGACCACCCGCAACGACCTCGTCTACTGGCGGGGGGCGGAGGGAGACGTCGCAGGCGCCGCAACTGCATTCGAGCAGCTGCTGGCCGACCGAGTTCGGGTGCAGGGTGAGGACCACCCCGCCACCCTGATCGCCCGCCACAATCTCGTCTACTGGCGGGGGAAGACAGGGGACGCGGCCGGTGCCGCGGCTGCGTTCGAGGAGCTGCTGGCCGACCAGGTTCGCTTGCTGGGTGAGGACCACCCCGACACGCTGGGCGCCCGCCACGACCTCGCCTACTGGCGGGGGGCAGCGGGGGACGCGGCCGGTGCCGCAGCTGCGTTCGAGCAGCTGGTGGTCGAACGAGTTCGGGTGCTGGGTGAGGACCACCCCGACACGCTGGGCGCCCGCCACGACCTCGCCCGGTGGCGGGGGGAGGCGGGGGACGCGGCCGGTGCCGCAGCTGCGTTCGAGGAGTTGCTGGCCGACCAGGTTCGGGTGCTGGGTGAGGACCACCCCGACACCCTGACCACCCGCAACAACCTCGCCCACTTACAAGGGGAGACGGGAGACGCGGCCGGTGCCGCAGCCGCGTTCGAGGAGCTGCTGACTGACCAGGTTCGGGTGCTGGGTGAGGACCACCCCGCCACCCTGACCGCCCGCCGCCACCTCGCCCGGTGGCGGGGGAAGGCGGGAGAGACACCCCGCGCCTGAAGCCCGGCGGGAACCGACGCCGCCGCCGAGCCTGACGGGCTCATCGCATGGGCTCCGGAGCATTGGCGTACGCCTACGTCCCGTTGCCCGCTACGGAAGCTGCGCCTCACCGCCTTGCACTACGGCGATTTTCAAGACCGCCACATCTCAGTGCCGACTATGCCCCTGACCTGCTCTTTCATCGTTGTTGCGCATCTCGCGAGCAGCACTCTGGCCAGAGGATGGCCACGGACGCCGCCGGATGCCCCGCTCTCCTGATGGACTGTCTGCACCTGAGGCAGACCAGGGCGTTCGGTGCCAGGCTCCGCAGCCTGGCGGGGCGTGCGCTTCGTCCCGAAGCAACTTGGGTGGGTGCTCGACCTCGGGCTGCCGTGCTTGTCACCTGCGGAGAAGGTCCACAGGTGTGCGCGGTTGTCCGCTGGTGTCCGTCGTCGTTGTCACGCGATTAGACACTCACCGGCGACTGGCGACGAATGACGTCCTGGTTCGGCAACTGCGCTACGGCACTCCGTAGGGCGTGCACTTCCGGGTTCAGCGGAACAAAGACAAGTCGGCCGTCTGCGGCCTGCGAGTCAACTACCGTGTCAAGCTCAGCCAGTTCGCCATCGCCCGCAACTCGGCCCAGTAAAGGTGTCGTCGTAACTTGTCATCTAACCAGGTGTCCTACGAGGAATCATGTAGGCATCGTATGGCGCCCGTTGAAACGGCAAGTCGATGCCACCTAAGGCGTCTCCTCAGAACGCTGGCGCGCCTCAAGTCCATGCCACCATTGCGGCATGACGACCACTCAGCACAACCTCAACTCACCACCGGGGCACGGTCCCACCCAGCTGGGACAGCCGGAAACGATCAAGCTCATCCTTGAACGCTCTCAGCGGCCGACCCGCACGGTGCCGATCCGCCGAGCGTTCCTCCAGAGGGAGGTGAGCAAGAGCGGATCGAAGTCACCCGGTGCTCTGGCGGAGCTGGTTCGCCGCTCCGCCAAACGGCCGTTGGACCTATACCTGTTGCTCAGTGCTGTGACTAGCGGCGGTGACTTTTCCGTCACCGAGTGGTCCACGACTTGGGCCCGTTCGGTGGGCATTTTCGATGAGACAGCAGGGACGGCAGCCGTGTCTCGCGCGTGGAAGGTCCTGAAGGAGCTCAATCTCATCACCCGAGCTCGTGGCGAGGGCGGCAAGTCAACCATCACCAAGTTGCATGAAGACGGCTCGGGGCAGCCGTACACGTCCCCAGGTGAGGGGACAGGAGACCCCTATTTCCAGCTCCCGTACGAGTACTGGGACAAGAAATGGCACAACACCCTCTCCCTTCCAGGGAAAGCCATGCTTCTGATCGCCTCGAACCAACGGAAGCTCAAGTTCACCCTGCCCCAGGAGCGGATGCCTGACTGGTATGGCGTCTCCGCCGACACCGCCGGCAAGGGTATCCGCGAGTTGATGAAGCACGGCATCCTCGTTCAGGTCGGCGACGAGTGGTTCGACACCCTCAAGACTCGATCAGGCCGAGGAGCGCGTCCCGTGTACAGCCTGTGGCCCCCCTTCACCCCTCGCGCTCTTGGAGAGCCGACGACCGAGGAAGAGGCCGACACTGAGGTTTCTTCGGGCGTCGGCCCGAAGGAATGAAGGCCGCACCGCTCCGCGTGTGGTTGGCGCCTCGACGGAGCGGTGCGACATCACCAGCACACATCACTGGATTTTCCGGAGTACCTCTTGAACAAGCACTCCATCGGACTCCCCTCCGCGGGAAGCCCTCCGCTACACCCTACGCCCGCGTGGCGCCGCCGTAGCCGCCGCTACCTGCGCATCATTCTCATGAACGCCCTGAAGGGCGCCGCGTACACACTCGGCTGCGCCGCCGTCACCTGGCTGATCTGGTGGGTCCAGACAGGCTGACATCTCACTGCGAGC
Organism: Streptomyces sp. NPDC101151; assembly: GCF_044768335.1. Classification (NCBI taxonomy): domain Bacteria; kingdom Bacillati; phylum Actinomycetota; class Actinomycetes; order Kitasatosporales; family Streptomycetaceae; genus Streptomyces; species Streptomyces sp. NPDC101151. The sequence continues at coordinate 805 of NZ_JBIWPP010000094.1, read as the reverse complement.
GCGCGTCAGGCGTAGCTGGCGCAGACACTTACCAGTCGGATGCTGATCAGTAGCCGGTCTACTGATCACTGACCTCGCTGACCAGCGAGGCTGAGGAAGCCCACGGCTCTGAGCTGCTCAGATGCCGTGGGCTTCTGTCGTTGTCGATTGGCATCGGGTGACCTCGCACGGCCCCAGGACGGCCCAGCCTCCGCCGTCACACCGACCTGCCCATGCCCAGCGTCTCGCGTGCTTTTGGTGTGCAGGTCCCATCGGGGGCGGCTGTTGCGATCATCGACAGCGTCCTGTCATAGTGCCTACAGGTGGCACAAGTGCGCCTAAACTCACGACCCTTCGCGGATGCGGAGGGTTTTTGCATGTCTGGGAGGGCTATGACCACCAGGGCAAGCGACGAGATCTTCAACGTCTACCCACGACAGTTGATCACCACCGCAGAAGTAGCTCGTCGGTGTGGTGTGCAGCACCTAACCGTGTTGCAGTGGGTTCGTCGAGGGAAGTTGGTACCGGTCCTCACGGACCAACAAGGCCACCTCTTCGCCGACTACCACGTAGATGCGTTCATCGAGCAGCGCAAACGCCGCGCGTCCTCGGGCAGCCAAGAAACGACATGAGTTCGCTGGGTTGCAGCGACTGCGGTCACCTGCTCCATGGCGCGGCTCTAGCTGCCGTGGCTGTAGACATCGACTCGGTTCTCTGACGCGGCCAACCCTCTTAGAACCCCTAACGAAATGATCTTCGAGGTGGTTGGATCACTCCGAGCTCGATGATTTGGGGGTGCGGGGTGGCTCGGCCGAAGCCGTGGGAA
>NZ_JBIWPP010000093.1:0-6148 GCF_044768335.1 Streptomyces sp. NPDC101151 | reverse complement strand
CCTCATCAAACACAGACGCAAACACCGGATACGAGGCATACAACTCCCGCCCCATACCCACCCGCTGACTCCCCTGACCCGAGAACACCACCGCAGTACGACCCGTGCCCGCAGCGGATCCGTCGGCCAGGCCCGGCGCGGACTCTCCGCGTGCCAACGCCTCCAGACCAGCGACCAGACCGTCCCGGTCGGCGCCCACGACAACCGCGCGGTGCTCGAAGACCGCTCGCTCGGACACCAGCGACCAGCCGACATCCGCCGGCGACAGTTCAGCGTCGTCCTCGACGCGGGACAGCAGCCGTGCGGCCTGCCCGCGCAGTGCGTCCGCAGCACGCCCGGAGAGCACCCAGGGCACCACGGACGGGGCGACGGCCGGCTCGGCCGGCTCTGCCGCGGCCTCCGTCCCCGGCGCCTGCTCGAGGACCAGGTGCGCGTTGGTGCCGCTGACACCGAAGGACGAGACGCCGGCCCGGCGCGGCCGTCCGGTCTCCGGCCACGCCCGCTGCTCGGTCAGCAGCTCGACGGCACCCGCGGACCAGTCCACCTTCGACGACGCCCCGTCGACGTGCAGGGTCTTCGGCAGCACGCCGTGGCGCAGCGCCTGCACCATCTTGATCACACCGGCGACGCCGGCGGCTGTCTGGGTGTGGCCGATGTTGGACTTGAGCGAGCCGAGCCACAGCGGCTGATCCTCCGGCCGCCCCTGCCCGTACGTGGCCAGCAGTGCCTGCGCCTCGATCGGGTCACCCAGGGTGGTGCCCGTGCCGTGCGCCTCCACCGCGTCCACCTCCGCCGGGGACAGCCCGGCATTGGCGAGGGCGGCCCGGATGACACGCTGCTGTGAGGGCCCGTTGGGGGCGGTCATGCCGTTGCTGGCGCCGTCCTGGTTGACGGCGGAGCCCCGGATGACGGCCAGGATCCGGCGGCCGTTGGCGCGCGCGTCGGAGAGCCGTTCGAGGAGCAGCATGCCGACGCCCTCGCCCCACGCCGTACCGTCCGCGTCGTCGGAGAACGCCTTGCAGCGGCCGTTCACGGCCAGCCCGCGCTGACGGCTGAACTCCACGAACACCGTCGGGGTCGCCATCACGGCGACACCGCCGGCCAGCGCCAGCGAGCACTCGCCGTTACGCAGCGCCTGGACAGCGAGGTGCAGCGCCACCAGCGACGACGAACACGCCGTGTCCACCGTCACCGCCGGACCCTCCAGACCGAGCGTGTAGGCGACGCGTCCAGAGATGGCGGCGGTGGTGCTGCCGGTGAGGTAGTAGCCTTCGCTGCCCTCGACGGCCTGCTGCATGCCGAAGGCGTAGCCCTGGGCCGCCGCTCCGGCGAAGACTCCGGCTTGGGTGCCGCGCACCGCGGCGGGGTCGATCCCGGCCCGCTCGAACGCCTCCCAGGAGGTCTCCAGCAGCAGCCGCTGCTGCGGGTCCATGGCCAGCGCCTCACGCGGCGAGATCCCGAAGAAGCTCGCGTCGAAGTCGGCGGCGTCGCGCAGGAATCCGCCGGTGCGCACGTAGGACTTGCCGGGCCGGTCGGGGTCCGGGTCGTACAGGTCGTCGATGTCCCAGCCGCGGTCGGCGGGGAACGCGGTGATGCCGTCGCCGCCGGAGACCAGCAGGTCCCACAGCTCCTCGGGGGACCCGGCGTCCCCCGGATAGCGGCAGCTCATGCCGACGATGGCGATCGGGTCGTCGTCCGCCGCGGCCGCCCGCGCCGTGGGCACCGGGGTCGCCGCGTCGTGCGTGCCGAGCAGTTCGCCGAGCAGATGCCGGGTGAGCGCCGCGGGGGTCGGGTGGTCGAAGACCAGCGTCGCGGGCAGCCGCAGTCCGGTGGCCGCGTTGAGCCGGTTGCGCAGCTCCACCGATGTCAGCGAGTCGAAGCCCAGCTCGCGGAAGGCACGGTTCTCCTCGACCGCGTCCGCCGAGCCGTGGCCCAGGACGGTGGCCACGTGGCCGCGTACGAATTCGGAGAGCGCCGTCAGCTGTTCGTGCTCCGGCCGTCCGGCCAGTCGCTGGGCGAGACCGGTGGTGCCTGCCGTCGCGGCGCCGCCCTCGGCCGCCCGCGCACGGCGCACGCCCACCCGCACCAGGCCGCGCAACAGCGTCGGAACAGGACCGGGGGCGGTGCGCAGGACGGCCGTGTCCAGCTGTACCGGCAGCAGCAGCGCCTCGTCCGTCGCCACCGCGGTGTCGAACAGCGCCAAGCCCTTCGCGGAAGAGACCGCGACCAGGCCGGAGCGGGCCATGCGCGCCAGGTCCGCCTCGCCGAGTTCGCCGGTCATGGCGCTGCGCTGCTCCCAGAAGCCCCAGGCCAGCGAGGTCGCCGGCAGGCCCTGGGCGCGGCGCGCCGCGGCGAGTGCGTCCAGGAAGACGTTGGCCGCCGCGTAGTTGCCTTGTCCGGCGTTGCCCAGGGCGCCGGACACGGAGGAGAAGAGGACGAAGGCCGACAGGTCGAGGCCGCGGGTCAGCTCGTGCAGGTTCCAGGCCGCATCGACCTTCGGGCGCAGCACGTGGTCGACGCGCTCGGGGGTGAGGGCGGAGACCATGCCGTCGTCCAGCACACCGGCGGTGTGTACGACGGTGGTCAGCGGGTGCTCGACCGGGATGGCGGCGAGCAGCCGGGCCACGGCGTCCCGGTCGGCGACGTCGCAGGCCACGACGCGCGCCGTCGCGCCGAGTGAGGTCAGTTCGGCGACCAGTTCGGCCGCGCCTTCGGCCTCCGCGCCACGGCGGCTGACCAACAGCAGCTGCCGTACGCCGTGTTCCTCGGCGAGGTGTCGGGCGACCAGGCGGCCGAGGGTGCCCGTGGCGCCGGTGACCAGTGCGGTGCCGGTGCCGATACCGGCCAGCGGGGCGGGCACGGTCAGCACCACCTTGCCGATGTGCCTGGCCTGGCTGAGGAACCGGAACGCCTCCGGTGCCCGCCGGATGTCCCAGGTGGTCACCGGCAGCGGCTTCAGCACACCCTGCTCGAACAGCTCCAGCAGCTCGGTGAGCATCTCCTGGGTACGGTCCGGACCGGCCTCGCCCAGGTCGAACGCCTGATAGGCGATTCCGGGGTGCGCCGCGGCGACCTCAGCCGGGTCGCGCTTGTCGGTCTTGCCCATCTCCAGGAACCGGCCGCCGCGCGGCAGCAGCCGCAGCGAGGCGTCGACGAACTCGCCGGCCAGCGCGTCCAGCACCACGTCCATGCCCTGCCGGTCGGTCGCCGCCAGGAAGCGGTCGGCGAACTCCAGCGTCCGGGAGGAGGAGATGTGGGTCTCGTCCAGGCCGGAGGCACGCAGCGCGTCCCACTTGCCCTCACTGGCGGTGCCGAAGACCTCGGCGCCCCAGTGCCGTGCCAGCTGGACGGCGGCCATGCCGACGCCGCCCGCGGCGTTGTGCACCAGCACCCGCTCGCCCTGCCGCAGCCCGGCCAGGTCCCGCAAGCCGTAATAGGCGGTGAGGAAGACGACGGGTACGGAGGCGGCCTGGGTGAAGGACCACCCCGCGGGCATCGGAACCAGCATCCGCCGGTCGGTCACGGCCACCGGCCCGAAGGCACCGGAGAACACACCCATCACGCGGTCACCGGGCGCCAGGTCGGTCACCGCCTCGCCGACCGCGACGACGACACCGGCGGCCTCGTTGCCCATGACCTCCTGGTCGGGCACGACACCGAGGGCCAGGACCACATCGCGGAAGTTCATGCCCGCGGCCCGGACCTGTACCCGTACCTCGCCCGGGGCCAGCGGCGCCGCCTCGGGGAACTCCAGCAGTTCGAGGTTGGCGAACGACCCCTTGACGGGCACCTCCAGCCGCCAGGCCGAGGCGCCGGCGGGCGGGGTCAGCGCACCGTCGCCCCGGGCGACCCGCGCCATCCGGGGCACCCGCACCTCACCCGCGCGCAGGGCCAGTTGGGTCTCCTCCTGGGAGATCGCCCAGGCGAGCGCGGCGGGGAGCGCCTCCCGCGACGCGGTCGTGTCGTCCAGGTCGAGCAGGACGAACCGGCCGGGGTTCTCGGTCTGCGCGGACCGCAGCAGGCCCCACACCGGGGCCGCGGCCAGCCCGGGGACGTCTTCGCCGAGCGCGGTGGACACCGCGCCGCGGGTGACCACGGCCAGCCGCGCACCCGCGAACCGGTCGTCGTCGAGCCAGGTGTGCGCAAGCTCCAGGATCTGGTGGGTGGCCGTCCGCGCGGCGGCGGTCATCTCGGCCCCGGCCACTGCCGTTGGGCAGGGGACCACGATCAGGTCCGGCGCGCTCACGCCGGAGGCGATGGCCGAGCCGAGCGCGGCGAGGTCCGGGTAGACGTCGCCGCCGGAGAGCGGGGCGGCACCGGGATGTCCTTCTGCCACGATCGCGGCGCGCAGGTCCGCCAGAGCCTCCTCCGCCCCGACGAACACCCGTCCGGTGGCTTCGACGGCCGTGCCCGTACCGCTCGTGCCACTCGCGGTCGCCGAGGGCACGGCAGTCCAGTCGAGGCGGAACAGCGCGTCGTGTTCCGTGCCGCCCGCACCCGCCGTGAGCTGGGCGCGGTCGACCGGCATGCAGACCAGCGACTCCACCTCGGCGACCGGACGCCCGGTGCCATCGGCGACGGCCACCGAGAGGGTGTCCGCGCCCGCCGGCGCCAGCCGGACCCGCAGCATCGACGCGCCCGCCGCGCGCAGCGACACACCGCGCCAGGCGAAGGGAAGCCGCGGCTGCTCGTCGGAGAAGAAGTCGCCCAGCCGTACGCCGTGCAGCGCCGCGTCCAGCAGTGCCGGGTGTACGCCGAAGCGGGCCGCCTCCTCCTGGTGGTCCGGACCGAGCGCGACCTCGGTGAAGACCTCGTCGCCGCGCCGCCATGCCGCCCGTACGGCCTGGAACACCGGACCGTAGCCGTAGCCGGCGGCCTCGAACCTCTCGTAGAGGTCCGCGACGTCCACGGCGACCGCACCGGCCGGCGGCCACGCCCCCGATAGTTCGCCCTCCTGGGCGGCGGCTGTGTCGAACTCCCGGCTGACGCCGAGCACACCCATGGCGTGGCAGGTCCAGGGCGTGTCCCCGGTGGCCTCTCCGGCGCGGGAGTAAACGGTCAGGGAGCGCCGACCGGAATCGTCGGACTCCCCCACCGAGATCTGAAGCTGGACACCGCCCTGCTCGGGGAGGATCAGCGGCGCCTGGAGCGTCAGCTCCTCCACCGTGTCGCAGCCGACCTGGTCGCCCGCGCGGATCGCCAGCTCGACGAATGCGGTGCCAGGGAAGAGCACGGCTCCGGCGACGGCGTGGTCCGCGAGCCAGGGGTGCGTCTGGAGTGACAGCCGCCCGGTCAGCAGGAAGCCATCGGCGCCGGCCAGCTCCACGGACGCGCCGAGCAAGGGGTGTTCGGCGGAACCCAACCCGAGCCCGGACGCCGCGGTGGCGCCTACGACGTCCGCGGGGGTCTCCAGCCAGTAGCGCTGACGCTGGAAAGCGTAGGTCGGCAGGTCGACCTGCTCAGCGCCCGTGCCCTCGAAGACACGCGTCCAGTCCACACCGGCCCCATGCACCCACGCACGAGCCAGCCCGGACACGAACGACCCGGCCTCCGACCGCCCCGAACGCAGAACAGGCACGAACACACCGTCCACGACGGTCTCCGCACCCATCCCACTCAACACACCATCAGGACCCAACTCCACAAACACCGACACACCCTGAGCAGCCAGCGTCCCCACACCATCAGCGAACCGCACAGCCTCCCGCACATGCCGCACCCAATAATCCGCCGAACCCAACTCCCCGACGGAAGCAACACCACCCGTCACATTGGAAACAACCGGAACCCGCGGCAGCTGGAACTCCAGCGACTCCACAACCACCCGGAAGTCATCCAGCATCGGCTCCATACGCGGCGAATGAAACGCATGAGAAACCACAAGCCGCTTCGTCTTACGACCCCGCCCACGCAACCGCTCCACAACCGCAAGCACCGGGCCCTCGTCCCCGGAAACCACCACCGACGTCGGACCGTTGACCGCCGCGACACCAACCCGCTCACCACAGTCGACAAGCAGGGCGGTCACTTCCTCCTCCGTGGCCTGCACCGCGACCATCGCACCACCGGCCGGCAACGCCTGCATCAAACGCCCACGCGCCGCCACCAACCGAGCCGCATCCTCCAGCGAGAACACACCGGCCACATG
>NZ_JBIWPP010000092.1:0-7074 GCF_044768335.1 Streptomyces sp. NPDC101151 | reverse complement strand
GACAGCAGCAGAGTGCCGAGCGACAGGGTTTACCGCTTCAACATCTGTCCCTTTTCATCCGTACGAAGCTGAGGACGTAAGTGTGTACGCCGACAACCACGAGGTCAGCGGTCGCCGACCTCGGCCTGGTCGTGCTCCCAATCCCGCTCGAACTGCCGTCAGCACCGATATACCTGTCGTGGCATCAGCGCTACGACACCGACCACGCCCACGCCTGGCTGCGCGGGCTGGCGCGAACCGCGCTGGCCATGTGCGGAGCGTCGTAGTCGGCGCCGTCCGGCCGCTTCACCCATACGTCCACGGTCCACGCGACCACCACGGCGATCTGCTTGGACGTCAGCAGCGGCTTGTCCGTGCGGGTGCTGGCCGTGGAGGCGGCCAGACCGACGCCTGCGGCTCACCATCGCGGATCGCCGGTGTGCAGATCAATCTCACCGGGATTTCCTGGATCTCAACTACTCACGCCCCGATCCCGGAGCCGGGGGACCATAGGGTGAACACAACGGTCGTCGGCACCTCGCAGGCCGCGGCACACGTGGCGGGACTCGCCGCCTACCTGCTCTCCACGTCGAAGGATCTGCCCCTCGCGACCGTCGGAGAGGCCATCACCATTCTGGCTGTCCCCGACCGCGCGCTCGAGCTGCCAGTGGGCAGCCGAACCTGCTGGCGTTCAACAACGCGTCGACCGGCTGACCATCTCCCCACAGAGGGCACGTCGATCGTCGGCTCCGCCGACTACGCCGCCGCCTTCGCCCTCGTCGCCCAGCAGCGCTTGCAGACGCCGACGACCACGGACGCTCTCGCGACGGACGCGGCGTCGCAGGACCTGGCGGACGGCATCGCCCACTTCGCCGGCGCCGGACTCTTGGACACGGACAACCCACGCCTGGCCGCCGACCACTTCAGCGCCCTGACCGTCCTGCTGGCCTACGGACGGCAACCGATCCCCGCCACCGCCGACCCGGAAAGTCCGCCAGACCATGGCCGACGGAGCCCACGCGTTCATCCGCGCGTACGCCACGCGCCAGGAACGGGCTCCGCACCGGCGTGAGGACGGAGTCGGGACGCGCTGGGCGGGACGCCACTTCTGGATGTCTCCGAACCGGGTCTGTTCTCGTATGGCTGCGGCGAGGCGGCGTGCGTCTTGATCGTGACGGCGGACTCCGCGATTCCCGGCTCCATACCCGGGTCAACGCCGCCACCCCCAAGACGACGCGGTCACCGGGCCCGGCTCGCTCGTTTGACCCAGATAGGTGAGTCAGCGCCGCGTATCGCCGGGCGCGAGGAGGCTGGTCAGCTCCGAGATCGCCTCGGGAGAGGGCTTGAAGTAGCGGATCGGCTTCCTCCGGGGCTGGTCGCCGAGCTGACCCAAAGGCAGATACGACGAGGCGCCGCCGATCCGTGCAAGCCCTGGCGGGTCGGTTCGGGGAATCGCGCTGCGTCGGGGGCTCGGCGCGCGGAGGCCGGCGTCGGGGTGTGGAGTTGCCCGATGAACCCCCGGTTGATGCTGCCGGATCGTCAGGGCCGGACGGGGAGGTTGGCTTCCCATCCGTCGAGCAGTCGTTCGAGTCCCAGTTCGAACCCGCGCTCGGCGCTGTCGGTCGCGTGGGGGAGCTCGGCATCACGGATGACCCGGGCGAGGAGTGGGTGGCGCCCGGTCTTGACGACTTTGTCGAGGTAGGGCGCGTGGGCGTCCATCCATTCCTGGATGCCGACTCCGGAGCGTCGGACGGCTTCCTGTTGGGCGAGCTCGCCGATGGCGTAGCCGCGGACGAAGGCCTGCAGCGTGTTGACGACGGTGATCATGACGTCGATGTCGAAGCCGAGGGGATCGAGGGCGGCGAGTGCGTATTCGGTGGCATCGAGGGAGTTCGGTCCGAGTGATGGGCGCCCTGCTGCGAGGGAGGTCATCCAGGGATGCCGGTGGATGGTGGCTCGGGAACGATGGGCCAGGCTTCGCAGGTCGCTGCGCCAGTCGCCGGTGGGGGCAGGCGGGCCGCCGTCTTCGGCCGCTACGGCGTCGAGCATGAGGTCGAGCAGGTCGTCCTTGGACGCCAGGTAGCGGTAGAGCGAGGCTGTGCCCGTTCCCAGTTCCTTGGCGACGCGCCGCATGGACAGTGCCTCGATGCCCTCGGCGTCGGCGATCGCGATAGCGGCGCTGGTGATCTCCGCCCGGGTGCGTGACGGCGCGGGGCCTTTCGCGGCCCGCTCCGGCCGGTCCCAGATCACCGTGTGAGCGTCGTTCATCGGTTTTCCTCCTCACTACTGCGCTCACTGTTCGCAGTAGTGCTATCGTGGCACCGGTACTGCGAACACTGTATCGCAGTAGAGCGGTGTCCAGCCGAAAGGGAAACCACCATGACCACTCCCGTCACGATCGTCGGCGCCGGGCTCGGCGGCCTGACCCTCGCACGGGTCCTGCACCTGCACGGCATCCCCGCGACCATCTACGAAGCCGAGACATCGGCGGACGCCCGCACGCAGGGCGGTCAGCTCGACATCCACGAGTACAACGGGCAGCTCGCCCTCGAAGCGGCCGGCCTCACCGACGAGTTCCGCGCGATCATCCACGAAGGCGGCGAAGCCCTACGCGTGCTCGACCAGCACGGCGCGGTACTGCTCGACCAGCCCGACGACGGCACGGGCGGTCGCCCCGAGGTGCTCCGCGGAGACCTGCGTCGGATCCTGCTCAACTCGCTGCCCGACGAGATGATCCAGTGGGGACACAAGGTCACCAGCGTCCGCCCCCTCGGAGACGGCAGGCACGAGCTAGCGTTCGCCGACGGGCCAACCGTGACGACCGGCCTCCTCGTCGGCGCGGACGGCGCCTGGTCGAGGATCCGGCCGCTGCTCTCCGACGCGAAGCCCGAGTACGTCGGCACGTCGTTCATCGAGACCTACCTGTACGACGCCGACCAGCGCCACCCCGCAGCGGCCAAGGCGGCCGGCGACGGTTCCCTGTTCGCCGTCGCAGCCGGCAAGGGGATCCTCGGCCACCGGGAGGCCGATGCCGTTCTTCACACCTACGTCGCGCTCAACAAGCCGCAGGACTGGATCAACGCCACCCTCGCCAGCCCCGAAACGGCGGCGGCCCAGGTCGCGGCAGAATTCACCGGATGGGCGCCTGAACTCACCGCACTCATCACTGACGGGGAAACGGCCCTCGCCCCGCGCCCGATCAGCGCCCTGCCGATCGGCCACTGCTGGGACCGCGTTCCGGGAGTGACGCTGCTGGGCGACGCCGCCCACCTCATGTCACCGTTCGCCGGGGAGGGCGCCAACCTCGCCATGTTCGACGGCGCCGAACTCGGCAAAGCCATCGCCGCCCATCCCGACAACATCGAGGCCGCCCTTGCAGAGTACGAGCAGGCTCTTTTTCCCCGCAGTGCCCAGTTCGCCGCCGAATCCGACAAGAATCACCAGCTCATCTTCGGCGACAACGCCCCCGCCAGCCTGCTCGACCTGCTCATCGGCCAGGAGCCGACCGAGTGAGCGAGATCGCCGAAGGGCAGAGGGAGTCAACGAGCCGAAGTCAGTAGTCTGCCTACGCCGGGCGACGCGCGTCGGTGACGCAGCCCGCCGGTCCGCCCGTCGATCTGGTTTCCGCGTTCGCGTTACCGGTGCCCCCACTGGTGATCTGCGAGTTGCTCGGGGTGCCCTTCGCCGACCGGGCCGAGTTCGGTGCGCGCAGCAACCGACGACGTGGTGGCCCAGTTGCTCGCGCAGGCCCGGAACGGACACTCCCAGTGATCCCCATGCTGCCGCACCGCTGGAAGGGCTCCAACGTCCTCGGCGCCGCCGGACGGACAACACGGTCCCTTCGGCCCCTGGTCCGACCCGGCGGAGTCCGAAGAAGGGAACGCAGCCCCGGGCCCAGCAAGCCCGAACCCCCTGCGGAGTAGCGGAACCCCAGGCTGGTCGTTCTCCGCCGGTTGGGGCACAGGGAGACGCTGAACGTCACGCTGGTACGGCCCGAGCTGGTGGTGGAGGTCTGCGTCGACGTCGCCCGCGACGCCTCCGGTCGGTGGCGCCACCCCGCGCGCCTGCACCGCGCCCCCCGAGCTCCACCACACTGACGTCCCCCGCCTGACGTCACCGCCGCACTGACGGCGGCGCGGCGCGGCGGCCCCGGCCGACGCGCGAGCAACACCAGCGGCGCCCGATCCCCTCGCCCGACGCCCGGGACCTGTCCCACCACCCACCTTCCTTGTTCTTCCTGTTGTGAGGCGTGGACTCGGGGGCGTAGAGGGGATGTCGGCCACCCGACCACGGCAGGGTCAGCGTGGTGAACGGCGGATTCGCGGACAGGCGCGGCAGAGGATGCGGACGGTTGTCGGCCGGGTTGTCGGCGGGGACTTGGGCCCGGTCCACGGATGCGTTGTCGCTTCGGGACCGTGGTCGGGCCTTCGTGGTCGGGGCTCTGGTCGGGGCCGGCTGCTGCTGTGACCCGTACACGCGGCGCCCGGCAAGGACGGCGCCGCACCGGACGGGAAGCGAGCAGATCCGTGATGATCGGCGTGGACGTGAGCAGCGGGGACCGGCTGGCGCTGGGCGTGCTGGCTCAGTACCGGATGGCCACCACCGAGCAGATGCACCGGGTGATCGCCCCGATGGTGCGCATCGAGCAGACCCGGCGGCGGCTGGCCAGACTGCGTGCCGAGGGGCTGGTCGACCGCATCACCCTGCCGCAGGCCGGACGGACCCGGGTGTGGTTCCCCACCTCGTACGGTGTGCAGCTCACCTCCGAGTGGCCCGAGATGCGCGGGCACCGGCCCTCCAGGACCGTGTCCGATCCGACCGCCGTGCGGCTGAAGGCCGGCCATACGCTGACCGTGACCGAGACCGCGCTCGCCTTCCTCGAGGACGCCCGCCGGCGCGGGGAGCTGTGCCAGCCGCTGGACTGGATGACCGAGGTCCACCACCCGATCGGGAGCGGCGAGGCCGTCATCCCCGACGCGCTCCTGTACTACCGGCGCGGTCCCGCCGACGGCGACAACGGATCGATGCTGCGGGCGTTCGTGGAAGTCGACCGGGCCACGATGGGCCCCGAGCGCCTCGCCGCCAAGCTGACCTCGTACGAGCGCCTCTACCGCTACGTGCCCGTGCTCCCAGGGCGCCGACCGACCATCCAGGAACCGGCGGTTGAGGAGTGGCGGCGGCGCTACCCGCTCTTCCCCCGAGTTCTGTTCGTCCTGGACGGCACCGGACCCGCCGGTATCGAGAACCGGATTCACGCCCTACGGGCAGGGACTGGGCTGCTGGCGCCATCCCGCTTCCTGCACGACGTCCCCGTCCTCGCGGCACCGCTGGCCGACCTGCTCCAGCACGGCCCCTCCTCCCCCGTATGGCGGCCCGTCCTCGACCCCGACCAGCGAGGCCCCTGGACCGGGCGCGCGTACCGGCAGACGTAGCACGCTGACCAGCCGTGGTCGGGATTGAGTGTGGCACAGCCAGACCCGTGGTCGGGACTGGGTCATGGGGCGGGTGGCTGCCTGGATGATCAATTCCAAGGGATGCCTGCGGAGGGTGTGCGGTGGGCGGCGGCCGAAGCCACCGCGAGACGGTCAGGCGGCGGGCTGCCGGCCCTGGTTGTCCAGGTGGCAGCGGGCTGTCAGGCGTCAGGGTCGACTTCGGGGTGCGTGAACCGCACGGGCTTGCCCAGCGACCGGGCGTAGGCGATTTCGGCTCGGGTGCTGTCTCCGATGTAGTCGCCGACTACGAGCACCTCATCAGCGAGCCGGATCTTCGCCCGGTGCAGATCGTCGAGTCGAACCTTCAGCGCCTCGGCCTCGACAGGATCGGACCAAAGTTCGTGCGGCGACTTCATGTCACAGCCCGGTTTGACGACAATCTTTCCGGCTTTGGTCTCCCGCAGATCGGCCTCGTTCATCTCGGTCATGAAGCGGGTGGAGCCGCAGATCACGACGATACGCGGGAGGCTCAACAGCTTCTTCGCGTCGGCGAGCTTCTCCTCGGGGGTGAGCAGTCGCGGGTATGACACTGGTTCCTCCTGGTGGTGAGGTCCAAGCGGTGCCTGCGGAGACGAGAACGAGGGCGTCCAAGATCGTTTTGTGACGAACGACGTGGACACCCTCGCGACAGCACTCTATGCGACGACCGACGACATGCTGACGGAGCATCCCGACCTGGCGCCGTGGCGCCCGCCGGTCGGCATTACGCCCCGCCTGAGCGATGCCGAACTGGTCACCCTCGCCACGATGCAGGCCATACCCGGCTACACCTCCGAGGCCAAATGGCTCCACCATGCCCGTGCCCACCTGCGCCACCTCTTCCCCTACCTGCCCCAGCAGCCCGGCTACGACAAGCGGCTGCGCAAGGCCGCCGGTCTGATGCGAAGCGTCAACCGGATCCTGGCCACCACCACCTCGGTGTGGAGCGACGACGTATGGGTCGTGGACTCCACCCCGGTGGAATGCGGCCGCTCCCGCGAGACCGCCAAACGCTCCGACCTGGCAGGTCGGGCCGAATACGGCTACTGCGCCAGGCACAGCCGCTTCTTCTGGGGCCTGCGCCTGCACCTGGTCTGCACCCTTCAGGGCCTGCCCATCGCATTCGCCCTGACCGGGGCCAAGGCCGACGAACGCGAGGCCACCCTCCTTGACCTCCTGACAGCCGAATGCGAGGTTCTGCAAGAGCGCCCCCGACAGACTCTCATCGGCGACAAGAACTACTTCGGCCGTGGCTTCGAACGCGAACTGCCCGAGCATGGAGTCCAGTTGCTGCGGCCTGCCCGTAAAGGTGAACGGGAACGGCCTGGCGCAGCCCTGTTCAAGCCGCCACGCCGCTGGGCCAGCGTCCCGAAGAGGTCATCGAAGCGGACGGCGTACGCTTCGAGCGGACCGGGCGCGGGCGGACACGGCAACCGCTTCGTCATCTCAGGCTCCCCAGGCCACAGTTGATGCCTTCACTTCACGGCCCACTCCCGCACGAACCCGCCGCCAACAAACCACCGCTAGACCCAATGCCGTTGCGTTACGGGCTTGCGGGTTGGGGTCTTGTGATGAGGACGGTTTGAGGTCCAGTGCCGGTCGGCTGTGGCCAGGCGCGGTGTTC
>NZ_JBIWPP010000091.1:0-7297 GCF_044768335.1 Streptomyces sp. NPDC101151 | reverse complement strand
TCTGCATACCTCATACACCAGGGGATACAGACAACAGACCAGGCACAGCGGGCACTTCGAGGAAGATCACCCTAACGAGCCGAGGTCAGTAACCGCCACATCGGCGAGGCCCACAGGATCTCGCAGCGCATCGGGGACGCTTCCGACGTGCACTGGTTGTCCTTCGGCCCGGCGAACGTCGCGCTGCACAAGATGTCCGCAGCCGTCGAGATGCGTGAGTACGGCAATGCCCTCACGCAGGCCCGCAAGATCACGTTGCCTGTCCAGGTGGCCACCTCGCGTAGGGCGCACTTCCTGATCGACCAGGCGCGCACCGAGATGGAGACGGGCCACACCGAGGCCGCGTTGAAGTCCCTGGTCGAAGCCCGGCGTCTCGCTCCTGAGCAGACCCGCTACCACCCGGCCGCCCGCGAGACGATCACCGGCCTGGTGCACGTTTCCCGGGCGGTCGCTGGATGAGTGGCCTCAGAACTGCCGCTTCGCATGCGAACGAAGGCCGCCAGTCAATCGCAGTCAAATCAACAGTGTCCGCGCTGTATTCAGCGCTGGCGGAACGGGTACTGGGCCGACGGTAGGCGCCGGAGTCACATCATGGTGGTGACGAGCCCAAGTGTTGTGCCCGCGCCGAGGACGGCCAGGGGGTGCACACGCTTCGTCAGTGCGAGCGCGGCGGCCATGACGATGATCACCGCGCCCGTCACGGTGGCGGTCGAGGCGCGCACCGCGAAGACCGCTCCGGCGGCCACGAGACCAGCGCTCACCGGGGTGACGGCGGCTTGGACGGTCCGCTGCCAGGACCGGTCCCGCAGGCCGTGCCACAGACGAGTGGCGATCGCGGCGATGAGAGCGGACGGCGCGACCATGGCGAGGGTGGCGACCAGCGCGCCGCCGATCCCGGCGACGTGCCAGCCGAGGAGCGTGACGATCATGAGATTCGGGCCGGGGGCGGCCTGCGAGAGGCCGAACAGGCTGTGGAACTGCTGCGGCGTGGCCCAGGAGTGGACGCTGACGGCTTGCCTCTGGAGTTCCGGCAGGACGGCATTGGCTCCGCCGAAGGAAAGCAATGACAGCTGAGAGAACACACCCGCGAGCTGAGCGAGCACAGACGTCATCTGGCCGTCCTCCGGTTGAGAATCAGGCTCACGACGGTCATCACCGGCAGAACCAGAACCAGCGGGCATCCCCACACGGCCACGGCCGCACAGCACACGGCAGCGACGCAGAAAGGCTCCCACCGGCGCGGCAAAGACCGCATGATCTTGAACGCCGTAGCGGCGAGCAGGCCGGCCGCCGCGGCGGCCAGGCCCAGGACCGCACCGCGAACCTCAGCGACGCCCTCGAAATCCTGGTAGCACGCACCGAGCGCGACCACGAGCACGGACGGCGCCGCCAGAAGGCCGGCCAGCGCCGCCACGGCACCGAAGGCTCCGCGGGAGCGGGCGCCCAGGGAGGCCGCGAGGTTGAGGATGTTGCCGCCGGGGAGGAACTGGCACACCGCGAGCAGGCTGACGAACTCCTCCGCGCTCAGCCACCGCCTCTTCTCGACGATCATGCGCTGGGCCTGCGGCAGGACCCCTCCGAAACCCGTCAGGCCGAGCCACAGGAAGCCGCGGAACAACTGGCCCGCCCCCGGGCCGCCCGGCGGCTGCTTCACCGCCGGGATCTCCTCCACTGGTTCATTCGCCATTCGCCTGCCCTCCTTCTCCCAGGTGACGCGGGCAGCATTTCGACCAGAATATCTCGACATCAAGAGACCTGGATCGGTCGAATAGGGGAGGCCGGGGTGGAGCCGGCGTCAACCGCCCGCCTCGACTGCCAGCCGCAGGCGCATCATGTTCGCCCCCGACAACAGCACCACGCCTCCGACCGTTGACACCCGGCGCCTACGCATCGCACGGATAGTGGCCGGGAGAGCAGGTCGCCACCGCCGGCAGGATCCCGACCACCCGCGGACGGCGCCAGACGCCGACTGCGGACACTCCGACAAATGATCTACGCCATGGACTACTGCCCGACACCAGCACAGGTACGCCGGAAGGCCAACACACCAGCCCTTTGACCTGATACTTCAAGTTGACGGAGGCTCAGTGGAGTCCACCCGATGCGCACCACCGTGATCTCCACTCTCCGAGTGGACTCCACTCCCCACCCAGCCGCCGATCCGCGCCCGGGTGCGCGGTGGAATCCACCGTGCCCACTCATCCCCAGCGGCGGCCCCGCACGGTGCGCAACGGGTTCGGCCGGCCGCCGGGGAACTGCCGTGAGCGGGAGCCACGCCGGACGGGCGGCGGCTTCGGCGACGGGTACAGCGCCGCGCACAACCGGGACGCGTCGGCGAGCTGGTCCAGGCGCTCGCGCTGCTCCGGCGAGAGGTGCGGCGGGGTCGGGTGGACCATCGGGGCCTCCGTGCTTCGGTGGGTTCACTCCCCTGCACCATCGCTGTCTCCGTCGCTTGCGGGCGCTCGTGCGGTCCACATCCCGACAGGCGCTCCAGCGACTTCGCCCATCGTCCCGGGAGACGGGTACGAAGGCTCCGGGGCCCTCGTGGATGCGAACGCGCCGACGCCCACGGACATCTGGTCCGTGGGCGTCGGCGCGTTCAGGGTCGGCGGTCAGCTCGCCATCATGGCCTGGAGGTCGCTCAGCGACAGCTCGTTCGTGCCACGGTCCGCCGCCTTGCTCTGAGTCCACGCGAGGATCGCCAGGTGCGCATCCTCGTACTGGGCGCCGGCGGTCGTGTGCTGCCCGTCGGTGGTGGCGACCTGGGTGAGGTAGGCGGCCAGGGCGTGCGGGCCGCCGCCGTGGTACCCGATCTCGTAGCCCAGGGCGTTCCTCTGCGGGAGGAGCGAGAGAACGTCCTTGTCCGTCCGGGCCCAGAACTGGCCGCGGCCGGTGTAGAAGCGGCTGAAGACGTCGTCCGGGCGCAGTTCGAGCGGGGCGTACGTCGTGTAGCTCCACTGGTCCATGCCGCCGGTCCCCGCGTGCTTGAAGTGCTTGCCCACGACGGGCAGCCCGAACACGGGGTCGCGGGCAAGGAGTTCGGTAAGTCCGGATGCCCTTTTCCGGACTACGGAAATGGATAAGGAAGGCCGTGTAAGAGGACGACCCCGCCCTGAGGCGGGGTCGCTGGAGTGAGAGCCCTGCTGTAGATGTGCTGGCGTTCTCAGGCAGTCTGCGTGGTACGAGCAGGCCGGGCGACGGCGCAGCATGCGAGGCCGATCAGGAGCATCGCCACGGGGAAGGCGAGGGCGGCCTGGGTGGCGCTGGTCGGGGCGTTGCCGAGGTGGGCCTGGAGAAGCCCGCCGGTGGCCGCGCTGCCCAGGGCTCCGCCGAGCTGTCGGGTGGTGTTGAACACCCCTGACGCAGCGCCGACCAGGGAGGGCTCCAGGCCGCGGGTGGCGATGCCGGCCAGCGGCGCGGAAACCAGCCCGATCCCGACGCCTGTGACGAGCAGCGGGGGCATCAGCGCCCACAGGCCGATGCCCGGGTGCAGCAGCAAGGTCAGGGAGCCGACCCCGACGATCAGGAGCAGGAAACCGAGGGTCGCGAGCAGGCGGGGGCTGGTGGTGTCGGACCGCTTGCCTGCGAGGCGCGCGCACAGCGAGGACAGGGCGAACATGGGGACGGTGGCGGCGCCCGCGGCCAGCGCGCTGTAGCCGAGGTCGCTCTGCAGGTAGATCATCAGCGGCAGGAACATGCCGATCATGGCGGCCCCCATGGCCCCGCCGGCCGTGGCGGCCGCCGAGAAGGCCCGGTTGCGGAATAGCCGCAGCGGCAGGAGCGGCTCACGCGTGTTGCGATGCTGCCACCACACGAACACCGCCAGGCACACGGCGCCGAAGGCCAGCACCGAGGGGATCGTGACGGGCCCGGCGACGGTGCCCCAGTCGTAGGCCTCGCCGCTCTGTACGCCGAAGACCAGCGCGGTCAGCCCCAGACCGCTGAGCACGATGCCCCACAGGTCGAGCCGGTGGTGCCTGGCTGGCCGCCAGTCGGGCAGCAGACGGTACGCGGCGATCCACCCAGCAACACCGACGGGCAGGTTGATCAGGAAGATGCCCCGCCAGCCGGTCCAGGCCACGAGCAGCCCGCCGACCAAGGGTCCTGCGGCCATCGCGGCGCCGCCGACCGCACCGAACACACCCAGCGCCCGGCCCCGCCGCTCTGTGGGGAACAGGTGCACGATGAGGGACATGATCTGCGGTGCGATGAGTGCCGCGGCCAGGCCTTGGACGGCCCGGGTGGCGATGAGCACGGGAGCGTTTGGAGCGAGCACACAGGCCAGCGAGGCCAGGGTGAATCCGGCCAGACCGGCCAGGAAGAGGCGCTTGGGCCCGTACCGGTCGCCGAGCCAGCTCGCGAGGATCAGCGGGACGGCGTAGCAGAGGGCGTAGGCGCTGTTGACCCAGACGGCGTCGTTGAGCGAGGCCCCGAGGGACGTGCGGATGTCAGGCAGGGCCACGTTCACGACGGTGGCGTCCAGGCAGATCATGAAGAAGCTGACGCACAGGGCGTACAGCGCCGCCTCCGGGCTCGCGGACGGGCCGGAAGAAGAGAGGTTACGGAGCAGGCGTTGCAATTTCAGTCGTGTCCTTCGGGTGCCCGCCCCGGCCGCACGTGACGGCGCGGCAAACCGAAGCGGGGAACGGAAGCCCGTCGCGGGCGATGACGTTCACACACACTTCGATCAGCACAGCAGGACTCCCAAGGAACTCGACGCAACCGGCTGCCTTGATCGGCACCTCTCTGATCATCGCTGCTGGCACTGGCATACGGGCATCCTCCGGTCAGCTGATTCACCGGGGGATGCCCGTGCTTTGTGCAGGTCGCGCCGAGTGCCGTCGCGGGCGGCTACGGCACTTCAGTAAGGGGCTGGTCGCGGAGAGTGGCGTCGTTTCCGGCGGCTCCGGTGAGGATAGGCATGCCGAGGTCGACCAGCTGTGGCCGGCCGTCAGTGGGGTTCCATTTGAGGCTGTTGAGCTTGGCGGTGGCGGCGCCGAGGCTGACTTGGAGTCCTTCGACTTCGCCAAGCCAGCCGTTGCCGCGGGCTTCGCGGATGCGTTCGCGGAGGTTCTGGATGATCTCGATGAGACGGGGTCGCTGTCGGGGGTCCAGCTGGAGGACCGGGCAACGGATACAAGCGTGCTCGTGCTTGCAAGGGGTTCCGTAGGGGCGCCCACAGGTGCCCAGCGAGACCCAGACGGTGCCCCGGGTGGTCGTCACCGACAAGCTCCGCTCCTACGGTGCCGCCCACCGCGAGGTGATGCCCTCGGTGGAGCACCGCTCCCACAAGGGACTGAACAACCGGGCCGAGAACTCCCACGATCAAGCCCCCGACAACGTGACAACACCCCGCAGCTCCCGTCCCACAACAGGAACGGCGACGTTGATGACGGTCACGTCCAGGATGACCATGAAGTAGCCCGCGCAGACCGCCAGGAGCGGGGCCGGGGACCGGTCCGAACTCGCCAGCGGCGCGCACCATGACGACACGGTACGAACTCGGCGTCCCGCGGGGATTCACTGCACCTCCGCGGGACGCCGATTCTTCAACGATCAGCCGCCCTGAGTGCTGCCGCACAAATCGGGTTTCTCTTGGCACACGGGATCGTTGGCCTGGGCGTTGACCGAATGGACAGCCGCGGGGACGTGCAGGGGGGCGGCCTGAGCGCCGGCCACGCCAACGGTCCCCGCAGCCAGAGCAGCGAGGAAGGAGACGCCTGCGATGCGAGTCATGTGACGTCGGGTAATACCCATCGGAAAACCTCTCAGCTACAGGAATGGGATGAAACAGGCATTTCATTCCATCCTGTTCCGGCGTCCGCGGTACATCCCCCGCCCGGAGGAACGGCAGGTTGACGGACGGATCTGAAGTTCGCCATCACCGCCGCCCGCCACCGCCTCGAAATGATGATCCGCTCCACCCTCTGGAACCACATCACCGACGCCACCGGCCTGCCCACCACGACCTGAACAACAGGCCGCCACCAGCCTCGGCACGCCCTCAGAAGCCGTATCTCAACCGAACGTGATCGTTGATTCTTGCTGGTCAAGCATGGTTTCGCTCGGAGTGAGGGAGGGATGCGCCGTCTTGTGTCCGCTTCATGGTCGAGGGGTGCGCGGTGGCGTCGGTGCTGGGATTGCTGGAGGAGCGGGAGTCGGCTGCCCGTGTGCGGGTGGAGGGGCTGCGGGAGGAAGCCGCGCGGCTGGCCGGGGTGTTGGAGGCTGCGGAGATCGAGCTGGACCGGCGGGTGATCGCGCGGGAGGAGCTGGTCGAGGGCCTGGCTGTCTCTGCGGCCGAGTCAACTGCCGTGACCGAGGTCGAGGTGGAGCGGGAGCCCGCACCCTCGCCCGTGCCGGGCTCGACGGTGCCGCCCTGGCGGGACGGGTTGACGGTGACGGTGCTGACGCCGGACTACCAGCGGGTTCTGGGTGTGCTGAAGGAGGGGCAGTCAGCGGGCAGGGGGACGCTGAAGGCCAGGGAGATCGCGGTGGAGCTGGGCCTTGAGACGACGCCGGCGAAGGTCGAGGGGGTGCGCTCGAAGGGCACTGTCAACTTTGACAGGCGTCAGATGATCAATAAGGAGAATTGCGGTCTGCGCCTTTGAATCCGCGAACGAAGGGCCCGGAATGGCGCGTCACGTGCAGGTCATAGGCGGCATATTCATTCTTGATCATCTGATGCTCTGTCAAAGTTGACAGTGCCCCCGGCAGAGCAAGCTGCGCACCGCGCAGCGGTACGAGGACGACGCCAACAATGCCGCCCGGGAGGCCGGCACCTGGAGTACCACAGTGGCCAAGCTGGGCACGGAGGCGGCGGACCTGTCGGCCAAGGTGGCCAAGGAGGAACAGGCTGAGCGAGCCGCTGCCGAAAAGGTTCGTCAGCGTGAGCAGGAGCAGGTCCAGCGGCGTGCCGTCGTCAGTCAGCGCAGGATCGAGAGCCGCCTGTCTGCGACGGAGGGGCAGGTACTCACCGTGCTGAAGGAACTGCGGGCCCCGAAGCCGGAGAAACTGCGGGTGCTGTTGTTGGCGGCTGCTTCCGCCGGTGACCTGCGAGTCGGCCAGGAGCAGCAGAGGATTCGTGCGGCGGTGCAGAGCGCAACCCACCGTGACCTTGCCGAACTGGATGTCCACCCCGCCGCGACCGCAGACGTCTTCCTGGACGCGCTGACCCGGTTCCATCCGCACGTCGTGCACTTCTCAGTGGGCGGTTCGTGAGTCTTTGACTGAATCCGCTGTCGCCTGATCGTGTGGCGGCGGGGCGGACTCTGCCGGTCCGCGGTTGGTGATCTGGTGA
>NZ_JBIWPP010000090.1:6105-7628 GCF_044768335.1 Streptomyces sp. NPDC101151 | reverse complement strand
CATCTGCATACCTCATACACCAGGGGATACAGACAACAGACCAGGCACAGCGGGCACTTCGAGGAAGATCACCCTAACGAGCCGAGGTCAGTAACCGTTCGCTGGATTCGACTCCCTTGCGGGCGATACGGACACCGATGTGTTTGCCCCATAGCCATTTTCGCAGGTGAGGGATGTCGTAGGCCTTGTCTGCGTGCAGACGCCGGGGCTTGAAGTATCGGCCGCGGTGAGGGTCGTGTCTCGTTTGGTGACCCTGGATCATGGGCTTCAGGGCGAGGCTGTCGTGGTTGTTGCCTGCTGAGAGGCCGACGAGGAGGGGCAGTCCGTTCGCGTCCGACAGGACGTGCTTCGTGGAACCCGGCTTGCCCCGGTCCACGGGACTCGGACCTGTGAGTTCGCCCCCCTTTTTTTGGCCCGCACATGAGCTGAGTCCAGGACAGCTCGGGAGAGGTCGAGCAGGCCAGCGTCGTCCAAGCGGTGCAGGGTCTCCTCATGCAGTCGGCCCCACACACCTGCCCGCGACCAGATCAAGGACCGACGGTGCGCGGTCGACTTCGATATACCGAAACACGGCGGCAGAGCCCGCCAGGCGCACCCGCTGACCAGCACATAGATGATCGCCGCGAACAGCGTCTCATCAGCCGTGTCCTGCGCCCCACCACCCTGCGACCGCACCCTCGACGGCGGGATCAGCGGCTCCGCAATCTCCCACAGCCCATCCGGAACAAACCTAATCCACGCACCCCGCCCCATAACCAACCCCAACGACCCAACTCCACATAGGACACGGTCTAACTGATCGTTTCAGAATGCCCTCCTGCGGAGGCGCTGGCGGCCCCATGGAACAATCCGTTCATTCACGGGCTCAGGGGGGGACGCCTTATGGAACGGGTTGGGGCTGCGCGAGACCTCGTGCTCGGTTACGTCCGCGCTCTGAACGCGATCGATGAGGCCATGAGGGTGGCGATCCCCTCGCTTGAGCGACTGGCGGACACCATCGGCCTGGCCCGCTCGCGTCGGATCAGCCGCAGTGGTCACATCGGCACCTACGCCTACAAGGTTCATGGGGCAGGGTGCCGCTTCGTCAGTGACAACGGCACTGAGGTCGATGTGGACTTCGCAGCCGACGGAAGTGAAGTCTTCGACCTTTGGCGGCTGCGCGGGTACGGGCTGAGCCTGCCGAAGCCTCTTGACGTCACAGATGAGGACCTTCGGGCCGCAGTGCGGTTGCTGCAACCGCTTCTGACCGAAGTTCGGCCGGGATGGTTCAGCGTAGCCATCTGATCGCATCAGGATGCGGTCCGCAGGCGGCGCAGGCATATGAGGCTGCAGGCCAGTTCGAGCAGGCCCTGGTGGAGATCGGCGCGTCGTTCGTAGCGGATGCGGAGCCGTTTGAACTGGTGCAACCATCCGGTTGGGTCGGGGGGGCGGGGGGCGCCCCCCCCCCCCCCCCCCCCCACCCCCTAGACCCCCCGCCCACAACAACCCCCCCCCACGACCCCCCACCCCCCAACCACCCAACA
>NZ_JBIWPP010000090.1:0-6095 GCF_044768335.1 Streptomyces sp. NPDC101151 | reverse complement strand
TGTTTGGTTGGGGGGTTTTTTTTTTTGGGCGCCTCGTTGGGGTGGGGGGGGGGGGGGGGGGGTGGGGGGGCCGGGGCGCCCGACCCAACCGGATGGATCATGATGCACCGCCGACTCGCCCGCGACTACGAAACCAAACCCGAACACTCCGAGAGCATGATCCGCCTCGCAGCGATCTCCGCCCTCGCCAAGCGCGCAACCGGCGAAACCACCCCAACCTGGCGAGACGCATAAACCGCAATCACCCGCGAACTACACGAACCAGACGTCCTCTAAGCAGCACGGCAACGCCCTCGACGTGCAGCCCTTGTGGGACCAGCGCCCGGTCAGGGTCCTGACCCGCGACAGGGCCCAGGTCTGGTCCGGCCAGCCGTTGCGCGACCGGGCCCCTTGAGCAGTTCCCGCCCGGACACGGCGAAGAGGCCGTCACTGAGCAGCGACAGCGACGGACGCCCCTCCGAGGCCACCAACCCGGACATGTCCTGGGTCTCCACCCAGACCCTCAAGAACTACGGATCCGGCTACAACACCTCCTGCGAGTTCTACGACTCCCCGCTGCGCTCACGCCAGACCCAGACGCCCGCTCCGCAGGGCGGCTGGCTCATCACCCTGACTCTCCCTGCGAGTCTGTGGCGTCGGGGTGGTAGATCGCGTAGGACTTCAGTCCGTACGTGGCATATCCAGTCACACCGTCACTGTCAGACGCACACGGAACCGCGGTGCCGTCGGTGTGCAGCGTCCACGCCAGAATCGAGGTGGTCCAAGAGTTGCCATCGATGTCGCGTGCGTGGCCAGCGGCCGGACTTCTGGTTGCTGGTCATGCCCGGCCCTGTCCGCGGCGTGACGGGTGGGTCACTTGTTCACGCGGGGCACGCCCTGCGGCTTTCAACTGCCGGAGCCGCTCATCACCATGGCGCTGAGTCCGTAGTCCAGCTCTGTGCCATCGACGAGCAGCGCCTCGACCGTACGGGTACGGGGGTCGATGTCCGCCACCATCCCGCCGCCGGCGTAACGGGGGTAGCCCGTCTCGCCCTTCTCACCGGTGGCCTCGACGACTGCCGATCGCACAGCCGATTCTTGCGCGGAAGCACGCTCTGTGCCCTCGATGTGCTGAGGGACCAGCAAGATGGTGAAGGACTGCGGATCGGTAGTCATGCTCCGGCATTTAACTGCCTCTTCGGTCAGCCGTTGGGTAGGCGCACGGCAAACAGACACGGCTTCGTCGAAGGGGCCTGCCACCCGCACCCACGAATGCGGTGCGGACGCATGGCCCCTGTCTCCCCACTCAGAGATCCGGGTTCGGACGCCGAGGCGATCGCAGACCGTGGGCTGCCGGCAGCCCAGGCCGCCAGCACCGTGGACGGCATCGATAACCTGCGCGAATGAAGCGCATTCAGCGGGCCGCCGGCGTGATCGTCGGCTCAGCGGTGGGTGACGCCCTGGGCGGCCCCTTCGAGTTCGGTCCCCAGGGAGCCTTCTCCGCGCGGTACCCCGCGCCTGGTGCCGGTGGCGAGATGAGCGGAGGTGGTGGCTGGGACCCCGGCGAGGCCACCGACGACACGCAGATGGCCGTCCTGGTCGCGTGGGCCGCGGCGGCGTCAGGCAGCGCCCGAGCGCGGTGTGCGGGAGCCCGGTGCGTAGGTGGACCAGGGTGACGAGCAGGCGGTCGGTGAAGACCAGATCGTGCTTCGGGACGGCACCGGCCTCCCGCTGCCGCTCGGCACCACGCCGCTCACGAAGCTCCGACTCGCACCGGGCGAGCCACAGATCGGCCAACTCTTCGATCAAATCGCCGAGATATGCATACGAGACGCCGCAGAAGGGAGGATGGGCCAAGGCCGCACGGGCCCACTTCTTCTTGGTCACACTCGAAGAACCCGTGCGGCCACTGCCACGTCACGGCTGCTTGCCGATGATCAATGGGTGTGACTCTTCTGTGGGAACCGTCTGAGCTGGGAACTTCCCTGTAGAAGAGCAAACGTAGCCGGCCAAGCACCGGCCCGAGCATCAGGGCCTCAGCAGTCCGCCCACCCACCAGTCGTGCGGCTTGCCATCGTTGGCGATGCCGCGATTGCGCAGTGTCCCTTCGACGGTGAAGCCGAGTTTCTCGGCGACGGCACGCGAGCCGGTGTTCCCGGCCATGGCCCACCACTCGATGCGGTGGACGTCGAGGGTGGCCCAGCCCCAGTCGCACAGGGCCCGAGCGGCCTCCACCGAGTACCCGCGTCCGCGCTGTTCCTCGACCGCCCAGTAACCGAGCTCCCAGACGCCGCGGCTGACGAGGGTCAGGCAGTACGAGCCGACCAGGGCGCCGGTGTCCTTGCGGAACGCACCGAGGGTGTAGTCCCTGTCCTCGGCCCACTGAGCGGGCAGCTTCTCGCCGACGAGCTTCTCCGCATCCGCACGCCGGTACGGCACCGGCACCGGGGTGTAGAACTGGATGTCCTCGTCCTGGCAGGCTTCATACACCGCATCCACGTCGGCAGGTGTGAATGCCCGCAGCACCAGACGGTCGGTCTCAAGAGTCACTGGATCCATCGCGGCAGTATGACCACCATCAACAAGCGGCGACCAGCGAATATCCCGACCGAGCACCGCCCATCACAACACCCCGGGCTGGTCAACGGTCGTCGCAACACCCCAGATCAGCTGGCCCCCGAGACGGAGCTACACCCACCACCAATCGCGGACCAAGCCGTTACGGTTTGTGGGTCACCCAGAGCAGTTCCGCCGGCCAGCGGTGTGCCCAGTCGGGTGGGTCGGTTTCGTTGTAGCCGTTGGGTGTTCCGAGTTCGGGCCGCGGCTCGATGAGGTCGTCGATGATGAGACCCGCGCCGCGCAGGACCCTGACCCAGTCGCCGTAGGTGAGCTGATAGCTGGTCGCGCCGTCGCCTTCGGCGATGGTGTTCAGCCCGAAGTAGTCCTGCTGCAGCGTCGTGGTCACGCGGCTGGCGGCTTCGTCGTAGCAAGCTTCGAACCATGGGCTGGCGACGTTGAACACCAGGCGCCCGCCTCGGCCCAGGACGCGTGCGGCCTGCGGGACGGCCAGCTGCGGGGGCGCCCAGCTGAGCCCACCGAAGTCGCAGAACACCAGGTCGAAGCTCTCGGCGGCGAAGGGAAGTTGTTCGGCGGCGCCTTGCACCAGCGGGTAGCGGGCCGCTCCCATCGCGCGGGCCGCTGCGGCGAGCTGGGCTTCGGACAGGTCGAGCCCGACCACGGTGGCGCCCTCGGCGGCGAGCGCCCTGGACCACTGGCCGGCGCCGCAGCCGAGTTCCAGGACGCGCTTGCCGGTGACGTCGCCCAGGGCCCGCAGGTGCGCGTCGGGGATGGAGTACATGCCCCACAGCCGGGGTGTGGCGCCGATTTGCGGGTCGTGTTTGTGCTGGTAGGCGCTGCTGATCTCGTTCCAGAGCCGCCGGTTGGCGGGGATGCTGTCCACGTGCCGACTCCAGCACTGCCTGCCGGGGGCGGTCAACACGATTAGGGCACTGGCCGGCCCTCGCCTCGGTCCGGCCCTGGCTCGGCCCATGATCCGCCGGACGAGCCCTTGGTCAACCTCAACTCCGCCACCAAGTCGGACAGTACATGCCACGATCGTGTCCCACCGGGAGCCCATCCACGCCACGCGCCGGCTCCGGCTACCTCCAGCCGGCGCAGCTCGACAGTCAGCGGGCGATTGAGATCGCGAAGGGTATGAATCCGGTGGACCGGATGACGTGCGGTACGAACAGGATCGCGGCCTCTGTGGCGCGGGCGGTCTGGATCCCGCCGAGGTCGGTGATCCATTCCTTTTGCCAGCCGAGGTCGGTGAGCAGTTCGCGGACGGTCTGCTTGGCCTGCGGGTCCTCGCCGGAGAGGAACGCGGTCGGCGTCTGGGCGAGCGTGGCCGGCGAGGTCATCACCGGGAAGATCATGGTGTTGAGTGTCTTGACGACGCGCGTTTCGGGGAGCACTTCCTGGAGCTGTTCGGCGAGGCTCGAGCCGGGGTAGATCAGGTCGGCGGGCAGTCCGTCCGGTCCGTCGGTGGTGGCGTTGGAGACGTCGACGAGGATCTTGTCCCGGAGTTCTTCGCACAGAGCGGCGAGCCGGTCCAGCGAGCCGGCACCCGGGGTGGCGTTGATGACGATCCGGGCAGTCCGGGCGGCGTCGGCGGCGGCGCCCGGCGTGCGGTCCGCCACGGCCACTTCGTGTCCTGCCCGGGCGAGGGCTGTGGCCAGGTTGCCGCCGACGCGGCCGTTTCCGAGAACGGCGATCGTGGTCATGATGATCTGATCCTTCCGTGCGTGCGGGTTGTGGTGCGCGGTCAGCGTGAGAGCGTGGATACGGCCTCGGCGTGGACGCCTGGCGCGGCGGCAAGGAAGCTCTGGCTCTGTGGGGTCCAGGGGCGGCCCTCGGCGTCGGAGATCCGTCCGCCGGCCTCGGTGACGAGCAGCGCTCCGGGAAGCAGGTCCGCGCGGGCGCCGGCGAACTGCCAGAAGGCGTCGATCCGGCCGGCGGCCACGTTCAGCAGGTGCAGGGTCGCGGGCACGGCGGTGCGGACGACGAGCGCGTCGAAGAGCATCGCGGTGATCGAGGAGCCGACGCGCCGCACGACCTTTTCGTCCTCGTCCGGCCGGGCCTGGCTGGTGGCCACGATGCTCAGGCCGAGGTCCGCGGTCTGGGAGACGTGCAGCGGCCGGCCGTCGAGGTGGGCGCCCACGCCGGTGAGCGCGGTGTAGGTCTCGCCGGTCAACGGCAGGTGGACTGCGGTGAGCACCGGCTGGTTCTCACGCACGAGGGTGGCGGTCACCGCCCACTCCGGCAGGGCGTGCAGGTGGTTGACGTTGCCTTCGGCCGGATCCACGACCCACCATTCGCCGGGCGGCAGCGCCCCGCCGTCCAGTTCGTCCTCCACCCAGCCGGCGTCCGGGCGCAGGCGCGTGAGGCGGGGGCGCAGGATTTCGAGGGCCGTGTCGTCGTTGGCGGCGAGCGCGCGCATCAGCTCTTCGCGGGTCTGGTAGCGGACCACCTCGCCGAAGCGCTCGCGCAGCGCCGAACCCGCCTCACGCACGGCGATCGCGGTCTGGGCGAGCAGGTCGGCGTCGGAGGCGGCGACGTCAGTGGTCTGAAGCGTTTCGGACATGGTGGTATCCCGTCTGAGGAGGGGTGCTGAGGCCGGTCGAGGGCCGAACTGCGCGTTACTTCTTGCGCTTTCGCCTCAACGGTATGCAGCCCCGCAATTAACTTCAAATGCATGTCAGGCACGGATAGGATTACTCACATGCAATTGGATTTGAACCTGCTCGCCGCGCTCGACGCGCTGCTGGAGGAGGGCAGTGTGGCCGGGGCGGCGGCGCGCCTGCATGTCACCGCCCCCGCGATGAGCCGGAGTCTGGGCCGGATTCGGCGCACGACCGGGGATCAGATCCTGGTGCGCACCGGCCGCACGATGACCCCGACGCCGTATGCGATCGCCGTCCGGGAACAGGTTCATGAGCTGCTGCATCAGGTCCAGGGGGTGCTGGCACCGAGCCGTGAACTCGATCTGGCGACGTTGGAGCGCACTTTCACACTCCGCTGGCACGATTCCCTGGTCGCCTTGAGCGGCCCCGCACTGCTCGCGGCCGTGCGCGGACAGGCGCCGGGCGTGCGATTGCGCTTCGTCGCGGAATCGAGCATCGACACCCCCGAGTTGCGGCGCGGCGAGGTCGACCTGGAGGCGAACGCCAACCGCCCGAGCGCACCGGACATCCGTGCCGAGAACGTGGGCGAGACCCGCCTCGTCATCGTCGTGAGGCAGGGGCACCCCCTCACCGGCGTCAGGACCGTCACCGCACAGCGGTACGCCGCCGCTGAGCACGTCACCGTCTCGCGACGTGGAAACCTCAGCAATGCCCTCGACGACGCCCTCGCGCGGCTCGGCCTCACCCGCCGCGTGGTGGCGACCGCGCCCACGGAAGCGGCCGCGCTGGAGTTCGCGCGCGGCTCCGACATCCTGATCAGCGTCCCCGAGGCCACCACTGTCGGCGTACGGACTTGTGTCCCCAGTCCCGTACCTTTCTTCGTCCCCAGCTGTCAGGCCACTTCGGTCTCGCGCTCGATGGCTTGGAGGCGGT
>NZ_JBIWPP010000089.1:0-7855 GCF_044768335.1 Streptomyces sp. NPDC101151 | reverse complement strand
GCGCCACCGACCTGCCCACCACGACCTGAACAACAGGCCGCCACCGGCCTCGGCATGCCCTCAGACGATCAAGCCCCCGACAACGTGACAACACCCGCGTGACAAGCCGAGGTCAGTACCGACGGGCATCTGTTCAGGGCCGTCGTCGATAGGCGGCGCGGCCCAGGATGTACGTGGCGGCGACTGCGCGTTCGTCTCCGAGCGTCATGAGCGCGAAGAGGCGTTCGTCGAAGGTCTGCGCCACCTTGACGCGGCGTGCGAGTGTGGGGGTGGCAGACCAGTCGAGGACGGCGAAGTCGGCTTCCTTTCCGGGGGTGAAGTTGCCGATGCAGCTGTCCAGGTCGAGTGCCTTGGCGCCGCCCAGGGTTGCGAGATAGAACCCGCGATGGGCCGGCAGGCGCGTTCCCTGCAGGGCGGTCACCTTGTATGCCTCGCTCAGTGTCTGGAGCATGGAGTAGCTGGTGCCGGCGCCGATGTCGGTGCCCATGCCGACGTCGACGTTCCTGGCGCGAGCAGCGTGGAGGTCGAACAGGCCGCTACCGAGGAAAAGATTGGACGTGGGGCAGAAGGCGACGGACGAACCGGCGGCGGCCAGCACCTGGCGGTCGGTGTCGTCGATGTAGATGCTGTGGGCGAACAGCGACCTGTCCGTTACCAGCCCGAATCGGTCATAGACGTCGAGGTAGGAACGGCCGCCGAACAGCTCCGCGACCAGTGCGACCTCGTCTTTGTTCTCCGAGAGGTGGGTCTGGAGCCACAGGCCGGGAATCTCTTTGAGGAGGCGTCCGACCATGGTCAGTAGTTGCTCGGTCGAAGTAGGTGCGAAGCGAGGAGTGAGGGTGTATCCCAGACGGCCCTTGCCGTGCCAACGCTTGATCAACTCACGCGTGGCACGCTCAGCCTGTTCGACGCTGGCATCCCGTAGAAAGGCGGG
Source organism: Streptomyces sp. NPDC101151 (assembly GCF_044768335.1). Taxonomy (NCBI): domain Bacteria; kingdom Bacillati; phylum Actinomycetota; class Actinomycetes; order Kitasatosporales; family Streptomycetaceae; genus Streptomyces; species Streptomyces sp. NPDC101151. Next base: position 6,921 of record NZ_JBIWPP010000089.1, on the reverse strand, counting down.
CGCGTACGGTTCGCGGTCCATGAGGACCTTCCCGCACAGCATCCGTAGGTTTCGGGCCGCGGCCTGCTCGAAGAACGCGTCGACAGACACAGAGTGCACCGTGGGAAAGACACTCGCGGTTGTGGTCCCCGCCGCCAGCAGCCGGTCCAGGAAGAATCCGAAGACCTCCCGGGCGTGGGCGGGGTCGGCGAACTTTGCCTCGGCAGGAAAGGTGTACTTCTCCAGCCACTGCAGGAGCTGCTCACCGTAGGAGGCGATGATGTCCACCTGGCTGGCGTGGACGTGGGTGTCCACGAATCCCGGAACGATCAACCTGCCGCGGTGGTCCTCGTGCCGCCCTGTCTGGCGCAGCCTGTCCGGCAGCCGGCTTGCCGGGCCCACCCACGCCACCCTGCCCTGGCTGTCCACGGCCAGCGCCCCGTCCTCGAAGAGCTCCCAAGAGGCGGAGTCGGGGGTTTCACCAGGATCTGCCAGATAGTGCAGAACCGTCCCACGTACTACGGCTGCCCGGTCACCCGCCGGCCTGCCAGTGACGACGGAGACAGGCGCCGCGGAGGCACGTGTGGCCTCGGTGACGGCGGTGGCCGCAGCTGCTCCCAAGCCCGCCAGCACAGTCCGCCGCCGCATACCGGTGCCCATGCCATGCTCAATAGTCATGGGGAGATTTTGACGACCCGGTGCCCATTCACCGCACAACTCGCGGGAGTGTCTCATCAACCCTGGCTATTCAGCCGAATTGGGTGATCTGATGATCTGGTAGCAGAAAGGTGCCGTTGACCTGCAAGGATGCGAGCGTCTACGTCGTATCCGGCACAGGAGTCAGGGCACCTCTCCGGTGAACGAGCGTACAGGGAGCCTCTTTCACGTGTAGATCATGAGGGTGAGGATCGCTGCGGCGGCTGACGTAAGTCTGTTCGGGCTGATGCGGGCATGGCGGAAGATCCTCCACTGTTTGATCCGGGAGATTGCGGAAGCCATCCTGGACGACCCGCAATGGGTTGAGTGGCGCGGCGGCCCCGCCCACGATTTCAGCGCCGTCTGAGACCACAGCTGCACCGGTTGGCAGCAGCCGTACGGGCGTCAGGCAGCGGCACTGGCCATCTCCATGGCCGTGGCCATGAACGTCCGCCCAGCCCGGGACGGCGAGGAGCAGCAGCCGGGGCGCGGGCCGCCTCCGGCCGTGACCCGGTCGCGCGGGACGCAGGGCTGAACTGGTCCGTATTCGGCGCCACCGCGTTGGTCAGAACGGGTGGGTCTCGGCGGGAGCCGTTGCCTGGGCCGGGTCCGTTTCCGGGGCAGCCGGGCGGGGTGCGGGTGCTGTGCCGCCGGGGCGGTAGTTCTTGGTGACGGTCACCGTCGCGTATGTCAGGGAGGCGGCGACTTCTTCGGCATCGATCTCGACAACGGTACGGCGCTGGCCTTCCTTGTCGTCGAAGGTGCGCTGCTTGAGGCGGCCTGTGACGATGACGCGCGCGCCCTTGGCCAGCGACTGGGCGGCGTTTTCGGCGGCCTGGCGCCAGATCGAGCAGCGCAGGAACAGCGGTTCCCCGTCGGTGAATTCGTTGCGGTCGCGGTCGAACACGCGGGGAGTCGACGCGATCGTGAAACCCGCCACAGGGATACCGGAGTTGGTGTGCCGCAGTTCTGGGTCGGCGGTCAGGTTGCCCACCACCTTCACCAGTGTCTCGCCCGCCATGTCCGCCGCCCCTCTGCTGTGGTCTTTCACCCACCGTACCGGCCTGGCCGAGGCGGATCGGGCGAACCCGCACCGCAACCGTCCCTCTCACACGGCGGTGTCCGCCTCTCCTGTGCGAAGGGGAGCCCGCGCATGATGCCGGGGCTCCGGTACCACGACGTCCGTAACCTGCTGCCAGCGCCACGGAGTTCAGCCGTTCGCATACCCGGATGCTTCTCGGACCTCCACGGGCATCTGGCCGTTCTTGTAGATGTCGTGGCCGTGCTGTATGGCCCAGGCGCGGATCTTTGCGGTGTCGGCGCTGCCCGCCGTCGAAGCCGTGCGGCCGACGGAGCGGCCCCTGGTCCTGCGGCCGGCCTTCACGAACTCCGCGAGATTTTCCCGGAGAGTTTGGGCGTTGGCGTCAGTCAGGTCGATCTCGTAACTTTTGCCGTCCAGCGCGAATGTCACCTTCTCGTCGGCCTTGCCTCCATGGAGGTCGTCGGCCAGCAGAACCTGGACTCTGTGTGCCATGAAATCTCCCGAATGGGCGTTGCTGTAGTTGCAGGGGCTCGGTCACAGGAACTGGCCAGGCGGGCCCACATCGCCGACCGGCCCGGCAGGGCGAGTCCTTGTCAGCTGGGCCAGGAAGGCCTGCAGAGCAGCGAAGCTCTGCGGAGTGAGCCTGACGTCGAACTCGTCGTCGCACACGCCGATCGTGACGGGTGTGCCTGGCGACACATCGTCTTCTTTCAGAGCATCCAGGGTGAACACGTACTCCATGCGCTACCTCCACGCACGACGGGACGGGAAAGCCTGCAGGCCGCACGCGTACCCGCGCGGCCGCAAACGGATCGCGTGCAGCCTCTGGACCACTCGGACGAGCGGATTTCAAACTTTCGCCCTGACGTTGGGGGCACCGAATCCAGGGCCCCGGCGTTTGCCGGGATCGTCCGGCCCTGGGCTGATTGATCATGTTGGCGGGGCCCGGAAACAGGCGAACACGGCACCTGTGGACCATGGAGTTCTCTACGCTTCAAGATCCACGAGGGTGCCGTGTTCGTTCCCCCATCATCCCCTGCCGCCGTTCCCGCTTCTGCGGCACCCCGCCTTGAAGCCCTCGGCGCGGTTGACGCACGGGACCAAGTCCGTTGCCTGGTCACCGAGTTCGAGTCGGTCACCGACCCCCGCGGGGCATGCGGGGCGCGCTACCGACTCTCCTCGCTACTGGCCCTGGTGGTCTGCGCGATGCCCCCGGCAGGCCATGACTCCAACACCGCGGCGGCGGAGTGGTGCCGACGCGCGGCGCCCCCGGAGTTGGCCGCCTTCGGCCCGCCCTACCACCCGCTCCTCGGCCGCTACCGGATCCCGAACGAGAAGACGCTGCGCACCGTACTGCACGTGATCCTCCTCGCCGTTGAACTGCTTCAGCTTGGCCTCGAAGTCCGTGCAGACCTCGGGGTTCGGGTTCCAGCGTGGTGACATGAACCGCATATGTATGGTGATCGTTATGCAGCTCAGGTACGGGTTCCGCCTGTACCCGAACGGTCCTCAGCGCTCGGCGTTGGCCAGGGCGTTCGGGTGTGCGCGGGTGGTCTTCAACGATGCGTTGCGCGTCCGTGAGGACGCCCGCGCCGCCGGGCTGCCGTTCGTCACCTCCGCCGATCTTTCCAAGCGGCTCACGGCGTCGAATGAAGACCACGGAGCGGGCATGGCTGGGCGAGGTTTCCGCGGTGATCCTCCAGCAGTCCCTTCGCGACCTGGACACCGCGTACCGGAATTTCTTCGACGGCCTCAAGGGCAAGCGCCCCAAGACGGGGCCGCCCCGTTTCAAGTCGAAGGGGACACCCGGCAGGCGATCCGGTTCACCGCGAACGCCGGATGGAAGATCACACCCGGCGGGAAGCTGCGGCTGCCCAAGGTGGGCGACGTGAGCGTGAAGTGGTCGCGCACGCTGCCGTCCACCCCCACCACAGTGACCGTGATCAAGGACAGTGCGGGCCGTTGCTTCGCGTCGTTCGTCGTTCAGACCGGTCCGGAAGAAGTCCTGACGCCCCTCACGTCCCAGGTCGGCATAGACCTCGGCCTGGGGCACTTCGCCGTCCTCTCGGACGGCCGGAAGATCGACAGCCCGCGCTTCCTGCGCCGCGCTGACATGCCCAAACGCTCGGCCCGTCGTGCTCACAAGCGTCAGCTCGCCAATGTGATCATCCGCCACATGTGGCAGGACGCCGCCCGCCGAGGCACCCAGTAGACCTCCACGCCGGCACCTGTTTGACAAGAGAGCTTCGAGTCGGTGAACGCCCGCATCCGCCGGGCAGTCGAAGCCCGCGGACATTTTCCGAGCGAGCCGCGTTGAAGTGCGTCTACATGGCGATCATGTCCCTCGACCCCACTGGCAAGGGACAGGCCCGCTGGACCATGCGCTGGAAAACAGCGCTGAATGCTTTCGACATCACCTTCGACGGCCGCCTGTCAGCGGCCCGCCAGTAACCTCAACTACCCCAGTTAAACCACTCGTTTGACAGTCCCCCCTGGTCCTGTCAGCTCACGGTCGCTGTCGACTGCTGTCCGTCCGGCGAGCACCGTGTCCTGGCGCAAGTCCCCTACCGCGAAGCCGCCCAGCGGTTTGGCACCTGGCTGGCCGAGGCCGCCCCTGCCGTGGCCGCCGAGGCCGGGCCCGACCGCCTGGACGGCCTCCCCGCCCGTTCCCGGCCAGTCGTCGCCGACATGAGCGGCGAGGGCCTGGCGCTTTTCTGAACGAACACCAGAGATCCGACAGCAAGCGTCAAACCGCGCCTGCCCAGTTTCAGTTCGCAGCCCGCCCGGACTCTACGAAACGCGCCGCTTCCTTCACTGTCGGCGGCCAGGGGGAATTGGCTCTGTCGCGAGTTTGGTCAACGATGCTTTCTGATCTTGGTCAGGTCAGGGCGGGGTTGCCGCAGCATTTCTTGTACTTGCGGGAAGATCCGCACCAGCAGGGGCTGTTGCGGGGTGGGGGCCACGCCTGGGCCTGGCCCCGGGCTGCGAGGTCGGCGGTGTACTCGGCCCGGGTGTCCCCGTCTTGTGGGGAGAGGCCCTCATTGCGGGTGAATTCCTCGAAGTCGTTCACGCTGCCCTGGGCGATACCGAGATGCGGTTCGCCGTCCTCGGACAGGCGGCGCAGGATCTCCTCGACGCGACAAAGGTGGTCGTGGTGATCAGCGCCGTAGGCGTCCTCCAGTGTGGGCCACTGGGCCAGGAGCCGGGTGAACTCGGGCTCGGGCCAGAAGAGTGCACAGGTCATGCGGGGCCGGGACAGGGCGGCGCGGCGGGCGGCGACCTCGACGGTGAGTTTCTCGATCGAGGCGAGCAGGGCGTCCCGGTCACCGCTCTCGGCGGCCCGTAGGTGGTCTGGGTTGTGCAGGTCGTCCAGGGTTCCGGGGCCGCGGAGCAGGGCCGGGCGGTGCTTGTGCAGTTCGTCGGCGAGATGGTCGAGGTCGTCGTGCGGCTGGGCGAGGCGGCGCCTGACCCGGTGGCGGCCGATGACGAGCATCTCGATGTCATAGCCGCCCGGGGCATCCTCGACGGATCGGCGGGTGAGGGGGGTGGCCGGGCCGAGGAGGTGGGTGAGACCCGCGGTGAACCAGTCGGTGGCGTCGTTAAGTTCGCCAGCGGTTTCGAAGGTCTCGGCGACGAAGTTCCAGGCACCGGCATCGGCGGGGTGGCGGCGTCGCAGCTGTGCGGCCGCGGCGCGGGCCTCGGCGGTCTGTCCGGCTTCCCACAGGGTGTTGATCCGATATGCCTCGATCAGATCGGGTTCTTCGCACCCGGTATCCAGCAGCTGCTGGTAGAGGTTGAGGGCTCGGTCGTGCCGACCGGCGTCGCCCCAGCAGGCCGCCGCCTCGACGAGGATCTCCTCCCGGTCCTGGGGATACTCCAGGGCCAGGGCCTCAAGTTCCTCGGCCTGCGTGGCGGGAGTCCGCTCGGCAGGGGTGTGCCGTGGCGGTGCGGGGCGGCGCTTGCGGGACATACGACCACACTACCGGCGGGACACCGGCCGGTTGGAGCGATGCCGGAGGATGCTCAGAATGGGTGAGGATCGCGGTCCGAACCTGCCGGGGGCGCCGCGGCTACGGGAGCAGGCGCCGGGGTCTGGGCGGTGCGGGAGGTCTTGATGACGTGGGCTGTCGCATAGGAGAGGGAGACGGCGACGTCCTCGGCGTCGATCTCGACGGTGGTGCGGCGCTGGCCTTCCTTGTCGTCAAAGGTGCGCTGCCGCAGCCTGCCGGTGACGATCACGCGCGTGCCCCTGGACAGGCTGGCCGCGGCATTTTCTCCGGCCTGTCGCCAGAGCGAGCAGCGCAGGAACAACGGCTCGCCGTCGACGAATTCGTTCCGCTCGCGGTTGAACACCCTGGGCGTGGAGGCGATCGTGAACCCGACCACCGGCAGGCCGGCGGTGGTGTGTCGCAGTTCAGGGTCTGCGGTGAGGTTGCCCACCACGGTCACCAGCGTCTCGCCCGCCAAGTTCCCACCCCTCATCGCCGCCACCGGCCGCCTCTTGGCGATGGTGCCCGGCCCTCACAATATCGGTCCCGCCCCATTGGCTGGCACGATGTCGGTATGACAGAGGACGACCATGACGGCCAGGGCACGCTGGAAGAGGCGACTGCTGCTCTGCGCACAGCGGAGGAGTCCGTCCGTGCGGCCCGCCGGCAGCTGAGCGCGGTGATTGTGGCCGCGTACCGCTCGGGCGAGCCCGTCGCCAAGATCGCCTCGCGCACCGGCAAGGGCGTTTACGAGATACGGAACCTGCTGGCCGCCACCGGTACTTCACGCCGCACATAGCGAACGGAGTTCGACGGGTTCAGGAAGCCAGGGACGCTGGGAGGGGGTTGATCAGCGGAACAGGCCGTTGATGGTGGCCTTGGAGCGGCCGTGCCGTCGGCGCAGCGCTTCGCGGACGGCGGCGACGACCCGTTCGTCGGCCCGCCCGGTGGGGCTGGGAGCACGGATGGTGCGGTGGTCGAGGAGCCCCCACAGGCCTTGCTTGCGGTAGGCCAGGCGCATGCGCTGCACGGTGGGGCGCGAGACGCGGCCGAAGCCGAGCGCGATCAGCTCCTCAGTTTTGGCCTGCTCCCGCTCGGCCAGCCCGAAGCCCTCTGTGAGAGCGTGGCGTGAAACGCCTCGATTTGTCTTGTTAGCCTGTGAGGGCACGACGAGGAGAACCACCGCCAGTGACCAGCCAGAACACCCCCGGCATA
>NZ_JBIWPP010000088.1:0-8138 GCF_044768335.1 Streptomyces sp. NPDC101151 | reverse complement strand
GCCGGGCCAGCCTCGATCTCCTTCGCAAACGCGTCCTGCTCGCACGATGAGACAGACCGTCCGGATCACAAGATCGTCGACAGAACCAAGATTCGCGATGGCCAAGTAGCGAACAGGCCAATCTACGTGGCCCTGGCGGTTACCGCCGAGGGACACCGTGACATCCTCGGCCTGTGGGCCGGCGACGGCGGCGAAGGCGCGAAACACTGGCTTCGAGTACTCTCCGAGCTCAAGAATAGGGGCGTCGAAGACGTCCTCATGCTGGTCTGCGACGGGTTGAAGGGGCTGCCCGACGCGGTCGGTGAGGTCTGGCCGCGAACTGTGGTGCAAACGTGCGTGGTTCACCTACTGCGGGCGTCATTTCGATACGCGGCCCGGCAGGACTGGGACAAGATCGCCAAGGCGCTCAAGCCCGTCTACACCGCGCCGACCGAGGACGCGGCCACGACACGGTTCCTGGAATTCGCCGAGACCTGGGGCAAGAAGTACCCGGCGATCGTCCGCCTCTGGGAGTCCAGCTGGCCTGAGTTCACGCCTTTCCTTCAGTTTGATGCAGAAATACGCCGCATTGTGTGCACGACCAACAGCATCGAGAGCGTCAACGCGCGCATCCGCAAGGCCGTCCGCTCCCGCGGGCACTTCCCCACAGAGCAGGCCGCCCTCAAATGTGTCTACATGGCCGTCATGAGCCTCGACCCGACCGGCGCCGGCCGCAAACGCTGGACCATGCGCTGGAAGGGCGCCATGAACGCCTTCGACCTGGCCTTCGACGGCCGCCTCACCGCAGGCCAACTCTAGCCACACCAAGCCCAGTTACACCGCTCGCTTTACAGACCCACCACTCACCCATTCCGTTGATCAGCCGCCTCTCGCCGCCGACTTGCGCGCGCTCCTGAACGATCCGCTGGAAGATCGCACCGAAGAGGCAATCAGCCGCTACTACCGTGAGGAACAGGAAGCCGCGGAGCGGAAGATGGCCACAGCGGGCGGTGTGGCTGGCTGGCAGAGACCGGGAAGACCTCATCAGGAAGCAACCCTGCCCGGCCTGCAATGCCGAGCCCCATGTGATCAACGCGGTTGGCCACGCGGGCGGTTCCACGCCGAGCGCATCGATGCGGCAATGGCTACCGTCCCAGAGACTGCCATTCGCTGAGTCGCGGGGCTGGCTGCCCCGACGCAAGCGCCGACGGCAGCGATCTGCTCAATCAGCTTCGCCGGGCAACTGGGTACGGCGGCAATCCACGTCTCAGGTGGGGTTCAGCGGCGTGACACCGGTTCCCGCGTACAGCTCGGGCTCGAGTGAGAGGACGGTGACCGCTTCTCCGGCCTTGGCGGCCTGCCATGCAATCGCGGCCGGATGCGTCACGGCCCACGAAGCGCCCGCCCATGCGAACGCGTCCCGGGCATGATCGGCGGTGAACGGGATACTCTCGGCGAAACGCAGCGCCGCGGCGTGCGCGCCGGCACCTGGGACCTGGCGGTCGGCGGCGAGAACGGACAGCGAGGGGATCAGGACCCGGCCGGTTCCGCGCGAGGCCTCGATGTACAGCCCCGTGAAGAAGGCGTCCGCCTGATAGAGAGCGGCCAGAGCGGTGTGGTCCAGGACAGCCGTCAAGTTCATGCGGCGGCGCTGCCCTGGTGGGCGCGGATCTTCTCCCAGGCACTCTCTCCGGCCTGCTGGACCTGCTCGGTGTACTCAATCCCCAGCTCACCGGCGGCCTCGAGAGCGCGCTGCTCACGCTCGGCATCCGTGAGCTCGCGACTGGCGAGGTCCGCCACGAGATCCGTGATGCTCATACCCCGCTCTTTAGCGAGGAGGCGCAGCCGGTCGCGCACCGCCTCGGTTGTTTTGATGCTCGTGGGATTGGTCATGCCACGGATTCTACCGCTGGTAGAAATCTTGCGGGGTGGCTTCCCACAATGCCGACTGGTGGTCCACGGGCCGCTCGGGATGGCCCGGCTCACTCTGGGCAGGCACCAGGTAACCCACCGAACACCCACCCACCGCCCGAGGGCCTCCGAAGATCACCAGTGTGGGGCCACCCCAGGGCGACTCCGTTGCTGAATTGTCTGCGGTGGTCTGGGGCTGTTCGGCATGATCGTCGGTGCGGTCGTTCTGTCTGCCCCGGCCGCAGGGGGTCGGTGCGGTGTCAATGCGGCCTGGGGGTCTGCCGCCCATTCCGGAACAGACGGTGTGTACGGCCCGTGCCGCTTTCCCCAGGGGAAGCCTTCCTATGCGGGTCCGCGACCACCTGGCCGAGGTCTTCGATGACGCGTTGTTCGCCGGGGCGTTTCCCGGTCGTGGTGCTCCTGCCCAGTCCCCGGCCCTGCTCGCTCTGGTGACTGTGCTGCAGTTCACCGAGAACCTCACCGACCGGCAGGCCGCGGAGGCGGCGCGGGACCGGCTGTCCTGGAAGTACGCCTTGGGCGCGGAACTGTCCGATAGCGGCTTCGACTTCTGTGCGTTGTCGAGGTTCCGTGCCCGGCTGGCCGGTGACGGGATGGAACGGGTGCTCTTCGACCGGCTGTTGGAGCACTGCCGCGAGGCCGGGCTGGTCAAGGCCGGTGGCAAGCAGCGCACCGACTCCACCCATGTGATCAGCGCGATCCGTGACCTGAACCGCACCGAGCTGGCCGGGGAGAGCGTACGGGCGGCGCTGGAGGCTCTGGCGGTGGCGGCACCGTCCTGGCCGGCCGGGGTGATCGACGTCGCCGAGTTCGCCGAACGCTACGGGCCGCGCGTCGACGGCTGGACGATGCCGTCGTCGAAGACCAAGCGGGAGCGGCTCGCCCAGGTCTTCGGCCAGGACGCGCTGGCCTTGTGCCGGGCCGCCTGGTCCCCCGGCTCCCCGGCATGGATCCGCGAGATCGAGGCGGTCGCCCTGCTGAGGCAGGTCCTCGTGCAGACCTACACCGTCCGCGTCGATGCCCGGGGACGGGAGGTGGTCAGCAAGCGGAACGCCGACAATGACGGTGTCCCGCCCGGCAGTACCCGCCTGGCCTCCCCCTACGACCCCGACGCCCGCTGGGCGGCCAAGGGCGATGACCTCTTCTGGTGCGGCTACAAGATCCATCTCACCGAGACGTGTCACGCTCCGGCCGAAGCCGAAGCCGAAGCCGAAGCCGAAGCCGAAGCCGAAGGCTGTCTCCGTGTCCCGGCACCGAACCTGATCACCGACGTGCACACCACTGACGCCACCGTGCCCGATGTGAAGGCGACCGAGCCGATCCAGAAGAACCTCACCGAGCGCGAGGTGAAGCCCGCCGAGCACTATCTCGACTCCGGCTACCCCTCGGCCGACCTGATCACTGCCGCGGCCGGGCAGGGCATCACCATGGTCACTCCGCTCCTGGCCGACCACTCGCCCCAGGCCAGGGCCGCCGAGGGCTTCGACAAGAGCGCCTTCCACATCGACTGGAAAGCCCGTCAGGTCCGCTGCCCCGAGGGCTCCACCAGTGCGGGCTGGTATCCGGTCACCCAGCACGGCCGTGACGCCATCGTGATCGACTTCGCCCGCGCCGACTGCCGCCCCTGCCCTTCCCGGGACAGGTGCACCAGCTCCGTCCGCGGCACCCGCATGCTCGCCCTGCGGCCCCGCGAACTCCACGAACGCACCGCCACGGCCCGGGCCGAGCAGGACACCGAGTCCTGGAGAGCCAAGTACGCCCTCCGCGCGGGCGTCGAAGGCACCATCAACCAGGCCCTCGACGTCACCGGCGTCCGCCAAGCCCGCTACCGCGGCCTGCCGAAAGTCCGAGTCCAACACGCCTTCTCCGCCACCGCGCTCAACGTGGTCCGGCTCGACGCCTGGTGGACCACCGACCCACTACGCAAACCCCGCACCAGCAGACTCGAACGCCTCAGCTACCGACTCGCCAGCTGACAAATTCAGCAACGGAGTCGCCCTGGCCCCCAACGCGCGGCATCCGAACTCCCCATATCGCCCTCATATCCGAACTGACAGATCGTCAAGCGAGGCCATAAAGATCAGTAGGGGCGCAGGTCAGCGACTCTGAGGCGGAACAGCTCAGCCATCTCGCGCACCGCGTTGTGGCGTCGGAGAAACAGCGCACGACCATCTCTCTCCACAACGGCATAGCCCGCGGGAGTTGTTGCCAATGAGTAGTTCATGAGCGGCGCTGCCGTAACGTTCGACACCGTACTCATGAATCGGAGCCCCCACCCATGCCAATCTACGGATATCTCCTCGTCCTCGGTGGCGCGGCAGCCTCTGTGCTGGTGCTGCTCGTGCTGTCCAGGTACGTCCCCGGTGAAAAGCGCGAGCCTCACAACGATGTACTCGGCTTCGTCTATGCCGTAGTGGGAGTGATCTATGCCGTCGTCCTTGCACTGGTCGTCATCGGACTGTGGGAAACCCAGGAAAAGGCCCGCGCGGACACCTACACCGAATCCGACGCCCTGATCGACCTTTACTGGTACGGGCGGTCCCTGCCTCCCGCAGATGCCGCCCGGATCGAGGACCTGGCACAGCGGTACCCCCACACCGTCATCACCGAGGAATGGCCGCTGCTCGCCCAGCACCGCTCGAGCCGTAAGGCTTGGGACGAACAGGCCGAACTGCGTCAGGCCGTCTACCGTCAGCAGCCGAAAACACTGGGAGAACAGGCACGTTATCAGCAGGCATTGCAAGCAGTGTCGACCATGAGTGACACCCGACGGCAGCGGGTGAATGAGTCGGCCGCAGGCCTGCCGAGCCTGCTGTGGGCCGTACTGGTCCTTGGAGGCCTGATCACTGTCGCCTTCGCCATGGGATTCGGCATGCACAGCCTGCGGGCCCACTCCTTGATCGTCTTCGGTGCCGCCCTGACTGTCGGCAGCCTCCTGCTGTGCATCTACGAGCTGAACTACCCCTTCGTCAGATCCATCCGAGTGAACCCAGACGCCTTCGAACTGGCCATCGCGCGGATGAAGGCGCTGAGCGCCATGAGTCCACGGTGAGTTGTTCACCTGGATCGGTCTGGTGCTTGGCATTGATTGGGTGCGGGTTGGCTATCGCTGGATCCGCAGGGTGACTGTGGGGTGCCGGAGCTGACAGTGGGGGCCTCGTACCCGAAGGGCACGCCGACGATCCGGATCCGCGTACGGCGCGCAGAAGCACCACGTCCATCTCAGCCACGCGTTCACCACGCTCGTGGTGGATGGCCTGGTGCATGGGGACTGGCGGCGGATACTCGTGGAGCAAACCCGCGACGGGGCGCCGCGGACGTGGTGGCTGCCGCGCGCCGTGGTCAGGCTGCTAGACCCGTACTTCGCGGGTCGTTGATTCGTATGGTGTGACCGGTCCGGGGGTGTCCTGGGCTGGGGGTGTGGCGTTGGGTGGGGTGTGTCGATGACTTCCCGATCCCCGCGGTCGCGGTCTCAGCGTCAGCGTTTTGAAGTGGCGGTGACGTCCGTGGTGGAGAAGCGTCTGGGCGCTCTGCCTGTCGCTGCCGAGTTTCTGCGCCGGCTGGATGTCGCCGGGATCGTCGACGAGGTGTGTCCTGGTGGCGCGAGTGCGCTGGTGACGCACGGGCAGGTGATCGAGGCGTTGGTGGCCAACCGGCTGACGTCGCCCGCGCCGCTGGTGCGGGTGGAGGACTGGGCCAGGTGCTGGGCGGTGGAGGAAGTCTTCGGGATCGAGCCCGGTCTGCTCAACGATGACCGTTTGGCCCGGGCACTGGATGCGATCGCTCCGCACCTGGAGCACATCGCGGGCACGGCCGGGGCGCGGGCGATCGGTGAGTTCGGGATCGATGTGGCCCGGATGCACTGGGACATGACCAGCATGTCCGTGCACGGGGCCTTCCCGGTCGAGGGGCAGGAGGGGGACTTCCCTGTCATCGGCTACGGGCATCCCAAGGACCGGCGCTTCGATCTGAAGCAGGTCCAGGCCGGGCTCGCGGTGTCGGCCGACGGCGGTATCCCGCTCCATGCCCGGGTCTTCGGCGGTGGTGCGGCCGAGGTCAGCCAGGTCGTCGGCGCGATGAAGGACCTGCGGGCCATGGCCGGTGAGCGCGACTTCCTGATGGTCGCCGACTCCAAGCTGGTGTCCTACTCCAACATCCGTGCCCTGCTGGCGGCCGGGGTTGAGTTCATCGCGCCGGCCCCGGCCGCGCAGGTCAAGGACGAGGTCTATGCCACCCTCGATCTCGCGCAGGCCACTGTCGTGGACTGGATGCCGGACCGGGAGGCGGGCAAACCCGCCGAGCGGCGCGAGACCTACCGCGTGCTGGAGGACACCCACACCCTGCCCGGGCCCCGCAAGAGCGATCCTTCGCTCACCGTGCGCCGGATCCTGGTCCACTCCACCGCGAACGCCGCCGGCCGGCAAGCCGCCCGGGACAAACGCCTGGCCAAGGCTGCAGAGGACCTGGACAAGCTCACCGCCGCGGCCGGCGGACGCCACTACAAGACCCGGGAGAAGATCGTCGCCCGGATCGGTGCCATCGCCGCCAAGCGCCGTGTCACCTCCTGTCTGCGCTGGAGTGTCACCGACAACGAGGACGGCACCCCAGTCCTGGCCCGGCACTTCGACGCCGGCGTGCTGAAGGCCGAAGCCGCGGTCGACGGCTGGTACGCACTGCTGACGTCCGTCCCTCCCGGCCAGGCGGACGCCGGGCAGGCCCTGATCCACTACAAGGGCCAGGGCGCGGTCGAGCGCAGATATCACGACTTCGAGGGCCCGCTCGCGGTCGCGCCGGTCTTCGTGCAGCACAACCGGCGCGTTGCTGCTCTGATCCAGATCATCTGCCTGGCCCTGCTGGTCTTCTGCCTGATCGAGCGGCAGGTCAGACGGGCGCTCGGCCCCGAGCAGACCATGAGCGGCCTCTACCCCGACAGCCGCCGCGTCCGCCCCACAGGCCGCATGATCTTCTACCACCTCGGTGAACTCACCCTGCGGATCGGCAACGTCACCGACCCTCCCACCGTCCAGATCACCCGGGGCGTTCAACTCCACCTCCTCGACCTCCTGGACACCGACATCGGACAAACCCGCTGGCCACAGACCTGAAACGGTGACCCGCGAAGTCCGGGGCTAGATGCGGCCGAGCACGCCGAAGCCCAGTGGTTGCAAGCCACCCAGATCCGCGAGGAAATCACGGCGGTCACCAAGCAATGCGTCCAGCAGGCCCAGACCGCCAATGGCCGGCAGACGCCAAGCCCCGACTGCTCAACCGCCCCGCTGCGCCCGTACACCGGGGAATTGCAAGGCCACGTGTACTCGGCCCTCACAAGGAAGCCCGGCATCTCGCGCAAGGTGGCTGGCTGGTCCGCCGCGCCTGCCTGGGGTCGTAGCGGCAGTAGCAGCGTCCTGTGCTTGCGTTCACTCCAGGCGCGCTCGCTCAGGCTGCCGGGCCGCGATACGGACGATGGTGACGGTGACAGCCACCACTTCCAGGGCGCTCTGCTCGGCAAGGTGGGCGAGGACAGCGGACCGTACCTGGTCGTGGACGCTGCGGGCGATCTCCAGCACGCGGTTCTCTTCGGCCACCACGCAGCGCACCTCGATGTGCCATCCCGAGCCGTCCGGCGCATGCTCGGCGCGCACGCCTGCCGTTTGCGGCAGCACGGGCGAGACGGTCTCGGTGAGGCGATGGGTGAGGCGGGGTTGCAGGCCTGCCACGCCGGGGACCGCGAGCGCCACTTTCGCCCCGGCCCTGATGAGGGCAGCCGTACTGGTGGCAGCCATCACACGCCACTCGGGGGGTGCTGCCCGGCTTTCGTGGTTCCGGGGGCTGGGGAGGGCTCCAGGATGTCGGTCACGGTGACGTCGACGGCCGTCACCTGCAGACCGATGGTGTGCTCGGCGGCGTGCATGACCGATCGGCGTACCTCATCGATGCGGCTCGGCAGCGGGCTGTCGAGGCTGGCAGCCAGGGTCAGCGTCACCGCCACACGCTTAGTACTCCAGCAGTACTTCTCCATTTTGGCTGGTCAGGGGTCTGGGAGTGGGGAGTGTAGTGGTGTGCTGGTGGAGGTGGGACGGTCTTTGCCGGGGTGTCGCCCCAACGGGTGGCCGCGCCGCATGTAATGAGTGGGCGGTTCGTGAGTCTTTGACTGAATCCGCTGTCGCCTGATCGTGTGGCGGCGGGGCGGACTCTGCCGGTCCGCGGTTGGTGATCTGGTGATGTGACCG
>NZ_JBIWPP010000087.1:1251-8330 GCF_044768335.1 Streptomyces sp. NPDC101151 | reverse complement strand
GCGGTGACGGTCTCCCGTTACCGCTATCGAGGCAACACGATTCCAACCCTTGGAGCCTCAACCACGCCTGAACGGCAGAGGCCGTGGAGAGCCCGGTGCGGTGAGAGCCGCACGCCGGGTTCGGAGAGCGGCACGGAGAAACGGACCGATGGCAACATCGGCACCGCGCTCCGTGCCGACTCAACAGACGGGCATCCGTGCCCGCGCAGCGCGACGAAGCAGGAACCCACCCGAAGCCCCGGCCGGTCACCACCGGCAGGCAGGCGGGAATCTCCGTCCTCTAGGGCGAAGAGGATGTCAACTGCACCAGGTAGGACAGACCCGCCTCGTTCGGAACCCCGCCCGGGATGCGCAGGTGATCGATCAGGTAGGCGCTCATTTCGCCCCTGCCCGTGGAGGCGGCAGCGGCTTTCAGTGTCGATCACCAGCTTCGTCTGGATCACGGCCCGCTCCACATGGACGGATCCCGTCGGCGATCTTCAGCCCCTATGACAGGGTGGACGAATGACGGCGCACCGCGAGCACACATCCACTCGAGACTCCATTGGACTCGCACCGTGGTCGGCCACCACATCGACACACAGTGACCTCGTGGCGGCAAAAGCGATCGTCTACGACCCTTGCGGATTCACCTGCGCGCAGCCAGTTCCCGAATCCGAGAGCGCCGAGTACGCCGCCCACGCATTCACCCTTGACGGGCTCTCCATCCGGTTCCGCGTGGCCAGGACGACCCCCACCAAGGTCGGCCAGTTCGTCACCGTATGGAAGAGGTCCCTGGGCGGGCCCATCCAGCCTTTCGATGCCACGGACCCCGTCGACCTGTTCGTCATCAGCAGCCGCGGCCATCACCACTTCGGCCAGTTCGTCTTTCCCATGGAGGCGCTCCGCCGGCACGGTGTCGTATCAGTGAATGGCAATGGCGGTAAGCGGGCCTTCCGTGTCTATCCGCCCTGGGTGACCACCACCAACCGACAGGCGAGCAGCACGCAGGCATGGCAGCTGGACCACTTCCTGAACCTGGACGAGGACGAGCCGTTCGACTCTGCTCGCGCCCACAAGCTCTACCACCCGTAGGCCGCGCCGGCCCGACCACCAGACCAGCCTGCGCGTCACACGATCGCGGCTTTGTAGGCCACCCGGCGACCGTCACAGACCATGATCTACTTTCGGCACAGTGTCCACCGACGAGAAGCCGAGTCCATGACCAACCACTGTTGCCAGGCGATGACAAGCCGCGTGGACTTCCGCTGCGAGCAGCACGCCGACCCCTTTGCCTGCCTGGACAGGTTGATCGCATTCAGCGCCAAGTTCCAGGAGTACGGTCTGATCATTCATGACGGCGGTACGTCGAGCGTCGGGATCGGCTTCTGCCCTTGGTGCGGACAGCGGCTCCCCGAGTCACAGCGGGACCGATGGTTCGACGAACTGGAAAGCCGCGGGATCGATCCGTGGGAAGACGAGGTCCCTGCCGAGTTCCAGGACGACCGCTGGCTCGCCTCATTGCCCGATGACTGACGTACAGGCCAGTGCCGTGAACCACCTGCGATCCACGCTCGGGGCACAGACGCACCATCTGGATCACTATCCGGTCGGCGCGGCGCCTTATTGCAGGGCGAACAGTGCCGGCCAGGCCACCAGGTCGTGTCCGGCAACAGATCTCGCCGTGGCACGCTGTCCTCGTGGAGAAGGAGAGCGTTGATGCGGCTTGAGCGTGGAGCGACCGGGTTTCGGGGCTCCGGTGACGAACCGGCTCCGGAGACGGACGTGACGCTCTTTCGTAGCGCCTGCTGGGAAGCCGCAAGAGGGATGGGTGGCCGTGTCAGCGAGGTGGCCTGCGCCGGTGCGTCCAGCTTCCACTCGGTCACCATCACCACCCGCATGGAGGCGGCTGTCGTTGTGTGCCACGCGCACCTGCCGATCATCGCCATCACCAGCGCACCTCCTGTGGCAGGACGGCCACTGTCGGGCTTCGTGGACCCACCGCCGTGGGCGGCCGGCTTCGAAGTCGTCGGTTTCCGCTGCCTGCCCGTTGAGCAACTGAATACGCCAATGTCCAGGGTGGATGTGACCGAGCTGGCGGAAGCAGAGCTCGTGCAGATCCGCTACTGACGCCCCGAGCGGTTGAGTGACTTGCTGTTCAACTGGTGGGACTGAAGGACGGGGACTGAGGGACGATGCCTCGTTGCTGCCGGTCCACTTGTGCAAGGCACAGCGTCCAGGTCCGCCTCGAACGTCGCTGACCACAAGATCAATTGCCGGACAGGACCTCGGGCGTGTATCGAAAGTGCCTGGTGAGGGTGGCGGAGAGCCCATCTTGTGATCCAGAATGTTTGGATGATCAAGCTTGAGACTCCCCGTTTGATCCTGCGGCGCTGGCGCGAGGAAGACGTTGCGCCCATGGCTGCCGTCAATGCCGACCCCGAGGTCATGCGGTGGATCCGTGATGGCAGCGTCCGTGATGAACAGCAGACTCGCGTCGGGGTCCAGGCGTGGGAGAGCGAGTGGGAGTCACGGGGCTTCGGCCTGTTCGCCGTGGAGATCCGGTCCACCGGCGAGCTGGCCGGGTTCACCGGCCTTTCAGTACCCGACTTCCTGCCGGAGGTACTGCCGGCGGTTGAGGTCGGCTGGCGGCTGGGACGATCCCACTGGGGGCAGGGCTTGGCGACCGAGGCCGCTGCGGAAGCTGTGCGGTTCGCGTTCGAAGAGCGAGAGCTGGAGCGGATCGTCAGCATCGCTCAAGTGGGCAATGACGCCTCCGAACGGATCATGACCAAACTGGGGATGCATCCGGTCCGTGAGACCGTCAATCCCACCTGCGGTCGGCGAGTACGGGTGTTCGAGTTGTCGTCGGACCAGTACGTCTCAACTACTCGTTGATGGCGGCAATGAGGGCGGTAGCTTCGTAGGGAACCGCGCCTCTGTCGTACCTGGTGGCCACGGCTCGATGTCTCTTGAGGCGATCGATGCCGCACTCGACCGCGTGCCGGGCCTTGTAGTCCTGTGGGTCGGACTTCGGTGGCCAGCCATTGCTGGACTTGCGATTCTTGCGGGACGCGTACGTCTTGTCCGCCCGCACCCGTCGCGGGCGCACGCGGGGCCTGCCGCATCCCAGTCGGGCCACCCGGATGCGGCCCAGCACGACCGCGAACTGCGGAGAATCCCCGCGATGCCGGCCGTGATCACGATGGACATGGGCTGGTCCCGGCTAGACACCCGCCGAGCGGCGACCCAGGACGGGTTCGGCCAGGAGCCTCGCCATCCCGCAGAGGGTCTGGCCGTGCCTGGCGAAAAGTTCGTCGCGCGAGTCGAAGTGGCCGAGGTCCGCCAGCACGTAGGCCGAGAGATCGCATGCGGCACCGGCGGCCGGGCAGACTGTCGCGCCGTCCCAGTCGATCGCTGTCCTGGACAACGCCTCGAAGAGTGTCTCCGCGCCGGCGTTGGTGAAGCCACCTTGACCTTCGCTCAACTCGTCAAGACCACCGTAGAGTTCCGAGACTGTCAACCAGGGCGCGGTGGGGTGGTCGGTCAGCGAGAGGCCTTCAAGATGGAATTCTGGCCATGCGAGCACAACCTGGTGCGGGACGATCCGATGCAAACGAGGGAAACGCGGATACCAGAACGTCCCGTCCACCAGCAGGCCACGCACGCGCGTAGCCACCCCGGACGCCCTCGCGACGGACTCCAGTACGGCCAGCCGCTGGCTGCACGAGCCGCGGCCGCGACGGACCACCACCGACACCGGCATCTCGTCCTGCACCGAGTACACCGGTTGCACAGCGGCGGTGATCCATCGGTGGGCCTGGCGCAGGGCCGCTATCCGCTGGGCGGGACCTGTCGCGTCCTCCTCCCAGTCGACCGTCATATCGATCTGTCGGAGCAACGAGGCAACATGAGGATGCTGCCAGTCGAGTATCCGCGTCGGGGCCGTGCTCCCCTCCGCCGTCCCCGCGCCAGGTGTGCCCGCGCGGACACGGCATAGCGGCATGAGAAGCGAGCTGGTCACGTCCGTGCTCCTCTCGTCCAACACTTCGGGTGGCAGGACGTAGTGTGGCAGAGAATTTGAACGTGTTCAATTATGAAGCGACCCTGCTGGCCTCACTTGGCAGAATCGACCGGGTGGTACCTGGCTGGACCGGTCACCGGCCCGAGTCCCGGCCGACCCCTGCGCTGCGCCGATGCGGCCGGTCCTGCAGCCAGTGGAAGGCGAGTTGGCCTTGCTCCCGGACGTTCGGATCAACGTCCGGTGTGGTCGCGTGCGGTAGCTGCGCGGGCGCGGCCACATTCTCCCGGCAAGCGAGCGCCTTCATGGAGGGCGTCTGATCCACGTCTCGTTCGGCTGGATTACCTTGCAGTGGGACTGCGTGTTGACGCCTTGGGCCCCTGAGGTGTCTGGATGGTGCCGACTGCCGGGGTGGACCCGTGGCAATGCGAGATGCCGACCACTGGGCTGGGGTGTGGGGTCGGGTGGCGTGGGGTGGGATGGGCTACGTCTGGTTCGTGTTTGTCTGGGTGGTGTTGTCGCTGTTCTGGTTGACGTTGGCCTGATTGGTGTTGCCGCCGTCTTGGTTGGTGTTCGTCTGGGTGACGCCGGTGATGATGTGGCAGATGCCGAGGCAGTCGCCGAGTACGCCGGTGCGGATGTCGCCCGTGATGATGGTGCAGATGCCGCGGCAGTCGCCAAGGACGCCGGCGGTTGCGCTGCCGCTGGTCGCGGTGCCGCCGGTGCTGGTGCTGCCGGAGGTGGCGGTGCTCGGGGTGTTGGTGGTGTTGGCCTCGGTGGGGTTGTTTGAGCCGCTGCTGCTTGCACTGGTGTTGGTGGCCTCCGCGTTGGGAGTGTCGTGGCTTGTCGGCTCAGGGGTGCTGTCCGCGGTGTTGGCGGTGGTGCCGTACAGCTCGTCACAGGTGGTCGGTGCTTTGTCTGCCGTGGCCGAACGGTGGACCGTCCCAGTCAGGGCTCCGCCTGCTCTCCAGGCGCCGATCGTCTCGGCGAGTTGTCCGCGGAGGCCTTCTCCGTTCGTGCGGTGTGGCGTCGGTCGGCGGCTTTGGCGGGGCTGAGGGGGGCCCGGTGTCACGATGGCGGGTGAAGGCCTGTGACGAGTGGCGATCCACGGGCGACCGCGGATCGCGGCAGCCTCCCGGTCCACGTGCCCTGCACCTGGTCCAGGACGCACAACGCGACGGCTGCTCGGCGTACGTGTCTGGTTCCTTGGTGTGGGTCGCGGCGGGTGGTTGCTGTGTTCTTGGGTGTGGTGTGTGCGTCGAGTTGGTTGAGGGCCTGGAGGGCTGCGTTGGATGATGTGGGTGTGCCGGGACGCTGTTATCGGTATGTGGGCCCGATCGGCCTGAAGGCCGTGGTGGGGCCTGGCAGTGGTGGCTGTCGGATCGGCTCGGCGGCTGACTTCGACAGGTGGGTTGCTGAGCGGTCCGCGGCGGAGCTGGTTGAGCCGTTCACGTTTGTTGTCGGCCTGGACGGTGTGCTTCGGCTGGCGCCGCGGCGAAGCGAGCATGTGGCCTGTGCGGGCGGACGGTCGGTGCTGAGCGCGGGTGAGATCGGTTTTGTCCGTGTGGCGGGCAAATGGGCCGTGGGTGAGGTCAGTAACCAGTCGACCGGGTACTGCCCGGATGTGACTTCCTGGTCGTCGGTTGCCCGGGCTCTCGACGGTGTGGGGTTGGGGCGTCCGCCAGGATTCACGTACGAGGTGGTGTTCCGGCGCTGTCCTGGCTGCCAGGAACACAACATCGTGCGCGAGGCCGACTTCGTCTGTGTCTTCTGTGGCGGTGATCTGCCTGCGGTGTGGAATGTGGATCCGCTGGCGGAGTGCGGTGGGTCGTAGCTGCTTGTTCACAGCCGTGATGGGTGCTTTGCCGGACGGCCGCCGTGCGTGCCTCCTGCCTCGTGGCTGCGGCGCGAGGTCTGTCACCAGCAGCGATAGTCGCCCCTGGCGTTGTTCGTAGGCCGGGTGGATCTTCGTTGTCCAGCCGTCTCGGGACCGGCCCAGCCCGTCGTCATCGGGTTCGGACTGGTTGGCACCCGGCGGTTCCTTCTGGGCCTGCCCACTACGCCGGGCACCGACCTAGTGCTGATGAGTCCGACAGACGGCGGAGTCGATGCTGACCTCGCAGGTGATCAGCTCGGCGGCGTCCGCCTGGACTCGCATCCCGGGCAGCCGACCCATGTCCCACGGAGCTGCCAGCGGGAGATGACCCCACCGGCGACAGCCGCTCCAGCACGCCCACTGGTCATCTGAAAGATTCCCTTGCACCACACCGGGATCACGCCGCATGAACCAGGACACGGATCTCGATTCAAAGCACGGCCCAGCAGAGCGCTCGTCCCAGGATTACGGAGAGGACGGCGCTGCTCGCCGTGCACACGGTCGCTGGGGTGCACGGTGTGTGCCGTCCGGCGCGAATGCCTGACGGGCATGGATGAATGAGTGCGGCCTGTCATCGCGTGTCAAGCCCCGAAAGGCAGTGTCGTGACGTGGTGTGCCCGGTCGGGGCTTACTTGATGCATCGGCTCACCCAGAGCGTGCGGGCCGTCCGGGACAGTCTCGGAGGCGCGGTCTGCGGGACAGGAATCCCGCTGGCGAACCCGCCCACGGAATTCCGTGAGCGGAATGCGGCACCCCTGGTCATTCAATATTACGGAGGAGAATTTTTATGTCTCGTATATCGCACAGTCGACGTCTGGTCATGCTGGCCACCTCCACCGCGTTGGCGATAGGGGGCGTGATGCTGCCCGCCAGCGCATTCGCCTCGACGCCGCACACCGGCGTCGCCAAGACGGTGGTCAGTCACACCGAGCACGTCAAGGGCGACAAGGGAGGAAAGGATAAGAAGGGCAAGGGTAAGGACAAGGACGCGAAGGGGAAGAAGAATAGCAAGGGGAAGGGGAAACCCAAGGACATCAAGAACATGCCGGGCTGCCACTTCTACAAGAACGAAGTCTTTTGCAAGATGGATCCCGGTAAGCCGGACCCGGGTAAGCCGGACCCGGGTAAGCCGGACCCGGGTAAGCCGGACCCGGGTAAGCCGGACCCGGGTAAGCCGGACCCGGGTAAGCCGGACCCGGGTAA
>NZ_JBIWPP010000087.1:0-1152 GCF_044768335.1 Streptomyces sp. NPDC101151 | reverse complement strand
AGCCCGACCCGGGTAAGCCCGACCCGGGCATGCCGGACCCGGGTAAGCCTCCGGTGGACCCGCCCAAGTAGGAACGGCCGCTCTTGCTGCCGCATCGGCTGATGGCTGCGGCGGGTATGTGAATCGATCGAGAGCCCGAGCCCTGCAGTCATGCTGGGGCTCGGGTCTTTGCTGTGCGGGGTCCCTTTGGGAGACGGGTCGGCGATGGATGCGCACAAGGATGACGGATCTGGTGCAGTTGCTTACGGTCTGTGTCGGGTGATGCGTGCTGAGGACGTGCTGTCGGTGCTGATGGTGCTGCGGAGGACGAGGGTCCGCGTGTGCGTCGGGGGTGGTTGGGGATCGATGCTCTGATCGGGGTCGGCCCCGCATCAAACCGCCACGTCGGCCCCTCACCGTGTTCCGCCGAGTTTTGCCGTTCCGGGCGACGTTGAGGAGGTGACCCGCTGGCTCGCGCGCCTCGTCGACTGCTGCGAAACCCGGCCCGGTCCGCCCGGATGATCAGCGACGGGCGACCACTGACCGAGGACGACCCGTGCCGATGAGCCGCCGAGGCCGACGCGCAGGTGTGGCAGATGCCCGGGTTCAGTCCAGTTCCAGCATGCCCACCGTCTGGTCTCCGCTCATCTCTCCAGTCGGTCGGAATCCGAGCGTCAGGTAGAAGCCTGTTGGGCCGTCCGCGCTGGGATGCCAGGTGGTGGTCAGGCGTGTGCCACCTCGGCGCCGGATCTCGGCAGCCACGGACTCCACTGCGAAGCGTCCGTAGCCTCGGCCCTGCTTTTCATCTGCGATGTTGAGACGCCAGAGTCCGGAGCGAAAGTCTGTGCCCTTGCCGGTCCAGTCGATGTGGAAGAAGGCCATGAGGAACCCGACGACCTCGTCGTCGTCACAGATGAGCCGGGGCCAGGCGATGCCGGGGTGGACGTATGCCTCGGCGAGCGACTTCACCACGGGTGCCACCAGGTGTTCCTGGTCGGGGCGGACCCGAAGGCCGATCGCAGTCTCGAAGTTGTCAGGGGTGATCTCTTGTAGGTGCAGCGAGGTTGGCATGTCCGCACTCTTAGAACTCCTATCGGAATGACTTCAGGCGTCGCCAGCAGATGAGTGCGCATCCGAGAGTGAGGAACGCTTCGTGGATGTCGTCGCGGATCT
>NZ_JBIWPP010000086.1:0-8330 GCF_044768335.1 Streptomyces sp. NPDC101151 | reverse complement strand
GGACAACAACCGTGCCGCCTGACCCCGCAGCGCCTCCACACCACGACCGGACAGCACCCACGGCACCACCGACGGAACCACAACCGGCTCCACCACAGGCTCGACAGCTTCAGCCGACCCCAGTTCAGGCGCCTGCTCCAGGATCACGTGCGCATTGGTGCCACTGACACCGAAGGACGAGACTCCCGCACGACGCGGCGCACCCGTCCGCGGCCACTCCCGCTGCTCGGCCAGCAACTCCACCGCACCCGCCGACCAATCCACCTTCGACGACGGCTCATCCACATGCAGCGTCTGCGGCAACACACCATGGCGCATCGCCAGCACCATCTTCATCACGCCGGCGACACCCGCCGCGGCCTGGGTGTGGCCGATGTTGGACTTCACCGAGCCGAGCCAGAGCGGCCGGTCCGCGGGGCGGTCCTGCCCGTAGGTGGCCAGCAGCGCCTGTGCCTCGATGGGGTCGCCGAGGGTGGTGGCGGTGCCATGGGCCTCGACCGCGTCCACTTCGGCCGCGGAGAGCCGCGCGTTGGCGAGAGCGGCGCGGATGACGCGCTGCTGGGAGGGGCCGTTCGGCGCGGTGAGGCCGTTGCTCGCGCCGTCCTGGTTGACCGCGCTGCCGCGGATCACCGCGAGTACCGGATGGCCTGCGCGCCGGGCGTCCGACAGGCGCTCCAGCAGCAGCATGCCCGCGCCCTCACCCCATCCCGTACCGTCCGCCGCGTCCGAGAAGGCGCGGCACCGGCCGTCCGGAGACAGCGCGCGCTGGCGGCTGAACTCCACGAAGAGGCCGGGGGTGGACATCACCGTCACACCGCCGGCCAGCGCCAGCGAGCACTCGCCGTTGCGCAGCGCCTGCGCCGCAAGATGCAGCGCCACCAGCGAAGACGAGCAGGCGGTGTCGATCGAGACGGCGGGCCCCTCCAGACCGAAGGTGTAGGAGAGGCGTCCGGAGACGACGCTGGCCGCGCTGCCGGTCGCCAGGTAGCCGTCGGACTCCTTCGGGGCCCGCTGGAGGAGTGCCCCGTAGTCCTGGCCGTTGGTGCCCGCGAACACCCCGGTGCGGCTGCCCTTCAGCGACCAGGGGTCGATGCCCGCGTGCTCGATCGCCTCCCAGGACGTCTCCAGCAGCAGCCGCTGCTGCGGGTCCATGGCCAGCGCCTCGCGCGGTGCGATGCCGAAGAAGGCGGGGTCGAAGTCGGTGGCGTCCGGGAGGAAGGAACCTTCGCGCACATAGCTCTTGCCGACGCGGTCGGGGTCCGGATCGTAGAGGTTCGTCATGTCCCAGCCGCGGTCCGCGGGGAACTCCGCGACCGCGTCGCCGCCGGAGGCCAGCAGCCGCCACAGCTCTTCGGGGGTGTCGGCGCCGCCCGGGAAACGGCAGCCCATGCCGACGACGGCGATGAGGTCGTCGTTGGACGCGGGGCCGGCCTGAGCCGTGGCCGCGGCGGAGGCCTCGTCGGCCACGTCCACCAGCTCGACCCGCAGGTGCCGGGCGAGGGCGGTGGGGTTCGCGTAGTCGAAGACCAGTGTGGCGGTCAGCGCCAGCCCGGTGGCGGAGGCGAGCCGGTTGCGCAGTTCGACCGCGGTCAGGGAGTCGAAGCCGATCTCCTTGAAGGGCCGCCCGGGGTCGACCGCGTCCCCTGCGGCGTATCCGAGCACCGCCGCCGCGTTGTTGCGGACCAGGTCAAGCAGCAGCTGGTGCTGGTCGGCCTCGGCGAGCCCGGCCAGCCGCTGGGCGAGGGCCGATCCGCTCGCGGGAGCGGTGTCCACGGCCGTGTCGGCCCGCCGGGGCGTGGCCGGGATCAGGTCGCGCAGCAGTGCGGGGACGGTGTCCGCAGCGCGCAGCGCGGAGAGGTCCAGCCGTACCGGGATCAGGGCGGGCCGGTCCGCCGCCAGGCCCGCGTCGAACAGTGCGAGGCCCTGGTCCGCGGAGAGCGGCAGCACGCCGCCGCGGGCCATGCGCGCCAGGTCGGCCGCGCCGAGCCGGCCGCCCATGCCGCCGCGCTCGCCCCACAGGCCCCATGCGAGGGAGACCGCGGGCAGGTCCTGGGCGCGGCGGTGCTCGGCGAGGGCGTCAAGGAACGCGTTGCCCGCCGCGTAGTTGCCCTGGCCGGCACCGCCGAACGGGGCGGCGGCGGCGGAGAACAGCACGAAGGCGCGGAGACCGTCGAGCCCGGCCGTCAGCTCGTGCAGCTGCCAGGCGGCGTCCACCTTGGGCCGCAGCACCGCGTGCAGTCGGTCGGGGTCGAGCGTGGCGACCAGCCCGTCGTCGACGATGCCCGCGGTGTGCACCACGCCGGTCAGCCGGTCGCCGACCGAGCCGATGAGGTCGGCCATGGCCGCACGGTCGGCGACGTCGGCGGCCACCGCCCGGACGGAGACGCCCAGCGCGGACAGCTCGTCGGTCCACGCCGGGTCCGGGCCGGAGCGGGAGACCAGGACCATGCCGGTGACCCCGTGCTCCGTGGCCAGGTGGCGGGTCACCAGCCGCCCCAGGCCGCCGGTGGCGCCGGTGACGAGCACGGTACCGCCGGCCAGCCCGAGTCCGGTGCCGGGCGCGGCGTCGCGGGAGAGTCCGGCGTTGTCGGCGCGCCGCAGCCGGGCGACGTACGGGCGGCCGTCGCGGACCGCTGTCTGCGGTTCGTCCGGCCCTGCCGCCAGGCCCGTACGGATCGTCTCCGCGTCGATACGGTCGCCGGACAGCAGCGCGAACCGGCCCGGGTGCTCCGACTGCGCGGAGCGCACCAGGCCGCGCAGCGGCGCGGACACCAGATCGGGAGCATCGGTCGCCACCACCAGCCGCGAGGACGCGGTCCGGGGGTCGGCCAGCCAAGCCTGGAGGACGTCCAGCAGCTGCTCGGTGAGGGTGTGGACGCGCTCGGGCACGGGCTGCGCCGGGTCGCCGCCGCCCGGGTTGAACACCACGAACGGCGGTACGGGCCGGTCGTCTCGGGGCTCTGTGTAGAACTCCCAGTCGTCGGGGGCGGTATGTCCCTCGGCGGCCGGCATCCATTCCACCTCGTACAGCGCGTCCTGGCGCTCCGCCGTCCCGCCGGAGGGGCCCTCGGCGCCGTCCGTCGGTGCCGCGGCGTCCGGGAGCCAGTAGCGCCGGCGCTGGAAGGCGTACGTGGGCAGCTCGACCCGCGCCGCACCCGAACCCTCGAACAGCGCCGCCCAGTCGACGGTGGCGCCATGGGTCCAGGCCAGGGCGAGGCCGGAGATCAGGCCGCGGTCCTCGGGCCGGCCGGAGCGCAGTACGGGGATGAACACCGCGTCCGGCACGGTCTCGGCGCCCATGGCGCTGAGCACGCCGTCGGGGCCCAGTTCGAGGAAGACCGAGACGCCCTCGGCGGCGAGCGCGCGCACTCCGTCGGAGAAGCGCACGGCCTGGCGGACGTGCCGCACCCAGTAGTCGGCCGAGCCCAGCTCCTCCGCGGCGGCGATCCGCCCGGTGACGTTGGAGACCACGGGGATCCGCGGCTCCTGGAAGGTCAGCGACCGCACGACGGCCCGGAAGTCGTCCAGCATCGCGTCCATGTGGACCGAGTGGAAGGCGTGGGAGACGCGAAGCCGCTTGGTCTTGCGGCCCTCGGCGCGCAGCTTCTCGGCGAGCGTGCGCACGGCGTCCTCATCACCCGAGATCACCACGGAGGCGGGCCCGTTGATCGCCGCGATGCCGACCCGCTCCCCGTGCTCGGCGAGCAGGGCGGTCGCTTCCTCCTCCGTGGCCTGGACGGCGACCATCGCACCGCCCGCCGGCAGCGCCTGCATCAAGCGGCCACGCGCGGCCACCAGCCGGGCCGCGTCGTCGAGCGAGAACACCCCCGCCACATGCGCCGCCACGATCTCGCCGATGGAGTGACCGGTCAGGAAGTCCGGGCGTACGCCCCAGGACTCGGCCAGCCGGTACAGGGCCACCTCGACGGCGAAGAGCGCCGCCTGGGTGAACACCGTCCGGTCCAGTACCCCGTCCTCGTCTCCGAAGAGGGCATCGCGCAGCGGCCGGTCCGCATGCCCGGCCAGCTCCCGGTCCAGTGCCTCGCACGCTTCGTCCACCGCACGGGCGAACACCGGGTACCGGCCGTACAACTCGTGGCCCATCCCAGCCCGCTGGCTGCCCTGACCCGAGAACAGCACGGCCAGCGGCCCGGCGACCGCTCCGCCGGCGGGGCCTTCGATCAGCCCGGGTGCGGACTCGCCGCGCGCGAGGGCGCCGACCCCGGCGGCCGGCGTGACGCCGGCCTCGCCGAGCGCCACCGCGCGGTGTTCGAACGCGGCCCGCCCGGAAGCCAGCGACCGGCCGACGCCCACCGGCGGCAGCGCCTCGTCCGACACCGTGGACAGCAGCCGCTCCGCCTGTCCGCGCAGCGCGTCCGCGCTCCGGCCCGACAGCACCCACGGCACCACCGTAGGAACGGACACCGGCTCCGCCGCCTCGACCGGCTCCGGCTCCGGCGCCTGCTCCAGGATCACGTGGGCGTTGGTGCCGCTGACGCCGAAGGAGGAGACACCAGCGCGGCGGGGCCGCCCCTCGACCCGGGGCCAGGCCCGCTGTTCGGTCAGCAGCTCCACCGCACCGGCCGTCCAGTCCACGTTCGTCGACGGCTCATCCACGTGCAGCGTCTGTGGCAGCACCCCATGGCGCAGCGCCTGCACCATCTTGATCACGCCCGCGACTCCGGCGGCGGCCTGGGTGTGGCCGATGTTGGACTTCAGCGAGCCGAGCCACAGCGGCCGGTCCTCCGGCCGCCCCTGCCCATAGGTGGCCAGCAGCGCCTGCGCCTCGATCGGGTCACCCAGGGTCGTGCCCGTGCCGTGCGCCTCGACGGCGTCCACGTCTGCCGCGGCGAGCCTGGCGTTGGCGAGGGCGGCGCGGATGACGCGCTGCTGGGAGGGGCCGTTGGGGGCGGTGAGGCCGTTGCTCGCGCCGTCCTGGTTGACCGCGCTGCCCCGGAGCACGGCCAGTACGGGGTGCCCGTTTCGACGCGCGTCCGACAGCCGCTCCAGCAGCAGCATGCCCGCGCCCTCGGCCCAGCCGGTGCCGTTCGCCGCATCCGCGAACGCCTTGCAGCGGCTGTCCGGAGACAGCACCCGCTGCCTGCTGAACTCCACGAACAGTCCGGGGGTCGTCATCACGGTGACGCCGCCGGCCAGGGCGAGCGAGCACTCGCCGTTGCGCAGCGCCTGGGCTGCCAGGTGGAGGGTGACCAGCGAGGCGGAGCAGGCGGTGTCGACGGTGACCGCCGGACCCTCCAGCCCCAGGAAGTACGAGATGCGGCCCGACAGCACCGCACCGGACCGGCCGGTGCCGAGGTAGCCCTCGAGCCCTTCGGGGGTGTGCCGCAGCAGCGCCCCGTAGTCGTGGCCGTTCGTGCCGGCGAAGACACCGGTACGGCTGCCCTTCAGCGCGGACGGGTCGATGCCCGCGCGTTCGAACGCCTCCCAGGAGGTCTCCAGCAGCAGGCGGTGCTGCGGGTCCATGGCGAGGGCCTCACGCGGCGAGATCCCGAAGAAGGCCGGGTCGAAGTCGGCGACGCCGTCGAGGAACGCGCCCTCGCGGACATAGCTCTTGCCCTGCTGCTCCGGGTCCGGGTGGTAGATGTCCTCGTCCCACCCGCGGTCCTCGGGAAACGCGGACACCGCGTCGGTACCGTCGACCAGCAGGTCCCACAGCTGTTCGGGGGTCCGCGCGCCGCCCGGAAAACGGCAGCCCATTCCGACGATGGCGATCGGTTCCCGCGCCGCCGCCGCGAGCTGCCGGTTCTCCTTGCGCAGCCGTTCTGTTTCTTTCAACGAGACGCGCAGGGCGTCGAGGATCTTCTCAGGAGAGGTGTTGCTCAAAGGGAACTCCACACTTGGGGCACGTCAGACGTCGGTGGCGCCGTCGCCTGCGACGCTGTCGCTTGCGGCGCTGTCAGGAATCGGTGTTTTCGAATGCCATGCGGAGCAGGGTCTCGGTGTCCATCTCGTCGATCGACTCCTCGTCGACCGGCTCCTGCCGGCCCTCGTCTCCGGTGCCGCTCTCCTCCGGGAGTTCCTGGAAATCGGCGAGCTGCAGCAGCATGTCCAGCAGTCCGGCGTCGCGCAGGCGGGACAGAGGGATGGCGGTCAGGACCTCGCGCACCCTCGTCTCGTACGGCCGGGAGGCCGCGTCCGCGTCGCCCTCCTCGTCACCGTCCGGGAACAGTCCGGCCCGGAGGTGTTCGGCAAGGTCGGCGGGGGTGGGGAAGTCGAAGACCAGCGTGGGCGGCAGCGGCAGCCCGGAGGCGGCCTTGAGCCGGTTGCGCAGCTCCACCGCGGTCAGCGAGTCGAAGCCCAGGTCCTTGAAGGCGCGCCCGCCCGCGATCGCCGCGGTGCCGGAGTGCCCCAGCACGGCGGCGGCGTGGGCAAGGACCAGTTCCTGCAGTACACGCCTGCGCTCGGCGGCGGGCCGGCCGGTCAGCCGCTCGCGCAGCTCCGCCGCCGTACCGGCGCCCTCTGGGCCCGCGCCCGTCCCCTGTGCTGCGGCGGCCGCGGCCAGCGCCTGCCGCACCTCGGGGATGCCGACGAGCAGTGGCGCGGGGCGCACGGCGGTGAAGGAGGGGGCGAACAGGTCCCAGCGCACGTCCGCGACCACGGCGAACTCGTCGTCGCGGGCCAGCACCTGCGCCAGGGCGGCGATGGCACCCTGCGGATCCATCGGGGTGAGGCCGCTGCGCCGGGTCCAGTTCTCCCGCGTCTCGCCCTCCGCGAGGCCGCCGCCGTCCCAGGTGCCCCAGGCCACCGAGGTGCCGGGCAGTCCGAGCGCGCGGCGGCGCTGAACCAGGGCGTCCAGGAAGGCGTTGGCGGCCGCGTAGTTGCCCTGGCCCGCGCTGCCGACCGTACCGGCCATCGACGAGAAGACGATGAACGCGGACAGGTCCAGCTCACGCGTCAGCTCGTCCAGGTGGACGGCGGCATCCGCCTTGGGGCCCAGGACACGGACGAACCGTTCCGGCGTCAGCGCGTCGACGACACCGTCGTCCAGCACACCGGCCGTGTGCACCACGGCGCTCAGCGGATGCTCGGCGGGGACCGATGCCAGCAGTCCGGCCAACTCCGTGCGGTCGGCGGCGTCGCAGGCGGCGATGGTGACCTTCGCGCCCAGCTCCAGCAGCTCCGCTTCCAGCTCGGCGGCGCCCGGTGCCTGCGGGCCGCGGCGGCTCGTCAGCATGAGGTGTTCGGCGCCGTTGCGCGCCAGCCACCGGGCCACATGGCCGCCCAGCGCGCCGGTGCCACCGGTGACCAGCACGGTGCCGCGCGGCCTCCACTCGGCACCGCGGGCCGCGCTACGGCCGGTGCGCAGCAGCCGACGGCCGTACACACCGCCGCCGCGAACCGCGACCTGCTCCTCGGCACCGGCGGCCACTCGCGTTCCGGCGGCGGCCAGTACGGCGGCGAGACGCCCCGCCGCGCGGGCGTCGAATGTCTCCGGCAGATCGACCAGCCCGCCCCAGCGCTCCGGGTGCTCCAGAGCCACCACCCGGCCCAGGCCCCAGACTTCGGCCTGCTCGGGAGCGGACAGCACCTCGTCGCCGGCGACGGCGACCGCCCCGCGCGTCACACACCACAGCGGCGCCTCCACCCCGGCGTCGCCGAGCGCCTGCACCAGCAGCAGGGTGCCGACAACACCGTTCGGCACGCCTTCGTGCGCACGGTCAGTGTCTTCGGCCAGCGCCAGCAAGGAGACCACGCCGCCCACCGGCGCGCCGTCCGCTGCCTCGGCGGAGATGGCCTGTGCCCACTGCTCCCGGTCGGCGCGGTGGCTGTCCAGCTCCACCGTCACCACTCGGGCGCCACGGCCGGACAGCGCCTCGGCGGTGGTTGTGGCCACGTCTGTGGCGGTATGGCCCGCGGGCACGGCGAGCACCCAGGTCCCGGAGAGCACGGCGGAGAGGTCGGCGGCGACCGGCTGCCAGGCGATGCGGTACTGCCAACCGTCCAGCCGCGTCTGCTCCTGCCGGGCACCGCGCCAGGAGGCGAGGGCCGGGAGCACCGCACTCAGCGGTTCGTGGTCCGCCAGCTCAAGCGCCGCCGCCACGGACTCCAGGTCCTCGCGCTCGACGGCCTCCCAGAAATCCGCCTCGAACGGGTCGACGGGCAGGCCTGTCCCGGCTGAACCGTCGGCGGGGGCGTCGAGCCAGTAGCGGCGGCGTTGGAAGGCATACGTCGGCAGTTCGACCCGGGAGGCACCGGCGCCGGCGAACACCTGATCCCAGTCGACCGCGACGCCCTGCGTCCACACCTCCGCCACGGAGGCAAGGAAGCGGTCCAGACCGCCCTCGTCCCGCCGCAGCGAACCAGCCACC
>NZ_JBIWPP010000085.1:0-9092 GCF_044768335.1 Streptomyces sp. NPDC101151 | reverse complement strand
ACGCCTTCAGTACCGGCCCGACACCCTCGACGGCTTCATAGCCGGCACTCGCTTGACCCTCGACGAGCCAGCGCCACCCTGACGAGCCGAAGTCAAGTAAGTACGGTCCCGGTGGGCCCGGCGGGATCTACCGGACAGACCCTGCGACCAAGCAGACCGTCGTGTGGACCAGAGTTCCCAACCCCGGTACCACCGGGCACAACCCAGGCGCCGCGATGGACCAGGCGTTCGGGCCCGTAGCGGGCAAAGAATCGCTGGGCGATGTTGATGTCAGTCCGGACGGCAAAGACCTGTATGTCGTCAACCTGCACGACCGCAGGCTCTACCGCTATGACGCCATGCAGCCGACAGCGGCAGCACCGAAGGCGTCCTACTCCATTCCGAACCCTGGCTGCGCTGCCCCGGGAGACTGGCGCCCTTGGGGTTTGGGTATCCAGGACGGCAAAGTCTACGTAGGCGGCGTCTGCTCAGCCGAATCCACGGGAAGTAAGCTGGACATGAGAGCGGTCGTGCAGACCCTCGACCCCACCACGGGAAACTCCACCGGCATCGTCATGGACCAACCGCTGAACTTCCCGCGCGGTGGATATTCTCGTCCGGACCTTGACGCAGCAGGTAAAGGACCATGCGGTGGTCACGGTTGGTATCCATGGACAGAGGGCCGGCCGATGTCACAGGATGGCCGAGTCTGTAACCACCCTGAGGACGGCAGTATCCAGAACCCTGAACCAGAACTTACTGACATCGGTTTTGAAACCAACGGTGACATGGTCGCAGGATTCGGTGACCGCTTCCCTGACCGTGCCGGCTGGATGCTGCCCGCAACATCTGCAGCCTGGCCTGTAACTACCGCCATCAGTGGTGGCGACATCAACCGGGCATGCCGCGGCGGGAATCACATGTTCGTTCTGGACGGCAACGGCGGCTGCACCAACCACGAAACCCCCGGTAACAGCGGTTCTCAGCCTGCGAATATCAGGGAATTCTATCCAGGAGACTGGACAGGCCCACACCAGGAGATCGGCGCCGGCGGCGTAGTCGTCGACAAAGTAGAAAACGATCTACCATTCACAGCAATGGACCCCACTGACAGAACCGGAACTGGCGTGAGATGGGTCAACCGAAACTCCGGAAACCGCGATGGGGGTGAATTCCTGAACGACACCTTCGGTAAGGCACGAGGCATCGGTGACCTGGAAGTTCTGTGCGATCAGGCGCCGGTGCAGATCGGTAACCGGGTGTGGCAGGACACCAATGAGAACGGTATCCAAGACCCGGGTGAGGCGCCGGTTGTAGGCGCCACGGTGAATCTGTATGACGCCGATGGCAAAAAGATCGGTACGACGGTCACGAACTCACGTGGTGAGTACTACTTCGATTCCACGGTGACAAACAACGTCAAGCCCGAGGACCTGGTGTACGGGCACACGTACACGGTCAAGATGGACAACCCCGACGACTACACAGCGGGTGGTCCGTTGCAGGGCTGGGTGCCCACCCGCCCCAACCAGGGAGATGACGACCAGGTCGATTCCAGTGGTGAGCCGGACGGCAACCCGTTCCCCGCGGTCGTGGTGAACCCGGCGGGTGCCGGGCAGAACGATCACGGTGCAGACTTCGGGTTCAAGAAGCCGATTGTGGACCTGTCGGTGATCAAGGTGGGTCCGGCGATCGTGGATCCGGCCGGTGAGGTCGTCTACAACATCATCGTCACCAACAACGGGCCCAACGACTCCTCGGGGTGGACGGTCACCGACCCGCTGCCAGCGGGGATGCTCAACCCGCACACCTCCGATGCCGGCTGTGGGATCGGAGCGGGCAGCCTGACCTGCACCGGCGGACCCCTTGCGGTGAGCGAGAGCCACACCATCACCGTCCGCGGACTCGCCCCAGCCTCCGGCCCCGCACGCCTCGACAACTGCGTGACCGTCAAGGGCAACGAACAAGACCCCAACCTGCAGAACAACACCTCCTGCGTGACGACCGTCGTTCCGGACATCCCGCTCATCGACCCGGCCATCGGCACCGCCGCCGCCGGCCTTCTCGCCATCGGCGGCGCCCTCTACCTCGGCCGCCGCAAGACCACCGGAGCCGCCATGTAACCAACCCGCAACCCTAAAGCCTCGCTCAATCGACTGATCGGTCCCTCCCCAAGAATCACGGGGAGGGACCGATTGGTTTGCTGGCGAAACTGCTGCGGGGCAAGTAACCGTGCCCTGGTCCCTGGCCGGGGCGATGCGGCACGCGAACACGCGGAAGCGATCTGGCGGGTGCTCCTGCAGGCCCGTCCGGCCGGGCTCCACATGCCCCAGCTGATCCAGGCCACCGAACCCACCCGCAGGCAGGAGGGCTCGAGGCTGGCGATCATGCGCGACACCAACCACACCCGTCCGGCACCTACAGCCAACGCCCTGGGAGGCCGCGTCCACAAGGTTCAAAGATGGGTTTTAAGAACGGTCCGGATGCCTAGTCATGGTGGTGGAGCGGGCTGAGGCTGCCAGAGATCGGAGGTTGGACACGCCAGGGCCGGGCGATGACGCCGTCGCTAACCCACCCGTAGTGCCGTAGCCGGTCACCTGCTGCTCAGCTGTGAAGGCCGGCCCGTACAACACGGCTGGTGGGGAAGTGAGGCTGTGGCGTGGGACAAGCGCCGGCGGTGGGTTGGGGCGGTTGGTGACATACCCGACCCGCGGATCCCTCACCGACGAGTCTATTCATTCACTCCTGCGGTGTTGCTCTGAGCCTCGGTCCGCCAGTAGGCGAGGGCGCTGCGCGTGAACAGAGTGTCGGGGTGCTCCTTGCCCAGGAGCCGGGAGCGGTCGTGGAGCACATCAACAAGGATCTCGGCGGCAGCGGCAGGGTCACCTGCCCGGCCCCGCCATTGAGCAAGGTTGTTGCGAGTCGTGAGGACGTCGGGGTGGTTTGCGCTCAGCAAGTCCGTCATGTGCGGTAGGAGTTCGGTGAGCGCTCTGGCCGCACCGGCCGCGTCCCCCGCCTCTCCAAGCCAGTGCGCGAGATTGTTACGGGCAGTGAGTGTTTGGGGGTGGTTTTCGCCCAGTACCCGGATTTCGTCGTCGAGGATGGTGGCGTAGGAGGCTGCTGTCGCTTCTGGCGTTGCGATGCCCGCTCTTCCTTGCCAGCCAGCGAGATTGCCACGGACGGCAAGGGTATGTGGGTGATCTTCACCTAGCACTCGGATGTAGTCAGTCAGCAGGTCGGCGTAGGTGGCAGCGGCCTTTGCCGCTTGGCCCGACCGGCCACACCAACGGGCAAGATTTTGCCGAGTGGTGAGTGTTTGGGGGTGGTTTTCGCCCAGTACCCGGATTTCCTCGTCGAGGATGGTGGCGTAGGAGGCTGCTGTTGCCTCTGGCGTTGCGATGCCCGCCCTTCCTTGCCAGCTAGCAAGGTTGCCCCGAGTGGCAAGAGTGTAGGGGTGATCTTTACCCAAGGTTCGCTCTGTATCTGGCAAGAGATCTACGAGCACGGCGGCTGCCGCGGCCGCCTGCCCTGAGTCGCCCAGCAAGGTGGCGAGGTTGTTGCGGGCAGTTATGTTTCGAGGATGGCCCCTTCCGAGCACCCGGATTTGGTCAACCAGGAGTTCGAAGAAGGCGACTGCGGCCCTGGCTGTGTCTCCTGTATCCCCCAGAGAGTTGGCGCGACATCCTCGGGCTCTGAGGGTGTCAGGGTGGTCAGGACCGAGCCGGGCGGTGGTGGCGTCGGTGAGGTAGCGGAAGTGGGCATGTGCTGCAGTGACGTGTCCTGCTTCGCCGAGGCTGTGTCCGAGGCGGTAGAGGACTTCATGCGTGTCCGGCCGGTACAGCGCTTCTTCCGCACAACTGGTAAGCGCTGCTGTGTTGGCGCGGAGGACTTCGGTGGGGGTGGTGTTGTCCTCGATCTCGGGCCAGGCGGAAAGGAGGGCGTCTGCGGCGGTGCGGGCAGTGCGGTAGTAGTGGTCGGCGGTCAGGGTGTCGCGGACGGCGCGCTGCACGAGTTGGTGGACGCGGACTGCGGTCCCGGAGTTAGTGGGATTGTGCTGGATGAGGCTGAGCCGGCGCAGGGCTGTCAGCGACAGCCGGACATCCCGCCCCGACACTGGCTCCGAGGCCTCTGGCGCGAGGCCCCCTGAGGCGTCGGGGGTGCGGTGGTGGGCGAGGTAGGTGCGGGCGGGAGAGCTGGTGAGGACGGTCTCGGGGATCCCGTTGGCGCTCAGGAAGGATGCCAGCGACAGCAGCGGGCGGGCTAGGCCGACTGGGCGGAGGCGGTCGGCGTGCTCGATGGACAGGGACCAGGTGGCGGCGACGGTGAGTCTCTGACCGTCAGGGAGCGCGTCGGGCGCTGCATCGTGCAGTTGGCCACTTCGGTCCGCCAGCAGTTGTCGGTAGTCGGCTGTGGTGATGCAGATGTCGGCGAGGTAGGCAGCAGCCTGGGACAGGGCCAGGGGAAGGTGCCCGAGATCGTCGGCGAGCCCGGCCAGCTGCTCGGGAAGCTCGGGGTGAGGGAGGGCAGCGGTGAGATAGGCGAGGGCCTCGTCCGGGGTGAAGACGCCAACGTCGATGCGACAACGGCCAGTGGTCAGGGCGGCATCCTGGCGGCGAGTGGTGACCAGGGTCCGGCCCGTCGGACTGACCGGTGGCCACAAACCGTTGAGGTGAACCGGATCAGTCACGTCGTCCAGAACCACCATCCACCGGCATGCGCGCTGTGCGCTCATGGGCTCCAGCCAGGCAAGGAACGCTGCCGCGGCTTGGCCTGGGTCGTTGGGTGCCGTATCGCCGAGGAGTGCAGCGGCAGCTGCGGCGTAGCCGGTGACAACGTCGCTGCGGCTGGTGGCGGGAACCCACACGAGAATGTCGAGGTCGCCGGCTTGCCAGACGGTGCGGGCGTAGTGGGCGACAAGCTGGGTTTTGCCGACGCCGCCCAGTCCCACCACCACTCCGGCCAAGTTGGGCACGGTGACGACTGCGGTGCTGTCGGTGGCGAGTGCTGTTGATAGGCAGGCGGTGTGGGCGCGGTCCTGGAAACAGCTGGCCTGCGGGGGGATCGATCCGACCCGATGCGGCCATGTGGCCGCGGGGCGGGGTGCCGCGTGGTGATCGTGCTGGATCTTGCCTGCGACAGGGCCGTAAAAAGTGGCGTGGCGGAAATCGACTAGGTCACCGCTGTCAACGCGTGTTTCTGCGGTGCCGTCTTGAGACTGGCCCTCGTCATCATCCACTCCCCGATCCTGCTGCATTGCCCCGGTTTCGCGCAGCCATCAGCAGCAGAAGTGAAAGGAGGATCGCCGTTACTGCCGACCAGCGGGACGTATGACGCTGCGGGCTTGGCGGCGGTGTCCGTGGGCTGCACGGTCACGGCCTGGTCGGAGCCGCGTACCTCGTATGCGCGCGGGCGGTGCAGGCCGCGGCGCAGGAAGCCCTTGCGCTCCAGTGCCATCAGCTGGTGTGCGACCGAGGATGTGTTGGAGAAGCCGATGGCCTGGCCGATCTCGCGCATCGACGGCGGGTAACCGCGCCGCTGCACGGAGTCCCGGATGACCTCGATCACCCGGCGCTGCCAGTCGGTAGGTTCCGAACTGACCATCTATGACTTGGCCCGTTGCAGGAGATCGACCTTCGCCCTTCTACGATTCGCCTCCGTGTACCGGGCGTTCGACTCGCTTGAGGACTTCGAGGCCATCGCCGGACCAGAGAGTCTCGCGGGCGACGTCGGCGGCTGAGCCGTCTCGCGGATCAGGTTCTGAGGAGGGCGTGGATGGCAAGATCAAGACAGTGTGTGTGCTGGGCAGCATCCACCGAGGGGCTGCGTATCGAGCGCGTCCACACCACCCCCGGCGTACACCCGTACGACGAGGTGGCGTGGGAGCGCCGTGACGTCGTCATGACCAACTGGCGCGACGGCTCGGTCAACTTTGAGCAGCGTGGCGTCGAGTTCCCCGACTTCTGGTCGGTGAACGCGGTCAACATCGTCACCAGCAAGTGACAGCACCGGCGAGGATCGTGAGGGGCGGAGGCGTCACGGTTACCGGCATGGCAACGACCGGCTGAGCGGAACACCCCCTCTGGCCAGCCACCTCCACACAGCCCAACCCGCCAGTCACGCAAACAACTTGACGACGTCCGACAGTCTGCTGTCTGCGGACTGACCTCCTCTACCAGGGCTGCCCCCTCCAGGGCGGAAAACCGACTGATCCCGTGAAGAGCGGGCCCGGCAGTGTCACCCTGGCCCCGCTCTGGAACCCGGATGCACCGACGAATTCGAGGTCGAATGGCAGCCCCATACGAGGTCGGCAGGTATGTGTACTGGTCAGACCGAGCAGTCCAACGAGTTGCCGAGGAGAACGGCATCGAGCTCGCGGGACGTCGAAGCTGGACCTTCGGCCTCTCACTCATCGGGCTCCAAGGCGGCTTCGGACCGAAGCAGCGCGTGACACGAAACCGGCTTGAGGAAACGCGCCGCGTTCTGCGGCACATCGGTAGCGCGGCGACGCAGAGCCTGGACACAGAACCCGAAGCCGCGTACGTCAGCGGCGTAGGCAAAGTCGAGTTCGCCGAGTTCGCCGCATGGCACACCCAAGGCGCCGCACTCATGCACGTTCAGGTACGAAATGTGCATGGTCAGAGGATCGACCTCTGTCTCTTCGGAAGCATGGACAACCTACGCGGCTTCGGCCCGAGCGACGGCTTTGCCGACGGCTGGACCTCCTCAGCGGCACCAGCGGTGGAGGAACTGCTGCGTACCAGGGGAAGGCAGAACACCTCTCAATGGGACTGCCCAGAGTCCCGCTCCGTTGAGGCGTTGAAGATCGCTCTGGACCAGGGTTTCTCCAGCGCCAGCGGAGAACATACGGGCCGCCCAGAGACCCGCGGCTTCACCATCGGCCACGCCGGGCACTGCGAGTTCTTCGCCGAGATCTATACCGACGTCGTACTCGATCCTGCACGGTGGAACCTCACAGGCGAGTCAGCCGGTGCCGAACGCATCATGGTCGGCAGACCGCTGTGGATCCGAACGATGACTCCCGACGCCGTCGTCCGCTACGCCGAGCTGCGCAACGGACCTGGGTGGTCCCGCCGCCGCTGGCTACGTGCCCTGACGCGGCGCTGGCGGACCGAGATCTCCCCGCCGGGTGTGGTCACCGTGGCGTCGGAGACGGGCGAAGCCAGTCCTCCCGATCCCATTCGCCGACGCAGGTTCTCTCAGGCCCCGGACTGACAGACCGGAGAGCGCGTCCGTCAGAGCAGGCGACTATCCAACGGCCGCCCGGAAGCCCCATGCGCCCGAGTCTGTCAGTGGAGTGCGGCATCATCGGCAGATGGCCGCCATACAAGCCCCGCCGACCTACCTGGAACGCCTCCGTTCAGACCTGGATGTGATCGAAGCTGATTTCCTGAAGATCCTCGCGGACTCGCAGATCCGGAACGTCGACCCGAACCGCCGGCCCAACGGCATCGTTGTCTACGCTGCCCCGAAGTGGGGCTGGGTGCCCAGCGGCCCCGAGCTCGAGACGCGAAGGATGGAACTGCTGGGGCGCGTACGGGAATGGGAGCCGTTGTTCCGACTGCTGTTTCCGCACCCGACCCCGGAGGTCACCAAGCGCCTCGACAGGACCCTGGGCCTGCTGCAGCGCTGGCTTGTACGCCCCCGGGACATCACCGTGCCAGCTTCCATCGACACGGCCATCGACAAGGTCAAGATGGCCATGGCCACGCTCCGGAAGCTGGGACGAGCTCCTGCCGGATGACACTTGGACGGTGCGGGTAGTGGTCGACACGAACATGCTGCTCGATGACCCCGATGTCGCGATCTATACGCCGCTGCTCGGGAAGCGGTACATGGTCCACTTGCTGCCCGTCGTTCTGCGGGAACTGGACGACCACAAGCTCGCCGGCCGCAACGCCGACGTCAGGGACGCAGCGAAGAAGGCCGACCGCCGGCTGAAAGGGCTTCGCACCAACGGCGACGTCCTGCGCGGTGTGCGGGTGGCTGGTGACGTGCACGCCGTCTTTGAGCACATCGAACCCAAGAGCGACGGGCTGCCGAACTGGCTCGACCTGGACGTGCCCGACGACCGCTTCGTGGCCTCCACCCTGCTGCTGCAGTCCCGGCACCCCGGCTCCGCCGTCTACGCGGCCACTGGAGACATCAACCTCCAGACCAAACTCGCCGCCGTCGGACTGCCCTTCATCGAGAAGCCATGAGCACCAGCAAGCCCGCCGCAATTAGCCGGCGCTGAACCGCACCGTGAGAGCGGCCCTTGCCTGCACGGCGAGACAGCACGAGACCCCGGGACGATCCCGGCCCCGGGTCTCGCATACTCCGGCTCGACGGCCGGACCGCGTCACGCCCAGTCGATGCCCAGCTTCCGCAGTGCGTTCATGGGGAGTGTCTAATCAACGGCGGATCTGTTGATCATGGAGACGCCAAGTGAGTGAGATGACGATCGAGCAAGAGCCTGTGGTCGAGGCGGTCGGTGCGGCCCCATCGGACGAGCAGTTGATCGCGATGCTGGTCGACCGGGCCCGTGGTGAGGGCCTGCAACTGACCGGCGAGGGTGGGCTTTTGCAGCAGCTGACCAAGCGCGTGCTGGAGTCGGCCCTGGAAGGCGAGATCACCGACCACGTTGGCTACGAGAAGCACGATCCGGCCGGGAAGAACAACGGCGACAGCCGCAACGGCACTCGCACCAAGACCGTGCTGACCGACGTCGGGCCGGTCGAGGTCAGGGTGCCCCGGGACGTGGCCGGGACCTTCGAGCCGCAGATCGTCAAGAAGCGCCAGCGCCGGCTGACCGGGGTGGATGAAATGGTGCTGTCGCTGTCCGCGAAGGGACTCACGCACGGCGAGATCTCGGCTCATCTGGCCGAGGTGTATGGGGCCGAAGTGTCCAGACAGACCATTTCCACGATCACCGACCAGGTGATGGAGGGCATGGCCGAATGGCAGAACCGGCCGCTGGACCGCGTCTACCCAGTTCTGTTCGTGGATGCCATCAACGTGAAGATTCGGGTTCTGTCGACGATCTTGTGATCCGGACGGTTGAGCGGTTCGTGCCGACCGTTCGCGATCATGCATCGCGTGCTCTCGTGATGTGC
>NZ_JBIWPP010000084.1:0-9145 GCF_044768335.1 Streptomyces sp. NPDC101151 | reverse complement strand
CGCCCGGCCGCGCGCGCCCGGCCCGGGCGCGGGGCCCGGGGCCCCCGGCCCTTCCCCGGGCGCCCCCCCCCCCCCCCCCGCGCGCCCCCCCCCCCCCCCCCCCGCCCCCCCCCCCCCCCCCCCCGGGGGGGGGGCCCCCCCCCCCCGCCGCTGGACTCCCCCGCCGGATCGGGTCAGTCGATGCGCACGTCCGCGTGCAGGACCTCGAACTCCTCCAGGCCGACGACGCTCACGCGCGCCTTGGCCGCGCCTTCGTGACGGGCCGCCGCCTGGCCGGCCCGCGACGCCACCATCGAGTCGCGGTCGACGAAGAGGGTGCCGACCCGGCCCGTGCCGCGCTCCCGGTCGATGAACAGGCCGGCTCTGGCCAGACCGGGCATGGTCTCCAGGAGAGGGACCACGGTCGTCCGGAAGGTCTCGGCGAACAGGTCGGCGTCCGCTGGTTCGAATTCCACCCTGGTGACGCGCAACCCGCCGCCCACCCGAGGCGGCTGGAGCGTGTGGGAGACCACCGCCTCGAAGTTCTCCACCGTCAGTGTGCCGGCGAACGCGCCCAGCAGCGCCGCTCTGTGCTGCCGCATGACTTCGTCACTGTTGCGCCGCGCCTCCATGGAGTCCCACCAGCTCAGGCCGAGCAGCTTGCCGAGCTCACGGTCCACGAAGACCCCGGATCCGCGATAGCCCGGACGCTCCTCGAGCAGCTCCCGCCCCTCGGTGTTCAGCGCCCTGACAGCTGTGTCGATCTTCTTGGGGTCGCCGGTCACATAGATGGTGCGTACGAACATGACTCCTCGCCTCCCAGTTCGACATGACCAGTGTTCCCTGGAGGGCAAATCACTGCATCTGGTGACAAAAGCCCTGCAAACAGCCCAGCCGGCACGACTTCCCCGACTTCCCCGCAAGGGCTTGACGAGAACATGAGGATGGGGCCACCTTGTACGGCACCCGGTAAGGAAACTTTCCTAACAGAAGGGTCCCCCACAGTGCGTCTTCGAACACTGACCCTCGCCGCGGCCTCCGGGGCCGCCCTCCTCGCAGCCGGAGTGCTGCCCGCCAACGCCTCCGGAAACCCCACACCCGCTTCCACCCGCGAGGGCTCGGTCAGCGCGGCCGACCTGCTCGCCAAGGTGCAGTCCTGTTCGCAGATATCCAGCGGCAAGTACAAGACCGACGACGAGACTTCGGCCACGATCCCCGTGTGCGGCAAGAACGGCGCGGTGTTCTGGAAGGCCGACATGGACATCGACTGCGACGGCCAGCGCACCACCAACTGCAACGAGGACCGCGACCCCTGGTACCAGGACGACACGGCCTTCCACCAGTCCGACGGCAAGCCGCTGAAGGCCGAGTCCCTGCCGTACGTCGTCGTGCCCAGCTCCAGCAGCATCTGGAACTACTCCAGCGCGGGCATCAAGGGCGGCGGCGTGGTCGCCGTCATCTACAACAACAAGGTCGAGTACGCCGTCGTCGGCGACACCGGCCCCACGAAGATCATCGGCGAGGCTTCGTACGCCACCGCCAAGGCGCTCGGCATCGACCCCGACCCGGCCACCGGCGGGGCCGACTCCGGCGTCACGTACATCCTGTTCAAGAACTCCAAGGTCTCCCCCATCGAGAGCCACAGCGCGGCCGTCTCCCTCGGGGACCAGCTGGCCAAGCAGTTCCTGCAGAACAACTGACCCTGCTGTTACGTCAGTTGGGCTGACCCAGTGGACGTATGACCACGGTGTTGACATCGACCCCGGCCGGCTGCCGGATCGCCCAGACCACCGAGTCGGCGATCTGGTCCGCGGTCAGGAGATGCCCCGGGGGCAGGCTGCCGTAGCTGTCCCAGAACGGGGTCTCCACCCGGCCGGGGGCGACCAGCGTGACACCGATGCCGAACTCCGTGACCTGGCGCCGGGTGTTCTCGGCGAGGCCGGTGACCGCCCACTTGGTCGCGCCGTAGAAGTTGCCCGGAGTGTTCACGAACCCGGCGACGCTGCCGACGAGGACGATCCGCCCGCGGGTCTCCTTCAGCGCGTCGACGGAGGCGCGGATGAGGAGTGCGGGGCCGAGGACGTTGGTGAGGACCATCTCGGTCCAGCCGGACGGGTCGCCGTCGGCGACGCTGTCGTGGGTCGCGAAGCCGGCGTTGGCGACGACGGTGTCCAGCCGGCCGTACGCCTTGAGCGTGCGGTCGACCGCGTCCTGTATGTCGTCGAACGCAGCCGCGCTGCCGGCGACCGTCAGCAGTTCGCCGGGATTCCCCAGGCTGTCGGCGAAGTCCCGCAGCCGCCCTTCGCCGCGTCCGGTGACGGTGACCCGGTACCCGGCGTCCAGCAGTTGCCGGGCGACGGCGGCGCCGATACCGCTGCCGCCGCCGGTGATGAGCGCGACCGGAGAGTCGTTCATGGTTTCCCCCTGTGTGTCGGTGAACGGACAGGGAGTCCATCACTTGGAGCGCTCTCCAAGTCAAGTGCCGTCGCAGGTACGGCGGTACGGCACCGAGGGGAGGTAGCGGTGCCATTGCGACCTGGTCAGCCCCGCGCCGGTCCGCGCGCACACCGTGGCGGCGGCCCGGCGCGGCTCCAACGGGACCGTACGGTCGCTCAGATGGGCGGTCGCGACGTGCAGCTCCGCGCCGTCCGGCGGGAGGCCGAGCGCCAGCACCGGTCCGTCGCCTGCCGGGAGCCTGGCCGCCGGCAGGCGGGGTGAGGCCGTCTCCCACACCTCGACGGACCCGTCGGGCGCGCCGGCCGTGACCAGCGAGCCGTCGGCGGAGAAGGCCAGGGCCGTCCGCTGTACCGTGGAGCCGACCGCCCGCAGCACGGCCGTGCGGCGCCACGTGCGCGCGTCCCACAGGGTGACCCGGCCCCGGAAGTCGGCGACGGCGGCACACCGTCCGCCGGGGCTGAAGGCGCCCGCCACCAGGTGGTCCTCCCCTTTCACCCCCGCGACTCCCTTGCGCCGCCCGCCCGTCGAGGTGGCGACGAGCGTCCCGTCGGATCTCAGGGCGAGGCGGCCGGACGGATCGAGGGCCATGCGTTCCTCCGTCGGCGCCGGCCCGGGCCGCACGGGCCTGCCCTGCCGGTCGAAGGCGCCCCGGGTCACCGCCTTCTGCCGCCACGCCCCGCCGACGAGCCCGTGCAGCGCGACGGTGCCCAGGACGGGGGTGCGCGTCTGCTCCTCAGCGTGCGCCAGTCGGAGCAGGTCGCCTGGATCGGCGCACCGCCAGACCCGGCACACCGCCAGACCCGGCACACCGCCAGACCCGGCACACCGCCAGACCCGGCACACCGCCAGACCCGGCACACCGCCAGACCCGGCGCACCGCCAGACCCGGCGCACCGCCAGACCGGGCACACCGCCAGACCCGGCGCACCGCTAGACCGGGCGCACCGCCGTGTGCACGGTGTACGCACCCAGCAGGAACACGTCGGGCCTGCGGTGCACGCTCGCCGGGTCGGCCGGGTCGAGGAGCCGGTCCAGGGTGGCCCGGTCCTCGGCGTCCATGTCGTCGGTGCCCGCGTCGCGCAGCCGGGACAGGACGGCCCCGACGTAGTCGCGGGCCCGGTCGGTCGCCGGGGCGGGCAGGTCGAGCAGGAAGCTGCGGGTGCGGGTGTGCTTCAGACCTGCGGAGGTCAGCAGGGCCGCCCAGTCCTCGGTCTCGGTGACCGAGCCGGGCAGGTCCGCGCGCATCCGCGCGAACCACTCCTCCTGCACCACGTCCAGCCGTGCCTGGAGTCCGGGGCGCCCGATGCCGATGTCACGGGGCAGGAAGCGGGAGGGGAGGCCGCCTTCGAGGAGGGCCAGGGTGCCGCCGGGGGCGAGCCGGGCGGCGAACGCGGCGAGTGCGGCGCGCTGGTCGCCGAGATGGTGCAGGCTGCGGCTGGCCCACAGCAGATCGGCCGGATAGTCCAACTCGTCCAGCACGCCGGGCAGTTCACCGGCGAGGGTGTCGAACCGGTCGGTCACGCCCTGCCGCGCGGCGCGGGCGCGGGCTC
Organism: Streptomyces sp. NPDC101151; assembly: GCF_044768335.1. Lineage (NCBI taxonomy): Bacteria > Bacillati > Actinomycetota > Actinomycetes > Kitasatosporales > Streptomycetaceae > Streptomyces > Streptomyces sp. NPDC101151. The sequence goes on along the minus strand of NZ_JBIWPP010000084.1, from coordinate 5,159 downwards.
GCTCCAGCAACGGCTCGGTCCCGTCGACGGCCACGACCCGCGCGCCGGGGAAGGCCTCGGCGAACAGGCAGGAGACGACACCGGGACCGCTGCCCGCGTCGACGATCAGCCCCGGCTCGGTCACCTCCTTCGCCAGCCAGGCCATGGCCCGCTCGTAGACGGGGGTGAACAGTTCCGCATGGGCCTCCAGCAAAGGGCCCATCTCACTCCAGTCGATGTCGGTGTCATGTCCGTGTCCATGTCCGTGCGCGTGCCGGTGCTCTGATGCGTGGTGGTCGTGCGCCATGGTGGCCAGCCTCTCCTCGGTGTGCGGCCAGCGTGCGACGGCACACCGGCCGGGGGCCAGCCGTATTGCCGGTACGGCAAAGACGAGCGACGGAATCGTGAGGGACGGCAAAAGGGCGGGCGGCAGAAAACCACATGCCGTACGGCCGGCCGATCACCGACGATGGCTCGATGGACGACGGACTGGTCGAGCGATTCCTGACCGACGGCTTCGTGCGGATCGAGGGCGCCTTCCCGCCCCGGGTCGCGGAGGACTGCGCGCGGCTGCTGTGGCGGGAGACGGGCTACGACCCGCAAGACCCGGGCACCTGGCAGGATCCGGTGGTGCGGGTCGGCGGAATGGCGCAGGGGCCGTTCGCGGCGGCGGCCAACTCCCCTGCGCTGCATACGGCGTTCGACGCGCTCGTCGGCCCCGGACGGTGGGAGCCGCGCTACTCGCTGGGCACCTTCCCCCTGCGTTTCCCGCACTCCGACGAGCCCGGCGACACGGGCTGGCACATCGAAGGCAGTTACCTGCCCGACGGCGCGGCCCACTACCACACGAACCTGCGCTCCCGGGACCGCGCCCTGTTGATGCTGTTCCTGTTCAGCGAGGTCACCGTGGCCGACGCCCCGACACGGATCCGGGTCGGCTCCCACCTGGACGTGCCCCGGATCCTCCAGCCGTACGGCGAGGAGGGCGCCTCCTTCCTCGAGCTGGGCCCTCGGGTGGCCGACGCCTCCTCGCACCGGCCGCTCGCCCATGCCACGGGCCGTCCCGGCGATGTGTACCTCTGCCATCCGTTCCTGGTGCACGCGGCCCAGCCGCACCACGGCACACGTCCCCGTTTCATGGCGCAGCCGCCGCTGTCCCCGGCGCTGCCGTACGACCCGGACCGCCCGGGCGCGAGCCGCTCGCCGGTGGAGGAGGCGATCCGCCGGGGTCTGTCCCTCGGTGCGGACTGACCCCGGCGGACGCTCGTCCGGTCAGGGCAGCGGCGAGTCCGACGGCTCCAGCAGCGCCATCCCGAACGACAAGGACAAGGGCTTCGACCGCATGTGCGACCCGAAGTGCACGGGTGTGCCCTGTGTGCCCTGCATCCGGTGGACGCGGGGCACAGTCGGGCGTATCTCCGGGGCGTCGACCGAGGCCGCACCGCCGTTCAGGACGGCAGGTCCCGGTGACGACGCAGCAGCGCCGCTATGGCGCAGCGCAGACAGTCGGGGCCGGCGTTCCGCTCCGTGGTCTCCTCGCCGGGGCACGACCGCGATGACGCCGTCGGTGCCGTCCCGGCCTGCTCGCGGCAGCCGTCCGCCGGGGCGGCTATCAGCGTCTCCAGGTCCTGCAGGAGCTGTTCGGTCCGCTTCGCCTGCTGGGCGAGCACGCGCACGCGAGCGCTCTGGCCGCCGATCTGGCGTCGGCTGGCGACGAGTTGCTCATACTCCTCCGGCGTGAGGGCCACAGCCTCGCGGCCACCGAGGATGATGTGGCGCGGCTGAAGGTGTCTGGCCACTCTGGTCCTCCGCTCCTCGCCCGGGTTTGATCCACGCCCAGCACGCAGGTTCTCCGTGTCCTGCCTGTGATGGGGTGGGAGTCGGTGTCCGGGGAACGCGAGAGGGCCCCCGGATGGTTCCGAGGGGCCCTGTCGTGTCCTGAAGGATTCAGTGTGCGGCCGGAATCGTCTGTCCACTCGCGGCGTTCGCGGGCTTCGGGTTCAGCAGGCGTTCGGCCAACTCGCCGAAGAGCAGACCGAAACCGCCCCACAGAACGGTCTGGATGGCCAGCGCCGAGAGCCGGAACCGCCACAGCAGAGCGGCCGGGAAGTCCTTCGGCACCTCGTCGACGACCGGCAGGAACTCATACGCCACCCCGATCACGACGACGAACGCCGCCACCGCGGCCACCGTCGCCCACCAGGCGCCCAGCGAGGGCGCGAGGCGCTTGCCCACCATGGTGGCGGCAATCGCCAGGAGCACGCTGAGCAGCATCATCAGGAAATACAGCGTGGTCCGCCTGCCGATGGTGTCCGGGTCACCGACCGACGGCGGATTGGCCGGGTACTTCAGGAACGGCACCACGTACACGGCCACCAGGGCACAGACCGACAGCAGCAGCGCGGTCGCCCGCGGGCTGAAGCGGCCCACCCGGCCCAGCGCGAAGCAGTACGCGAGCGCCGCGATGCCACCGAAGGCGACCCCGTAGACGAGGACACCGGTGGCCAGACCGGCGGTGGACTGCAGGGAGCGGGAGACGACTTCCATCTCGTGCTCGTGGGAGTGGGCGTCCTCGAAGCCGATCGCCCTGTCCACGCTCGGCTCACCGAGGAGGTAGGCGACGACGAGAGCGAGCACACCGGCGGCCAGACCGGCGAGCATGCCCCGCACGAGGAGGTTTCTTACCGTTGCGGAGTTCATGAGAGTGCGGCGTCCCTCGCGTCAGTGGCAGGGGAAGCCGAGCAGGTGACGGGCGTCGTGCACCCACTCATGGACGTCCGTGCCGCTGAACACGGAGGTGGCGCCCTGCTCGGCGCCGACGAAGTACAGCAGAACCAGCATCAGGATGCCGAAGAAGACCGCCCACGGCGCTATCGCCTTCAGCGGCAGCGTGGCGGGAACAACGGGAGTGGCTGTCGGCGGAGCGACGGTCTGCGCCATGGCAGGACCTCCTCTGGGAGTTCGCGTCCCATCTCGGTGGTGCACAGGACGACGGCCACGGGTCTGACTCACGAAACACCCCTTCTTCCAAGGTGTCTCGCACACAGTGGCGCGACCGTGCCGGATTCCCACCGGCTTCCGTCTCGCCGTCGTCAATATCGCACCGACCGTACCGCGTGCCGCCTGCCCGGCCAAGACCGCGTCCACCTGGCGGCATCCAGCCGGCACGCCAGGTGGACGGACCGGTGACCAGCGGGTCAGCGGTGGCGGAATTCCGGCGGTCGCTTGTCGACGAAGGCGCCCACGCCCTCCTGTCGTCGTAGAGGTCGAGGACGTGGCGGCCCGCGGGGAGCATGCTGACGACCACGTCGGCGCCCGCCACGGCGGCGGACGCGCATCCGGCCGGTTCGGCACCGGCCGTGGCCGCGGTGTCGAGGGCGTCGGGCACGAGGTCGTGGCCGGGTACCCGGTGGACGGCCTTGACCAGGTTGGCGGCCATGGGGCCGCCCATGTGACCGAGTCCGATGACGGCGATGGTGCGGCTCACCAGGCCACCTCCGTGGCGGCGTCGGGTCCGGCGAGCCCCAGCTCCCGGTCGCCGAGGGGGGCGAAGAAGCGTTCGACGTCGGCGTCGGTGACCTCGGCGAGCCTGGCCGGGGACCAGTGCGGGTTGCGGTCCTTGTCGATGACCTGGGCGCGGATGCCCTCCACCAGGTCGGCTGTGCTCAGGGTCGCGCAGGAGACGCGGTACTCCTGGTCGAGGACCCGCTCCAGCGGGCCGAGGCGCCGAGCGCGGCGCATGGCGACGAGGGTGACCTTGAGCGAGGTGGGCGACTTGGCGAGCAGGGTTTCGGCCGCCTCCTTCGCGTCGGGGCCGCCCTGGGCGAGCAGCCGGTGGATGATCTCCTCGACCGTGTCGGCGGCGTAGCAGGTGTCGATCCACTCGCGCCGTCCGGCCAACTCGCCCGGCGGCGAGGGCCGCACATGGCGTGCCAGGACGTCTCGTACGGGCAGGTCGGCGAGGTCGTCGACGAGGTGCCGGAGGGACGTGGACGGTACGTAGTGGTCGGCCAGGCCGCACAGCAGGGCGTCGGCTGCGCCGATCTGGGTGCCGTTCAGCGCGAGGTGGGTGCCCAGTTCTCCCGGCGCGAGGGCGAGGAGATGCGTGCCGCCGACGTCGGGGACGAAGCCGATGCCGGTCTCGGGCATGGCGATCCTGGACCGCTCGGTGACGACCCGGACGCTGCCGTGCGCGGAGACGCCGACACCGCCGCCCATGACGATGCCGTCCATGACGGCGACGTACGGCTTGGGGTAACGGGCGATGCGGGCGTTGAGGTGGTACTCGTCGCGCCAGAACGCGGCGGAGGCGGTGCCGTCGCCGTTGCGGGCGTCGTCGTGGACGGCGCGGATGTCACCGCCCGCGCACAGGCCGCGCTCCCCCGCGCCGGTGATGACCACGGTCTCCACGGAAGGGTCGTGTTCCCACGTGGTCAGGGCCGCGTCGATGCGGCGCACCATCTCGTGGTTGAGGGCGTTGAGGGCCTTGGGGCGGTTGAGGGTGATGTGGGCGGCCCGTCCCGCGGTGTGCAGCAGGACGGGGGCCTCGGTGCCGCTCATCCGAACGCCTCCGTCAGGCCGCGGGCCACGATGACACGCATGATCTCGTTGGTTCCTTCCAGGATCCGGTGGACGCGCAGGTCACGGACGATGTTCTCGATGCCGCACTCGCTGAGGCAGCCGTAATCGTCGTGCAGCTGGAGCGCGCGGTCGGCCACCGAGTACCCGGTGTCGGTGGCGAACCTCTTAGCCATCGCGCACAGGCAGGGGGCCTGTGGATCGCCCGCGTCGAGTGCCCGGGCGGCCTGCTGGACCAGGGCGCGGGCGGCGGGCGGCCCGGTCGCCAGGTCGGCGAGGCGGAAGCGCAGCGCCTGGGCGTCGAGGAGGCGGCGGCCGAACGCCTCCGGTCGGCGAGGTGGGTCAGGCTGCACGGAAGGGCTCCCGCGAGCGGTCTGCCCGCGGGAGCCCTTCGTCGTGCGCCTGCCGGTGAGCGGTGAGAAGACGATCACGAGCAGGACATCGGGGTGACTGCGTGGTCAGGGGCGCAGGAGCAGGCTGTCGCCGCGCTCCTTGGCGGCGGCGTACCGCCTGGCCACGTCCTGCCAGTTGACGACGGCCCACATCGCGTCGATGAAGTCGACCTTCTGGTTCTTGTACTGGAGGTAGAAGGCGTGCTCCCA
>NZ_JBIWPP010000083.1:0-9228 GCF_044768335.1 Streptomyces sp. NPDC101151 | reverse complement strand
GATGCGGGGCCAACTCGCACGTCCGGTTCGGGAGGGCGGCGTGGAGAAACGGGCCGGGAGGAATCCCGGAACCGCGCTCCGCGCCGACCCCACCATGACCTCGCCTTGGTCGACGAGGCCGGCGAGCTGCTGGCCAAGCGCCGGATCAGCGACGACGCGGCCGGCTACCGCCTGCTGCTGGACCTGCTCGCTGAGCACGGCGACAGTCCAGAGGAGCCCATCCCGGTCGCCATCGAGACCGGTCGGGGCCTGCTCGTGGCTGCCCTGCGTACGGGCACCCGGAAGGTGTTCGCGATCAACCCGCTCGCCGCGTCCCGCTACCGCGACCGCCACGGCGTCTCGCGCAAGAAGTCCGATCCGGGCGACGCCCTGGTCCTGGCGAACATCCTCCGGACCGACATGGCCATGCACCGCCCCCTGCCGGCCGACTCCGATCAGGGCCGGGCCGTCACTGTCCTGGCCCGTGCCCAGCAGGACGCCGTCTGGAACCGCCAACAGCTTGGCAACCAGATCCGCTCCCTCCTGCGCGAGTACTACCCCGCCGCGCTGGCCGCCTTCCAAAGCAGGCCCGGAGGCCTGGCCCGGCCGGACGCCCGCGCCGTCCTCTCAGCCGCTCCCACCCCTGCCAGGGCAGCCAGGCTCTCGCTCGCCCAGCTGCGGGCCGCTCTCAAGCGCGGCGGCAGACAGCGGGGCATCGACGCCGAGGCCGAGCGACTGCGCGACATCCTGCGGGCCGACCACGCCCACCAGCCGCAAGCCGTCGAGGACGCCTTCGGCCACCAACTCCTCGCCCTGCCAAGCAGTTCGACTCTGCCTGCCAGGCAAGCGACGACCTGTCCCAGGCTACGGAGACAGCCTTCCGCGAGCACCCGGACGCCGAGATACTCCTCAGTTTCCCCGGCCTCGGCCCCCAGCTCGGCGCCCGCGTCCTGGCGGAGATCGGCGACGACCGCAAACGCTTCGCCGACGACCGCGGCCTCAAGGCCTACGCCGGCTCCGCACCCATCACCCGCGCCTCCGGTAAGAAGCACCACGTCGGCAGGCGCATGGTGAAGAACAACCGGCTCATGCACGCGGGCTTCCTCTGGGCCTTCTCCTCACTCCAGGCATCGCCCGGAGCAGACGCCCACTACCGCCGCCGACGCGAACACGGAGACTGGCACGCCGCCGCCCAACGCAACCTCCTGAACCGCATGCTCGGCCAACTCCACCACTGCCTGCAACACCGGATCCACTTCGACGAAGAACGTGCCTTCACCACGCCCCTCACGTCATCAACCACAGCTGCCGCTTGACTCCTTAGCTCACTGAGATGTCTATCGGGACACGGCCCTGCCCGGCGGCAGCAAGTACCGCCCCAGGCAGTGACCGACAGATCAAACTTAAGGCACAAGGCCAGTCATAGCGCGAGTCAGGCCACCGCCCGGAGCGGCACCTGAACATCCTCACAGTCGTAGCGGGTGGCCAGGGCCTTGTTGTGCTTGAGCTTGTTGAAGCAGCGCTCGACGACGTTGCGGCGCCGGTAGGCCACCCGGTCAAGGCGGCAGCGGCTCTCGCCTCGCCGGATGCGGCTGGTGATCTGATCGATTCGCTCCGGGATCGCGGCCTTGGCATCCGTGTACGGCGGCCAACTACGGGCGCTGGATCGTCCCGTCCGCCGAGATGTGGGCGGCGTGCGAGCCGAAGTCCTCCTCCGACACGCTGGAGACGAGGTCGATTGCCTCGCCGCCCGGCTCCGGCGTGCCGGGCTCCACGATCTGGGTCGGACACAGGCGCCCGGACACGTAGGTGCCGTCGGCACGGAGGGTGACTTGCAGCGCGCCGCTGGTTGAGAGGATGCCGCCGAGGCCGAGCACCTTGTAGCCGGTGAAGTTGCCCAGGCTGTAGGCGATCAGTCTGCCCTTGTAGAACTCCATTCCCCGTATCACGTGTGGGCCGCTGCCCACGACGAGGTCGGCACCGGCGTCGATCACCGCACGGCTGAAGCGGTAGCTGTCGCCGCGGTTCTCGCCGAGGAAGTACTCGGTGCCGGGTTCTACATGGGTGCGGTCCGAGCCCTCCGCGCCGGCGTGCATCGTGACGATCACGATGTCCGCCATCTTGGCGGCGCGGGCGGTGAGTCGCTTTGCGGCAGGGATGTTCGTGAGGTCGTTTGCACCTCGGTCGGGAGCGAACCCGATCAGTGCGACCCGGATGCCGTGTACCTGCTGGATGGTGATCTGACCCAGTCGGCCGGTGAACGGCAGGTTCACGGAGCGCAGCGCGGCGAACGTATCGCGCCGTCCCTCCGCCCCGAAGTCGTCGATGTGATTGTTCGCCACGTTCATGGCCGTGAACCCGGCCTTCTTGAGCCAGCGGCTGTAGGACGGCGGGGCGTGGAACGCAAAGCAGTTCGGGCCGTCGATGTAGTCGCACTTGCTGGAGCCGCCGGTGGTGAGCGTGCCCTCCAGGTTCCCGAGCACCACATCACCGGCGAGCAGGTCGTCGACAGGGGCGAAGAACGAGGCGCCGCCATCCGGCGGCAGGTCGTCCGGCAGCGAGCCCATCACGATGTCGCCCACGGCAGCGATCCGCGCGTTGCCTGTAGGGCGCGGCGCCGCCGGTGCGCCGCCGGCCGCCGTGACCCCGGTCGTCCGTAGGGGGGCCTGGACGGAGCCGATGGAGGCTGCGCCCTCGGAGCCGACACGGAACACGAACGCCGCCACGACCACCACACCGGTCCCGACCACGCCGAGGGCGAACAGGCGGTGGCAGCGAACCGCCTTCTGCCGCTCGCGCCGCTGCTGAGGACACTGTCCGCCGGACGTGATCATCGGCTCATGCTACGAAGCAGGCACCCATCCTTCACGCAGGGCCATCCACCGGCGTGTTCCCGACGCCGCTCCCGTTCGCGCCCAACGCCGTTCGCGCCGCCTCGCGGCACCGGCCACGAGCCGAGCGGGCGGGCGCAGTGTCCGGCGACGCGGCATCCCAACCGGTCCCGCAGACAACGTGGGCGACAAGACGACGGTACTCGGCGACCTTCGACGGCACCTGCTGCGGGTCCGGCACGAACCGGCCCAAGTACCGCACACTCGTCATCTGGACCGCGAACCTTATCTTCAGTCGCAGAGCGGGATACGGCTCTGACCTGGGCGGTTGCGTGATGCCCGGTGTCGGCGACGGACCGGGTCAGCAGGGGCCGATGGTCTTCGCCGACCGCTGACGGGGCCTGCTGGTTTCACCCGAAGCGGTGACCGCGGCAGCCCGCTGCTGGCCGAGCGCGCGAGCGAGCTGGTCCCTCAGTTCGCGCACCTCCGCTTCCAGCTGGCGGTTGCGGGCCGTCGCTGCCTCCAGCCGTCGCAGCAGGGAGGCGTCCGATGCGCGTTGCTGGACGGGGACTTGGGATGGCGAAGGTGCTGGACCGTGTCGTTCGCGCAGGCGGCTGATCTCGGCCCGCAGGTCGGGCTGGGCGTAGAGCCAGGACCGTGAGACGCCGGCCTCGCGGGCGACCGCGTCGAAGGAGACGGGTTGCCCGGCGGCGTCCATGCGCCGCAGGGCGGCGATGGCCCGTTCCCGGGTCGCCGTGGCCCGCTGGCGGGCGGCGGCGATGATGTGCGGGGAGTTGTCAGCCCGCATCGGCGGCCTCCTGTGTGCCGTCGGCTTCCAGTTCGGTGATCATCCGGTCGAGGTTGGCCGCGACCTGCTCGTTCATCTCGGCCACGCGTTGGTGGCCGCAGCCGTTGGCGTTGTCGATGAGCGTCAGCGTCCGCCGGTGCTGGGCCTTGAGCTCGGGCAGGAACTCCGGTCCGGTGAGGAAGACCGGGCAGGTCAGACAGGCGTTGGCATGCGGACAGCTCTTCTGAACGGGCAGCCCGCAGTAGCCGTTGGGGAGGGTCTGGGTGGAGAGGCCGTAGCGGGTCTTGGCCCACTCGGCCTGGGCCAGCGGCCCCTCGGGGTCCAGTGTGACGCGCTCACCCCGGATGTTGACCTTGGTGGCGGCCTCCCAGCGGCGGCGGACGGTCTGGTCGGTGATCCGCGCGTAGTGGGCCGTCATCTGGTGGGAGTCGTGGTCGAGCAGGACGCGGACCACCTCCTGTGGGACGTCGCGGTTGATCAGCCTGGTGGCGAAGGTGTGCCGCCACTGGTGCGGGGTGAGGTGGACGGGCTGCCCGTTCTCGTCGCGGACGTCGCACTGGGCGAGCCAGCGCTTGAGCATCTGCCGGTAGGTGTCCGGGGAGAAGTGCCGGGTCCCGTCAGCGTTGCCCTTCAGACGGGGAAGAGGTGGGGGTTGCCGTCCGTCCAGCGCTGAAGGACGCGCTGCTGCTGGGCCCGGATCTCGGCCTCGATCTCTTCGTCGATGGGGACGGCGGCCTCCCGGCCCATCTTGTTGTTGAAGTAGCGCAGGTAGGGGGCGCGTTGGCCGTCGTGAAGCAGGCAGTCGAACCGGATGGTGCAGGCGTCGGAGACCCGCAGGCCGCAGCGGATCAGGATGAGAGTGATCAGCCGGGCGGCGGAATCCGTCCACCGGTCGAGGTTCGTCGGCTGTTCGACCTGGGTCATGATGTGCTCGGCCAGGTGGCGGGCGAGCCGTGTGCGGCGCCGAAGGTCGGTCAGCCAGGCCAGGTAGCGCTCCAGCAGGGCCCGGTCGACGTCGGCCAGGCCACGGACGACGGTGGGGCCGACGGCGGTGAGGAACTCGCTGAACCGGGTCAGGGCCTGCATGTAGCCGGTGACCGTGCTGACGTTCAGGCCAGCCGACAGCCTCAGCCGGATCCACCGCTTCGCCAGCACCCGCAGCCAGGGCTGGGTGATGTGGTCGAAGTGCAGCTCGCTGCGGGGACGGGGTCGGCTGGCGCTGCGGTTGAGCCCGGTCAGCTTGCCCAGCCGCCATACATCCCGGGCGTACTCGACCTCCCAGCCGGTGCCGTCGCGCAGCGTCTCGAACGCGTCTCTGGCATAGAGGAGGAACACCGCGACACGCTTGTCGTAGCCGCCAGACCCGCAACGCTGGTAGGGGCCGAGGACCCGCTGCCACCGCTCGGCGGAGTAGTCCAGCAGGGACGCGACGTGCTCCTCGCGGGCCCAGCGGATGGCGGCCGCGATCATTCGGGCCGGTGCGGTGACGGTCTGCTCGTCGCGGCGGGTCTGGACCGCGTACTGGAACTCCAGCCTGAGCTGTGGTGCCAGGCCGCGGAAGTCCACTCGGGGCAGGCCGAAGGACTGGCACTCGGCGATGAAGTCATCGACGGGTGGCTGCCCGTGCTGGCGCCACCGGTTGTGATGGCTGTTGCAGAACGCGTTCGACGCGTTCCCCACCCACAGGCTGCAAGTGGGCAGGGTGCGGTCGGTGCGGTCGGTGCCCGGCAGCGGCGGCGCGGAGGCCGCCCAGGCGGCGGGATCGGGTCTGCCGGAGCGGGACCATTTGTCGCGGTGCCGCGAGCACAGTCCCTTGCCGGCGGCGCCGAACCGGCAGCCCGGAACGGTGCAGTGTGTGAGCTCGCCCAGGCCCCGAAGCGGAGGGCCAGGGTCGGCGAGGAACACCGCGAGGTCAGGGCGACCGTCCCGGCGCCAGCGCTGGGCATGGCCGGTGCATAGGCCCTGCTCGTGGGCGGCGCGGTTGCAGCCCGAGACCGGGCAGCGCTTCCAGCCCAGCACCGGGTCGTCGGCGTCGGGAAACAGCATCTCGACGCGGAACTCCGGGCGGACGGCTGCCAGCAGCTTCTCCAGCAGCCCGGACCGGCCGAGCGGGCCCGTGGGCACGGGCGCGACGGTCACAGCCGCACCTCCCGGCCGGTGAACCAGCCTGCCGCTTCCAGCGTCCGGCGGGCGTCCTCGACGGTGAGGTGCCCGTACGTATCCATCGTGGTGGTGATCGAGGCGTGTCCGAGGAGTTCCTTCACGCTCTCCATGCCGGCGCCCTTGCGCAGCAGCCAGGTGGCATAAGTGTGCCGGAACTGGTGCGGTTCGAAGTCGATGCCGGTTCGGCGGCGCAGCCGTTCCACCAGGTCATAGACGGCGGAGTAGGTGAGCGGGCGGCCGTGTGGGCGGCCCCAGAGGTTGACGAACACGTAGTCCGAGTCGAGGGCGCCGTACTCGCGGTTGAGGTAGTCGGCATACAGCCGCATCAGCTCCGCGCTGGCCGGGACGCTCCGCGAGCGGCCGGCTTTGGCCCGCACTCGGTTGGCGTTCGGGCGCGGGATGACGCTCACCTGCCGCTCGGCCAGTGCGATGTCCTCGTGCCGCAGGCCCAAAGCTTCGCCGACCCGCAGTCCGGTGTCCAGCAGCAGCGCGAACAGCAGTCGGTCCCGCAGATGCTCACACCCGTCCAGCACCGCCTGGGCGTCCTCGGCAGACAGCACGACAGGCCGCCGCCGCGGCTGCCGCAGCCGGATGGTGCGGGCCTTCTGCGGACGGCTCTTGGTGATGTGCTCCAGGAACGGCTTGTAGGAGCTGCCGCGGCCAAGGCGGCCAGCGGGCCGCATCGTCACCATCAGCTCGCCGAGCGGCACCCCGTGGCGGGCGTGGAACTCACAGAACGACGACAACGCGGCAAGCTTGCGGTTCACGCTGGACTCCGCGCAGTGGTGATCCGCCGTGGGCAGCACCGCGACCTTCCCGCTCCGGGCCTGCGGCGGCAACCGCAGCCAGCCCACGAACCCGGCGACGTCCTCCAGCGTCACCGACCGCCAGTCCAGCCCCCTCCCGGCCAGGTAGACGAACCAGTCCTTCAGATCGTGGGCGTACGCCTTGACCGTGTTCGGTGACTTCTCGCCCCAGGCCAGGTAGGCCAGGTAGCGCTCGATCGGCGCGACCGGAACGTGGTCATCCCCGAGCACCGTCCACGACTCGGCCTCCGAGTCCGGCATCAGCACGCGCTGTACCCGCATGAAACCTCCCGCTCATCCGTGGTGGATGACGGAAGGTAATCCCATCCAGGACAGGCCGAAGGGGCCTTCACTCGTACGTGCTGGACGTGATGGACAGGGTCTCAGCGACTCCAGATAACGAACCCAAGCCGGTTGTAGGCACGCCGTTTGGCCTGCGCCTTCTCCAGATTCCGAGTTATCCCGGAAGAAATACCGCTCCAGCTCTGCACGAGACGACGCTCCGTTGAACGCCGGGCGGGAACGATGGTCACCGCTGCCGCCCTCGGTCATGCTGGACCCCTGCGCCGAGCCTTCCGGGAGTGAACCGCATGTCCGAGCCCCGTCCGAAGTTCGCCGTCCTCGGAGCGGGCAGCATCGGCTGCCATCTCGGCGGCAGCCTTGCCGCAGCCGGCGCCGACGTCACCCTGATCGGCCGGCCGGCGGCGATGGACGTACTGCGGGACAAAGGCCTGACGCTCAGCGACTCGCTCCGCCCGCCCCGTCATCTGCCGCCCGGCCGGCCGGCCGTCGCCACCACACCCGACGCCGCCACCGAGGCGGACTATGTACTGGTCACCGTGAAGACCGCAGCCACCGAAGCCGCCGCCCGGGAGCTGGCCGCTCACCTCAAGCCCGGCGCGGTCGTCGTCAGCTTCCAGAACGGGCTGCACAATGCGGCAACTCTCCGCGCCGCCCTCCCGGCAGCCCGGGTGCTGGCCGCCATGGTCCCCTACAACGTGCTCCAGTCCGAACCGGGCACCGTGCACCAGGGGATGCCGGGCACCCTGATGGTGGAAGACGCCCCGGAGGCGGCCACGCTGATCCGCGCCTGCACGGCAGCGGGCCTGGCCATCGAGGCGCGCAGCGACATCGCTGAAGTGCAGCACGCCAAGCTGCTGATGAACCTCAACAACGCCATCAACGCACTCTCCGGCCTGCCGCTGCGCACACAGCTGGCGCAGCGCCCCTACCGGCTCTGCCTCGCGATGTGCCACCAGGAGGCACTCGCCGCCTACCGCGCCGCAGGCATCCGCCCCGCCCGGCTCGGTCCGACACCGGCCTGGCTCACCCCGCACGTACTGCGCCTGCCGGACGCCCTGTTCCGCACGGTGGCGGCCTCGACGCTGCGCATCGACGCGCACGCCCGCTCCTCGATGTGGGAAGACCTGCAGCGCGGCAGACCGACGGAGATCGACACGCTGCAGGGGGAGATCGTCGCGCTGGCCGCACGGCACGCTCTGCAGGCGCCGGCGAACAGCCGCCTGGTGACCCTGGTCAAGGAGGCAGAGGCCGCGCACGCCGGGGCGGCCAAGAACTGGACGGCGCACGAACTGCTGGCCGAGCTCCAGACAGCGCCGCGGTCCTGACGGGATCTCCGCCTCGGCGGCGCGGTCGAAGCAGCCGCGGGCTGCCACCCGGGATCCTTGCGCCGCGAGGCGGACCACTCAGTCGCACCGGCTTGAGCCGACGCATGCCCGGCTTCCTTCGGTCGGGACGACCGGGGAAGCCGGGCAGCCCGGCGCGCGCACGCGCCGGGCTGCGGTGGGGCGATGAGCCGATGAGTGCAGCTTCCCGCGTCCCGATTCCCGGGCAAGGCCGTTGAAGACTGCGTGTATGACCTCCGGCTGCGCATCAGCCACAGCTGCGACCTGGGGTGTCTTCTCGTACCGGGTGCCCCGACCCGCCGCGCCGTGACCGAGCGTGTCGGTCAGCGGGTGACGACGTTGTGCGCCGGGACGATCTGCGGCTCGCCGTCGCCATGGCCCAGATCGGAGAGGATCGGCTGGAGGATCTTCGAGAAGTTCTCGAGCGCCTCCTCGGACTCCCACACGTCGACGACCCGCCACCCGCCGTCGACGGGCCCGGCCACGTGGGAGATCAGTCCGGGGGCGGGAATGTCGGCGAGCGAGGTGAACTCGCCGCCGTCGGTCAGGCGGTTGATACAGGCGTCGTAGAGCTCCTGACCGACGCCCGGAATCTCGAATGTGACGATGATGGCCATGTCGTCCCCCACTGCTCGCTCACTGTGTGCAGCGATCGCTTCGGTCGGCGCGATCCCCCCTCATGCCTACCCGTCAGCTGTCGGCGCGTCGACGCCTTGTGGGGGCCGGGAGGAGTGAGCTGAGGCGCGCCGGAAGGTCCCGCGCCCCTGGTGAGCCGACTGCCACCCGGCGCGCGCCGCTTCCGCCGCCGGTCACAGGTCAGCGACGAGGCGGTCGCCGGCGTGTTCGCGTTGATGGGCACGTTGGCTCGGGAGGAGCCGGGGAGCCTGGGGTTCTACGACGGGAGGCCTATTCACGGAGGTCTCGGCTCGCTGTACTTGATCGTGAGGGCGGCCCTGCTCGGTAGCGTGACGTTTGCGAGGACGTCAGTTTTCCAC
>NZ_JBIWPP010000082.1:0-9381 GCF_044768335.1 Streptomyces sp. NPDC101151 | reverse complement strand
CCGGTGGGGTTGTCTACTTGTCCCCCGCCCTTTATTTGCGGGCGGGTTAGTTGTTTATTTGGGGGGCCGAGTTGGGGGTGGGGGGGTCGGGGCGGGGGGCCCCGCCCCCGCCCCCCACGTCCCGTACCCCAACGCGCCGGTCGGCGTCTGGTCCGGAGACCGCGGTCAGCGGCCCAGAAGCAGTCCTGACGCCGAGACGTCGGAGCGGATGCCGTCCTTGTCCACCGTCACGCGCTGCAGGCGCAGCGCGCCCGCGGGCGGTTTCGGCAGCTGGAACGCGAAGGAGAAGCGGTCGGCGATCTGCGGACGGGTGAGCTTGGTCAGCGTCGTGAGCAGCGACAGGTCCAGGCCCAGCCGCTTGAGGAGCTGGGGGTGGGTCAGCGCAGTGTCCACCAGGTTGACGCGGGTCAGGCGGTGCAGGAAGCGTGGCGCACCGGTCAGTTGGTGCGGGCGGTCCGCGTCGTGCAGTACCGCCCGCACCGCGCTGTCGGGGACGCCCAGGCGGTGCACGATCTCCGGGATCGACAGGAATGCCTTGATCTTCTCCGCCTCACGGGTCAGACGGCGTGCGGAGGCGCGGGTCAGGTGCAGCCCTTCGGTGGGCCTGGTGCCGGGGCGGTACGTTGCGAGATCGCCGATGTCGAGCCGCATTGCGTCCACGGAGGCCGCGATGCCACGCTCCCCGTCGCGCCGGGTGCGCGCGTCGGCCTGCACCCGCAGATCGCGCCCGGCGATGCGCAGCGATCCCCGGGCCTGTGACGCCCGGGCCGCCGCGCTGGCCAGCGCTGCGTCCCACGTGCCGGGTCAGACCCGAGCGGTGCAAGACACCCCAGATACCGCTCAGGTCTCGGTGCCTTCCGCGAACACGCCGAATGCTGCCGTGTACACGGTGCAGGAGACGCGGCCGACGGAAAGCCTGTGAGCATCGCGTTGCCTTCGAAGCGGGGGCGGAGCCAGCCCCGCCCTGGTCGGATGGCGCACCGAAGCGGCACTGTGCCTGCACGCGCTCGGCTGTGACGAGGAGGCGCTGGGCGTGACCTACGAGGATCTGCGCCAGGCACGCAGCTTGGGCGTGCCGCGCGCGTGGGCAGGACGCTGGGTGTCCTGGGGCTGCTGCAGGGCCCCGGCGAAGAAGGACCGCCTCGCCGGGGCTGTCGACCGGCTCCAGTCCAGTCCCACCCGCCTCGCAACGCTACGGCACTCTCCGACTACGGCGCCGCCCTGCGCACCGCGGGCTACCAGCAGGGCGCTGCCCGTGCCAGCCGCTCCGGCCGCCCCTGGGCATATCCCACTCCGCGGCACCCGGGGCGGGGGCAAGGGTGTGGGAGGGAACGCTGGTGGTCATGGCGAGGGTATGCCGCCGGGGGGGACCCGGGTGGGCGGGGCCTTGTAGGTTTTGACCGCTCCCCGGCCGTCGTCGGTGACCATGGGCCAGCCCTGCAGGACGAGGCCGTTGTCCTTGATCACGCCGATCTGGACGCCGGTGTAGCCGGCGTGGGAGGTGGGGCTGTACTCAAGGGGGGTGAGACCGGGGCCGCGGGACAGTCCGCCCCGTTGCAGGGCGTTGATCAGTGACTGGCGGGTGAGGTTGCGGCCAGCTCGTTGGAGGGCTTCGACGAAGGTGTAGGCGGACGCGACGCCCATCTCCGTATAACGGTTCATCGGCTGGCTGGGAATGTAGGAGTCGTGGATCTTCTTCACCAGGGCGATCCAGCGGTTGGAGGTATCGGCGACCGGCGGGAGCTGGGCATCGGTGATGATGCCCTGCAGCAGCGGGTTGGACTGCCCGGGGGCGTTGGGCTGGTCGGGCGGGCTGAGCAGGGTGGCCAGTGCCGTGGGGTCGGACCCCACCTGGCTGACGACCAGCTGTGAGGTGTCCCCTGCCTTCTTCTGGGCCAGGCGCAGCAGCGCGGTGTAGGTGGCGAGAGAGAAGCTGATGATGATGTCGGGTTTGGCCCGGATGATGGCCTGCGCTGCTGTGGTGACGGCCGAGTACCCGAAGCGGTAGGCCCCCCGGGCCACCACCCGGGAGGCAGGGATGACCATGTCCAGCCCGGCGACGCCGCTTTTGCCCAGTTCGTCGTCCTGGTAGAAGTAGGCGATCCGCTTGGCGGGGAACGCCTTGGCCACGTAGGTACCCAGGATCTTGCCCTCCCGGATGTAGTCGACATGCCAGCCGAAGGTGTAGGGCAGCTTCGCGGGGTCGTTCCAGCACGGGCAGCCGCTGATCGGGAACAGGTCGGGGACCTTGTGGGCGTTGAGATAGCCGGCGACTGCCTGGTGCGCCGAGGTGCCGAATCCGCCGAAGACGGCGAACACCTTGTCCTTCTCGACGAGCTTGCGTACCACGGTCAGGGCGTTGGCGGGGACGTAGGCGTCGTCCCGGTAATCGAAGATGATTTTTCGGCCGTTGACGCCGCCGTGGTCGTTGACGTAGTCGAAGTACGCTTTGGCCGCCGGGGCGACCGAACTGCCGGTGGCAGCGGGCCCCGTCAGGGCCTGGTGGCTGCCGATCGTGACAGTGGTGGCGGTGACGCCGGGGGTCGTCTCGTCCTCGCCGGCGCTGCAGGCCGTGCCGAGCATCGTCAGCGCCGTCAGCACGCACACGACGCGCAGGCACCTGCTGAGGGCGGGGCGTCCTACCAGGGCTGCCATGATCCACCCCTCTCGTGCCGTGTCCGCGTCCCGGGCTGCGTCGGGGCCGTGCGGGGCGCGGCCGGCCGACAGGACAGACCGTTCCGGCTGCCCGTGAGCCGCCCGGCGCGCATGCCGCCGCTAGGAGGGGGTGTCTGGGGCGGGGATGCCATTGGCCGGTGCCTTGGTCTGCGGGGCGCGGTAGGGGGTAACGGGGCCGCTGCCGTCGTCGGTGATCAGCGGCTGTCCCTGCAGGACGATGGCGTCGCCCTTGATCACGCCGATCTGGACGCCGGTGAGACCGGCGTGGGAGGTGCGTCTGTAGGCCAGCGGCGTGAGCCCCGGTCCGGGCAGCCCTCCCCGCTCCAGCGCGGCCACCAGCGACTGGCGTGTGGGACTCTTTCCCGCCCGCTGCAGTGCCTGCACGAACAAGTACGCGGTCGCAATCCCGGCTTGCGCATACAGGTTCAGAGGCCGGTTCGGCAGATACCGGTTGTGGATCTGCTTCATCAGCGCAGTCCAGCTGTTCGCGGTGTCGGCGGCCGGGGGCAAAAACGCATCCGTGATGATGCCCTGGATGAGCGGGCTGCCGCGCCCGGTGACCGCGCTTTGCGGTCCGGTGGCTGCCAGCAGGGCGGACAGTGTCGTCGGATCGGATCCCGCATAACTGGCGACCACCCGTGCGCTGTTGTGCATCCGCTGTTGCTCCAGCCGCAGCAAAGCGGTGTCGGCCGGGACCGAGAAGGCGACGATGACATCGGCCTTGGCCTGGGCGATGGCCCGCATTTGGCGCGTGATGTCGTTGTAGCGGGGCTTGTAACTTTCGCGGGCGACCACGGAGGCGCCCGGCAGGACGCTGTCCAACCCGGCGACACCGCTCCTGCCGAAGTCGTCGTCCTGGTAGAAGTAGGCGATCCGTTTACCGGCGAAAGCCTTGGCCACGTAGGTGCCCAAAATCTTGCCCTCGCGTCGGTAGTCGGGCTCCCAGCCGAAGGTGTATGGCCGTTTGATGGGATCATTCCAGCACGGGCAGCCGGAGACCGGGAAAAGGTCCGGGACTCGTCGTGCGTTCAGGTAGTCGGCAACCGCCTCGTGCGGGCCGGTGCCAAAACCGTCGAGGATGGCGAAGACCTTGTCCTGCTCCACCAGCTCGCGGACCACGCTCAGGGAGTTGCCCCGATTGTAGGCGTCGTCCACATACTTGAAAAAGATCTTGCGCCCGTGCACGCCGCCCTGGGAGTTGACATAGTCGAAGTAGGCCCTGGCGGCTGGCGCGAGCTCGTTGCCTCCTGGAGACGCCAGCCCGGTCAGGGGCTGGTGGCTCCCAATCATGATCGTGTCGGCGGTCACGCCGGGAACCGCATCTGCTCCGCCGCCCGGGCGGGACGAACCGCAGCCCGCTGCCGCCAGCATCAAAGTCACCAAGACGGCGCAGATGCGCAGGTGTCTGTTCATAAGCGCTCCACGGCGGGTGCCAACGTGCGCTGCACAAACCCTCGACCGGTTCTGCCGACGAGAGGGGGAGAGCGGGTAGCTGCTGCCGGCTGCGCCCTTGGCGATACAGCACCACTTTCCGCCCCGGGGAACAAAGCCGCAATCGGGTCCATCCCCCTGGTCATGCCCATGAGAGTTCTCATGGACATGACTAACCCGCCCACGCCGCGGGCAAGCGGCACGCGCTGCGGGCCTTATCGCCCCCTCACCGGCACCCCTGCTGTGAAGGCACCAGATGATCAGCCGGGACTCAGACGCTCTGCGCCGCAGCCGGTACTCGGCGACGCGGTCATCTCAGCCCCGAGCACCCCTTCGGCGTCTCGCCGGGATGGGCCAAGCCCCGATCCCGGTGGACGTCCGCCGCACCTCGCACGCACGGGCCGGGGGCCGCCCTTTGCGTTGCTGGGCAGCCGTGTAACCCACCGCAGCTGTGGCCGCGGATGGAGTCACCTGCACATGTGACTTTTTTGGCGCAGACTGGTGAGTCAGCAGCGGGCCCAGGCGTCCTGTGCCGCCCGGCGAGCTGCTGAAGGGCGTACCTGTGATGAGCCGCGACGGTCCCACTTCCCCGGCTCCGGCGGCACAGCCACCGGAACCGGATGGACACCGGCGCGCCGGACGCTTCACCTTGCGTATCTGGCACAAGCTGGGTGCCATCGCCCTGGCCTTCCTGATCCCGCTGACTTTGGCGGCCTTGTATCTGATCAACCAGCAAAACAGCAACCTCAACATCGCCAAGGGCGAGCTGCAGGGCACTGCCTTGCTGCGCCCGCTGAGCGCACTGACCCTGGACCTGCTCCAGTACCGTTCGCTGTCCGTCCAGGCCTCCCACGGCCAGCCGCTTCGGCCAAAGCAGATCGCTGCGGCCGAAGCGGCGATCGACAGGGACCTCGCCCGTCTGACCGACTCCAGTGCCCCCTTGCAGCGACAGCTGGATGCAACCTTGCACAGGGAAGGCAAGCAGCAGCTCTTGCCGGCCAAGCTGGTCGACGAATGGGCCGGTATCAAGGCGACCGGTCCGGTGGATGCACTCAGTGTGAATTTCACCCCCCAGCTGATCGGCAATGTGCTGGCGCTCTACTCCTACGTGGGCGATGTCTCCAAGCTCCATCTCGATCCGCAGCTGGACACCTTCTACACCGGATTGGCGATGATGACGCTGGAGCCGCCGCTGGTGAACCAGAT
This sequence comes from Streptomyces sp. NPDC101151, assembly GCF_044768335.1. Classification (NCBI taxonomy): domain Bacteria; kingdom Bacillati; phylum Actinomycetota; class Actinomycetes; order Kitasatosporales; family Streptomycetaceae; genus Streptomyces; species Streptomyces sp. NPDC101151. Next base: position 4,068 of record NZ_JBIWPP010000082.1, on the reverse strand, counting down.
CAGTATGCTGGGCGACGAGCTCGGTCTGGCCGCACGCACAGGCGCCACCTCCTCACAGACCGACAGCCTGGTCCAGGAAACGTTCCTGGTCACCCAGCAGCTCGACCAGCTCAACGACACCCTGAACCGTGCCTTCGACGCGGCGCCGGCCAACAGCCACGACACCACGCTCAGGCCTACGCTGGCCCCGCTGTTGGCGCAGGCCAGCAACTCGGTCACTACGCTGATCGGCGCGACGAATGCCCTGGTGACCTCCGGCAAGGGCGCCAATGTGACTCCCGCCGGCGCCCAGGCGCTGACCAGGAACGCACTGCAGGCCCACACACGGCTGTGGAACGCCATGTTCAGCCGGGAAGAGCACATGCTGCACACGCGGATCAATGCGGTCCGAACGCACAACACGGTACTGCTGGTGATCATTGGCGCCGGGCTGGCAGTGATCATCTCTCTGACCACGCTGACCTCCCGCCGCATCGCCCACAACCTCTCCAGCGTGGCCAACGCCGCAAGGGAGCTGGCCGCCGGCAACCTTGACCGGCGGGCCCGGGTGGCCAGCCATGACGAAATCGCGACGCTTGCCACCACGTTCAACGCCATGGCCGACCATCTACAGGAGAGTTATGGCGCCGTGGAGGACACGGTGCGGGTGCGTACAGCGAAGCTGCAGGAGCGCACCCGCACCCTGCACCTGCTGCAAGGCGTTGCCACTGCCGCGAACACGGCAGCCACCTGGGAGGAAGCCCTGGCCAAGGGGCTGCCGCTGATCTGCGAGCACATGGGCTGGCCCGCCGCCCACGCCTATACCGCCCAAGCCTCCGACGAAGCCGACGCACCTGCGGGTGCCACCACGCTAAAGGCCTCACCCTCCTGGTACACGCGGGCGCAGCGGCCGGTCCTCCTGCGGTCCGGGGCCCAGCAACTGGCTGGGCGCATCGTGTCTCCGGTCGCTGTGCTCGCCCATGCCAGCGGTGTGCCACAGGGCCCGCAGCCGCTGGAGCCGGAAGCCCAGTGGGCCGAGATCTTCCCGCACGACATGACGGTGGCCGGTTCCTTGGCCTTTCCCGTGCTCATCCACCAGGCAAGCACTGAGGTGGTGGAGTTCTTCACGACCGATCTGGAGCAGCTCAGCGAGGCGGCCGTTGCCCTGGTCGCCGGCCTGATCGCCCAGCTCGGCCGGGTACGGGAGCGTGAGATCGCCGCCAAGGCGCTCGAGGCGGCGGCGCAGGCGGCCGACAGCGCCAACCGGGCCAAAAGCGTATTCCTGGCGACCATGAGCCACGAGATCCGCACCCCCATGAACGCGGTCACGGGCATGACCCAGCTGCTGCTGGACACTCCTTTGAACGAGGAGCAGCGAAACTTCGCCGAGAACATTCACACCAGCGCCGACAGCCTGCTGACGATCATCAATGACATCCTGGACTTCTCCAAGTTCGAGGCAGGCAAGTTCGAGCTCGAGCATGCACCCATCGACCTGCGCCGGTGCATCGAGTCGGCATTCGACCTGATCTCCCTCAAAGCCGGGGAGAAGACCGATCTGAACCTGGCCTGCATCATTGACCCGCAGCTGCCCGAGGAGATCATCGGGAGCGGGCTGCGGCTGCGGCAGATCATCGTCAACCTGCTCGGCAACGCGGTGAAATTCACCGACAGCGGCGAGATCGTGCTGACCGCCGCCCGTGTCCAGCCGGACGAGCCCGCCGAGGCCGCCGGCGGACCGAAGGCGCCGGCAGCCCTGTCACCGGCCTCTCCCCCCGGCACAGACGGTGGCGCCTTCAGCGTGCACTTCTGCATCCGTGACACGGGAGTAGGCATCCCTGCCGAACGGATCCCGCAACTGTTCGAGCCGTTCGAGCAGCTCGACTCCTCCACCACCCGCCGCTACGGGGGCACCGGTCTGGGGCTGGCCATCAGCAAGCGCCTGGTGGAACAGATGGGCGGGACCATCTGGGCCGACTCCACCCCCGGCACCGGCTCGGCGTTCCACTTCACCATCGCCACACGGGCGGCCACCGCACCGCTGCCGCCGCACCCCACCGAGTCCTTCAGCCCACTGCGCGGCAAGCGCCTGCTGGCCGTCGGCGACAATCCGACCACCCGCAGGGCCCTCGCCCATCAAGCCGACGCCTGGGGCATGCACGTCCGCACCTGCGGATCGCCGGAGGAAGCCCTGGCACGGATCCGCGACGGTGACCCCTTCGATGCGGCGATCCTGGACCTGCAGACGCCCGGCACGGACGGGGTCGACCTCGCCCAGCAGATCAGCCGCCACCGCCCCGGCCTGCCGATGATCCTCCTGACGCCCCTCGGCAAACCCGCCACCCGCCCCGAGGACCTGTCCCCCGCTGTCACTCACCACACCAAGCCCGTCAAGGCCACGCAGCTCTATGAGAGCCTGTGCCGCGCCCTGGTGCCCCGCCGGGCGGCACAAGCAGCCCCGCGCCCAGCGGCCCCGCCGGCGCCAGCCCTGCCCCAGCCGGCACCGCTGCAAATCCTGCTGGCCGAAGACAACAGCCTCAACCAGCAACTCGCCCTGCGCATGCTCGCCAAGATCGGCTACTCGGCAGACGCGGTCAGCGACGGAGCCGAGGCGCTCGAAGCCCTGCACCGCAAGCCCTACGACGTCGTCCTGATGGACGTCCACATGCCCGTCATGAACGGCCTCGACGCCTCCCGGGCGATCCACCGTCAGTGGCCCACCAGCCAGAGGCCCCGGATCATCGCGCTCACCGCCAGCGCCATGCAGGAGGATCGCGAGGCGTGCATCGCCGCCGGCATGGACGATTACCTCACCAAGCCCCTGACCATGACCACCCTGGCCGACACCCTCGCCCGCCTCACCCCCCGCCACCACAGCACCGACGACGCCCCGCCACCGCAGCACGCACTACCGGAGACAGCCATGGCCACCCCTGCGCAGGTCATCAATCCCGACGCCGTGCAGTCACTGGTCGACTCCCTCGGCGCCGAGGCCGTCGTTGTCCTGTTGGACGCCTTCCTCAGCGACTCGCCTCATCTGATCGACGCCATCCGCCACGGCCTGCAGGAGACAGACGCACCAGCAGTGCGCCGGGCCGCCCACACGCTGAAGTCCAACGGCACAGCGTTCGGTCTGCAGCAGCTCGCCTCACTGTGCGAGCAGCTGGAGGCCCTGGCCGCCGCCGACCACCTGGCCCAAGCCGCCCCCCTCGCCCAGGACGTCGTAGCCTCCTACCCTCCCGCGCGCCAAGCCGTCCAGGACACGAAGCTGACACTCGCGCACCAGTCACCCCAATAGCACCCTCGCCCCACCAGTAGAACAGGATGAACCGTTCCGGGTTCGGTAGAGATCTCAGACGTTGGGTGTGACCTGGGGGTTCGTGACATGCCGACTGCTCCAGCCCATTCGAGCGTGTCTGAAAGATCGTGTAAGTCCGTGACATGACAGCCTGGCTGGGGGCTCGGCCTCGGGCCCGTGGTCAAGCGGATCGGACAAGTCATGGCGGAGAAGACGCAACCGGCCGCTGCGGCGGGTGGAGACGCCGAGGAGGCAGGCGGTGGCGACCACCGAGATGAGGGCCTGCTCGGTCCGTCGGCGTCGTTCGAGGAGTAGCCAGTGCGGGAAGTAGCTTGCGGTTCGCAGCTTGGGGACCGCGAGTTCGACAGTGCCGGCCCCAGTGTCCCACTCACGCTGCCCGTATTCGGCGTTGCAGAGAGCGTCGGCCTCGGCGGACATGAGCGCGTTGGCAACGTCTTGACCATCGCGCGCAGCAGATCGGGACTCGCCGCGGCGAGGTTGCACTAGAGCGTGATCATAACGTTGATCTATGTCACCACGCTGGGAGCCAAACCCCGATATCCGCAGGGGCCGTACGGTCGTCCACACCCTCCACGCCCTGGCACAGCGTGGACGGTTCACCGACGACATCCTCAAGCGCTGCGAAGAGGTCATGCGCGACGTGTGCGCCGTTCGGCGCGGAACTGCGCGAGTTCAAGCAGACCGGGCTCGATCCCGAAGACTTCCTCCACCGCCCAGCACCTGGCCCAGTCCTCCACCCGCACCAGCGGCGCGGGCGACGTCAGCCGGTT
>NZ_JBIWPP010000081.1:0-9769 GCF_044768335.1 Streptomyces sp. NPDC101151 | reverse complement strand
CTGCTGAACTGCTGGACCGGCACCTGCACCACCTGCCACCAACCCCTGCCCAGCAGACCCACACCAAGATCAAGACAGACCTAACGGAGTCCTACAAGGGCTTTTCGGCGGCCGCCTCGGAGAGCAGCGACAGCGCCGCAAGCCCGATGGTGAGACGGTCCCGCACGGTCTCGTCACTCAAGCCGAAGACCGCCCGCAGGGCCCCGGCCTGCGGTGGCGGCAGCAGATCGAGCCGATCCAACACCGGCAGGAAGAGCTGATGGAGCCCGCCGAAGGCCAGCTCCATCTCCGACTCGATGCCCTCGACCCGCAGCACACTCATGCCTTCGGCATGGGCGACCGCGTACTCGAGGAGGGTGGTCTTGCCGATGCCGGCCTCTCCGTGCAGGAGCAGGCAGTTGCTCTCCCCGCGATGGGCGTCGTCGAGTATCCGACGGATGTGGCACTGCTCCTTTGCACGTCCCTGCACCACGCGCTCCCCCCCGGTCCGCGTCGCCGGCCGCAACCGGGCATCGTGATCACCACTATACGTCCGGGGGTTTGTGACCCTGGTGGTCCAGGTGCGGGCTTCCGGCGCTGCGGCGCTGCCCACAAAGACCTTCCGGGCAGCGCTCGCTGGGACTTCGGCTGCGATCGCGGGAATCGGCCTTGGACGCGTCCTTTCGGGATCTCTCTGTCCCCGTGGCCGGTGGTGCGACTCAGGCCGTTTCGAGCAGAGGCCAGATTTCGACCGTCTCGGGGGTACGGAGGCCCGTGGCCAGTTCCACGGCTTCCTCACGATCGGCAACGTCGATCACGAACCAACCACCGAGGGTCTCCTCACCGGGGTGCGCCGGCCCTTCGGTCACGGTGGACGCCCCGGCGGTGGTCTTGCGCACGGTCACTGCGGCGATGTGCTCGGTCTCAAGGGCATCGCCACTGATCAGCTTGCCCGCCGCCGCGATCTGCCCGATCCAGCTTTCGTAGGCTGCTCGGTGGGTGTCCCGGTCTGTCTGGATCCTGGCGCGCGACTCGGCCGTCTCGAAGATCACGAGTGCGTATTTCATGGAGGTTCTCTTTTCGTTTTGGGTGTCGTTTGAAAGTGCTGCTGCTCAGGCTTCCCGAGCAGCGTGCGCCCTGCCGCCCGGATTTGGGTCAGACGCCCGGCCCTGTGGTGATGCGGGCGAGCGTGCCGATCTCCAGTGCTGCCCATACAGAGCCGTCCGGGCCGGTGGAGATGCCGTGAGGTTCCGAGCCGGCGGTCGGCAGCTCGTGCACGGTGATCGCCCCGTCGGGTGAGATGCAGCCGACGCGGTTAGCGGCCCACTCGGTGAACCACAGGGCCCCGGTGCTGTCGGGGGTGATGGCATGCGGCCGGGACGTGCGGTCGGGCAGCGGGAACTCGGTGGTCCGGCCGTCGGGGGTGATGCGCCCGATCTGCCCGGCGCCGATCTCCGCGAACCAAAGCGCCCCGTCGTGGCCCGCTGCGATGCCCACCGGGGCGGCGGATTCGGTCGGCAGGGCGTGCAGGGTGACGGCTCCGTCCATGCCGATCCGCCCGATCGCGTTGGCCTGATTCAGGGTGAACCACATCCCGTCGTCCGGGCCTGCCGTGATCGTAGACGGGAAGGCCCCGGTGGCCGGCAGCGGAAACTCGGTCACATGGCCGTCGGTGGTGATCCGGCCGATCCGGTCGGCAGCGGTCTCGGTGAACCACAGTGCCCCATCCGGCCCGGCGGCGATCCCGAACGGCCCGCACCGCGCCGTAGGCAGCGCGAACTCCGTAACGTCGCCGTTGAGAGCGATCCGGCCGATGCGGTGCGCCCGGTGCTCGGTGAACCACAAGGCGCCGTCCGTCCCGACAACGATGATCGTCGGCCCGCACACCGGATCGAGTGGGTGGGTCGAAAGCTCGCCTCCGGGCACAAGCCGCCCGATGCTTCCTCCGTGGACCATGGTGAACCAGAGCGCCCCGTCCGGGCCGCTGGTGAGCGCGTACGGCCCGCTGCCGGTCTCGGCGACGGCGACTTCCTCGATGAGCACAGCCATTCAGGCTCTCCCTCCTCTTCTCATGGCGCGCATGCTCCGCGCACCCACTGGCCGTTCCTGCGGACGCCGTTCTGCACTCACGCAGACAACCAGCGCGGCTTGCAGCATCACGCATGGCGGTCAATTTGACGCCTGCATGCGCGGCTTGCGTGCGGCACCTCCTCGCCCGAACGGCTGTTGATCAACTGCCGGTTTCGTCACGCCGGTTGCCGATGCTTTCGATCTCTGCCGGGGTCCCGGCCATGATGGTACGGGTGTGTTCGGTGACCAGCTCGACAGGCCAGTCCCACCACGCGGCGTGCAGGAGACGCTTGATGTCGTCGTCGGCGAAGCGCTGACGGATGAGCCGGGCCGGATTGCCGCCCACGATCGTGTAAGGCGCCACGTCACTGGTGACCACGGCACCGGCCGCGATGATGGCACCATCTCCGATCCGCACGCCGGGCATCACCGTCACCTGGTGGCCGAACCAGACGTCGTTGCCGACGACCGTGTCTCCACGACTCGGCATCGCGGTGATGATGTCCAGAGTCTGCTCGGCCCACCGGCCACCGAACATGGTGAAGGGGAACGCGGACACCCCCATCGTCGGATGCTCGGCGCCGGCCATCAGGAACTTGGTGCCCGCGGCGATGGCGCAGTACTTGCCGATGATCAGACGCTCCGGCCCGTAGGCGTAGAGCACGTTGCGGTGTTCAAAGTCTGTGGCGCCGTCGGGGTCGTCGTAGTAGGTGTAGTCGCCCACGACAATCTTGGGTGAGGAGATCACTGGTCGGAGGAACACCACGCGGTCATGGGCAGGCAGCGGGTGAACGGTGTTCGGATCAGGAGACAACGTAACGTCCTTCATCAATTGGGCCGGTGGTTTCAAAGAGGCGCTCACCCAGGGGGCTTCGTACGGCGGCGAGGGTCGTCGGGTCTGTCAGACGCAGGGTGTGTCGCCGCCGTCCTCATGCCGCCGGCGCTGAATGGATCACGCGGATCTCTGTGATCCGGTAGCCGGCGCGGTCGAAAGCCGCGGCCATCGGCGCGTTGCCGCTGTCCGTGGTGGCGGTGATCAGCTCGGTGCCCGTGTCCGCGTGTATGCGGGTGATCTCGGCGAGCAGATCGTCCACGTACCCATGGCCACGGAATTCGGGTACGACACCCAGGTAGCCGACGTTGCGGGCGTACGGTGTCGCGGACGGGAGAGCAAGCCCGACGACCTGCCCGTCGGGGGCGTATGCCAGCCTCCACCAATCACGCCGGCCGGGGCAGCCGAGGTAGAAGTCCATTTCGCCCCGAGCGGTGGCTTCGGCGCCCTTGGCCTCCACGTTTCTGCGGGTCTCGTCGTCCAAGCTGCCGACAGCTATCCGTTGGAACAGCCGGAGGAACTCCTCGTCCGACGCCGGGGCAAAGGTCAGCTTTCCCCTGGCCGGGGGGAGACCGGAATCCGGTGTCCACTCCAGGCGCAGCCGTTCCACTTCCCGCGTGAGCCCCGCCTCTGCTGCAGCCTGGCCCCGCCATTCGACGGCTGCCGTCGCAGCCGGGTCGTCACGCCAGCCCACGGGCAGCGTCAGAATGTACTGCGGGGGTTCGGGCGCGCCCTGAGCGGCGAATGCCTGCAGCCCAGCGACCAGTAGCCCTGCCGCGACTTCCGCCCGGTCGGCGCACGCGGGGTCGACATGCAGGCAGTCCAAGGCAATGGGGTGAGCGCTGTCCGTCCGCCCCCACCACAAGGCTCGCGCCGCCACCCGCCCGCCGTCCTCGGCGATCCAGGTCCACTCGGGCCGGTACATCCCCTGCCGCAGCTCGGCCCGGTAGCGGTCGGCGTCGATCCACCCCACCGGCTCATCCACGATCACTTCTACGACGCGCTCCAGATCGGCCTCGGTCGTGGGTCGAAACAACACGTGTTCTCCTACTGCTTGGCGTATGTGGTGACGGCCACTCCCGTGGTGAAGACCCGGGACCCGGTCAGGGTGAAGGGGGCTGGGGTGAACGAGGTACGGAACAGCGGGATGCCGTCGCCGAACACCACCGGGTGGTGACGGATGATCAACTCGTCGATCTCCCCGAGCAACTGACCGGCCAGCACAGCGCCACCGCACAGCCAGATGCCCATGCCGGGCTCCCGTTTCAGCCCGCGCACGAACTCCACCGGGTCGCCTGCAACGACATCGACCTCGAGGTCGGGCCGGATCAGGGTCGAGGAGAACACGTACTGCCGCAAATGGGGGTACGGACTGGTCGAACCCGTTGCCCGAGCCGATTCGTAGGCGCCTCGCCCCATGACGACCGTGTCGAACTTCTTGTTCGCCGTGCCGGCGACGCCCAGGGAGATGCGGACGTGGTCCGGGACGGTCTCGGGACACTCGGCGAGAATCGCGGCCTTGAGGTCGCCGTCGAATCCGGAGGAGTCGTGTTGCCCGTCCGGACCGGCGATGAAGCCGTCGACACTGCAGCCGATGAAGTACGTGAGCCGACGCATGCGGGGCCCGCTTTCGATCCGTTGCTGCCAGGGACGACACGACACTAGGCAGCCGGCTTCAGTGGAGCATCGGCCGACCCGACGTAATGTGACCCGTCACGACCGGGACTCGCCCGGGGCGGCATCAGTAGACGTATCCACGGCGGCTGTCGGGCGGCGCGTGCTCGAAAAGCAGCCTCGGCAGGCCGGCCACTGAGCCTTTTCCAACCTCACTCCGAGCCGGGCGTAGGGGTGGCGTAACGCTCGCGCAGCCGGGTACCCACGTCCCGGGAGCGGAGGTGCACCATCGGTTTCCTACGGGCACGATCGCGCACATGGCCTTCGAGGTTCAGCGTCTCCCGTGGGGCAATTCCCGCTTGAGGCCTTGGAGGAACGATCCGGGAGGGCATTGATGCCCCTATGGATGTCAGGCGGCGGCCCCGGCAGTGTCGACCGCGGGGCACGGAGCAGCGATGAGCCGGTAGATCTCTCGCCGGACCTCACCACGTCACCTGCCCCAGTATTTCCTCAGCTGACCCTCCATGAACGGATGCGGACTCACACTCACTTCGCCGGCGAAGGGGTGTTCAAGGACGAGGACGAGGGTGAGGCTCAGGCCTACCAGTAATGCGATCGACCCTACGAAAAGCAGCTGCACCTTGAGGTTCTCCACCCCGTAAAGCAAGGTGACCATCATCACGACCAGCGCTCCCCCATAGGTAAGGACCTGCAGGAGAATGGGCAATTCTTGCGTTGCGGCCAGGATGCGGGTTCTGCGCTGTGTGGTCACATCGTTCAGTCGCTCCACCGACTCGCCATAGAAGGCCTGTTCGGAAGCATTTCTAGGATTATAATCCTGGAGGACTCCATACAACGCCTCAAGCTTGCCCGATGTCGCGCTGAGGCTATTTTTTCCGACGCGCATCAGCGGCCATGCATCCTCTACGACAGCGTGAACGTATCCCCCGATCGCACGGTCCAATTTTTCCTGCACCTCGCCTGGAAACGAATGCGCGTTGCGGGAAATTACAGCGAGATCTGAAGCCTCGGAAGTTACCACTACTTGAACTTGCTCAAGTTCGGTCCACAAGGTCACGATGACGAAAGCAAGGACGATTCCGTAGATGGCTCCGAACAGTTCAAGTACCGTGCGGGACACATCATTGGTCACGCCATTGATCAACTCAGGAAAAAGACGGCGCGTCACCAAGCAAGCGGCGAGCGACAAAACAACAACGCCTCCAACGATGAGGATCGCGAGGCTGGCCGTATCCAGGTTGTTGAGTAGCCAAAGTCCCACGCCGAAGACCCTACCATGCACGACCGCCTATTACTGATTCCCAATGAAGCTTCTATATCCCGTCAACCCTCATTTTCGCCGCATTGAGCCTTAACCTGGCTTGTGGGCCGTACACTTGGAGTGGCAGACGGGTGAAGCCCCTGTAGATCGGTTTTCGACCAAGAAATCCGTCTCCACCAGGGGCTTCGCGTGGTTTTCCTCCCCTCCGGCGTCGGCGTGTCCATTTCTGCTCTCCGCTTGCTCACGCAGAAGCGGTTCGGACGGCGTCCATGAAGGCGTTCGTCCTGCTGGACGGAACGCTGCTGCCGATCGAACGGATCGCCGCCGATCGGCCCTTCTACTCAGGCAAGCACACGAGACACGGCATGAACGTGCAGGTCATCGCCGATCCGTCCGGCCGACCCCGGTGGGCCTCACCCGCTCTTCCCGGTGCCGTCCACGACGTCCGCGCAGCCCGCGAGCAGGGCTTCGTCGACACCCTCGCCGAGGCCGGCATTCTCTGCTGGGCCGACAAAGCGTCCCGGGCATCAAGGGGCACGGTTCGTGTTCCGTACCGCGGCCGATGGGAGACGCTCTCCACGGGACAGCAGGCCGTCAATCGATCCCACCCAGAGATCCGGGCCCTCGTCGAGCAAGCCGTCGCCACCCTGAAATCCTGGCGGCTCCTCCGCAAGCTCCGCTGCTCCACCATCCGCGTCACGCGTCTCGTCAAGGCCGTCCTCACCCTGCATCTGACCAGCTCAGAGTGAGGTTGGAAAAGGCGGCGCGACGATGATGTCCGGCACACCCCAGGGAGGCACCGATGAACGGGGCGGATTCATGAGCGTCACAGACGTCGGCATGCAGGTGGAAGTGGCCGTCATCCCTGTCTCGGACATCGACCGCGCGAAGGAGTTCTACGGGCGCCTCGGGTGGAGGCTGGACCAAACGCCGCCCGGCGTCGTTCAGGTCACCCCGCACGGCTCCGCGTGCTCGGTCCAGTTCGGCACAGACCTCACGTCAGCCGCGCCCGGCACGGCCAAGGGGTACCTGATCGTCTCCGACATCGAAGCCGCCCGGGCTGCGCTGGTCGCCGGCGGCATCGAGGTGAGCGAGATCTTCCACCGCGGTCCGGACGGGCCGATCGAAGGTCTGGATCCCGAGCGGCGCAGCTACTTCTCGCGCGCCACGTTCAGCGATCCCGACGGCAACAGCTGGCTGCTCCAGGAGGTCACGGCCCGGCTCCCCGGGCGTGTCGACCCCGGCCCGACGTCGTTCAGCTCCGCAAGCGACCTGGCGAACGCGATGCGGCGCGCGGCTGCCGCCCACGGTGAGCACGAGAAGCGCACCGGCGAGGAAGACCCGAACTGGCCCGACTGGTGCGCGCAGTACATGGTGAGCGAACAGACGGGTGCGGAACCGCCCCAGTGAAGGCCGGCGGTCGGGACGGCGGCCCGGCCCGGCCGCTCACACCCGGCCAACAGCCACCATGCTCCCCCCGACAGGCCGGCCGTCGCGCTCGTTCGGCAACCCCGCACGCGCAGAGGACGAACGGTCTCGAGGCGCGCCGCGTCGTGGTGATCGCGCAGGGTGTGGTCCGCCCCTCGGGACGAGCCGGCCAGGGTTCCTTGTCGACCGAGCTCAGGACCTGTCCGGCGAATGGTGCCGGAGTCGCGGGAGAGGGCACGCCCTCCCCCACCTCCTGACGGCCGGGAGTCCCCGTCGGCGGATGGTGTCGGGACATTCACGGAAAGCCCCCTGCCGGCCCGCCAGTGCCCGAGACGTATCCATGTGACATTCAGGATGATGAGACCAATCCCGAATTCTAGATGTTGTCCATCACCCGGCCTGGGAGGAACCATGTCCGCGACCTACGACCTCCACCGGACGGGGGTTCTGCTGGTGGATCCCTTCAATGAGCGTTTTCAGCATGGCCACTGATCGGGTGACGCTGGTGGTGTGCGCAAGGTACGAGGCTCCCGTGCCGTTGAGGGAGGTGTTCGAAGCCTCAACCCACAGGCGTAGGAGCCGCGTTGGTTCCATATTCTGCCGCACTCGACCTACCGCACGCCCTGGTCTAGTGGGTCACGATGCTCATCGTCATCCGCGACGGTGACCGCCGCTGCAAACTTCCGCCGCATCAGCGTGCCCTGGTCGGTCTCGTGTACTTGCGCCGGCACGACACGCTCGCGCAGATCGCCGCCGGCTTCGGTATCTCCGTCGGTACCGCACATGCCTACACGGCCGCGGTGGTCGGTCTGCTTGCCGATCGCGCGCCCGGCCTGCTGCGTGCGCTGCGCGAAGCCGACCCCGACTACGTGCTGGTGGACGGCACCCTCGCGGAGTGCGACCGGGTCGGTGACAGCCGGGCCGACTACTCCCACTGTGAGGATGGCGGCCGTGTCGTTCCGGCCACGGCTTGACTCGTACTCTCACTGGCCGCTTGTGCCTTGTGTTTGATCTGTCAGCCGGGCCGGAGCGACACGTACCGGCACCGGGCCGGGGGAGCGTGTCCCGATAGGGGCCTTGGCCTCGAAGGCACCGTCACAGTTCTGACCGCTCCACCGACCGGCGCACTGACTATCTGCACGTCGTCGAACAGGAGCACAGTGACCACCCTCGGCATGCCTGCTGCCCTTCCTGCCATCCACGCTGTCGAGGCCGCGCCCGAGTCGCGCATGGTGGTGCTCGGCGTCGACACCCATAAGGACGTGCACGTTGCCGCCGTCCTTGACCACCTTGGCAGGCTGCTGAGCTGCGGGGAGTTCCCGGCCACCGCGGCCGGCTACAGCAACCTTCTCGACTGGGCACGCCAGTGCGGGACGGTGCTGCGGGCTGGGGTGGAATGCACCGGATCTTACGGTGCGGGCCTGGCCCGCTACCTCGCGACCCAGCAGGTTCCGGTGGTGGAGGTCAACCAGCCCGACCGATCCACCCGGCGCCGCCGCGGCAAGACCGACGCCGTCGACGCCGAGGCCGCCGCCCGGGGCGCGCTGTCGGGCATGGCACGGGCGCTGCCGAAGAGCGGCGACGGGCACGTGGAAGCGCTGCGTATGCTCCGATTGGCGAAGAACTCCGCGGTCAAAGCCCGTACTCAAGCGCTCAATCAGCTGAAGGCCGTGCTGGTCAATGCTCCGTCCGCCCTCCGCGAGGAGCTGGAGCCGCTCTCGACTTCGCTCCTGGTCCGCCGGTGCGCAGGATTGGCCGACACCCGCGAGAGCAACCCGGCAGCCGATACGGCGATCTTTACGCTGCGGCTGCTGGCGCAGCGCGTTGTGCAGCTGCGGCAAGAAGCCAACGAGCTCGGAAGACGGATGACCATAGCGGTCCGGGCTACCGCGCCCAGCCTGCTGGACCAGCTCGGGATCGGACCGGACAGTGCGGCGGCCCTGCTGATCACCGCAGGTGACAACCCGGAACGGCTGGCCAGCGAGGCGTCCTTTGCCGCCCTGTGCGGTGTCAGTCCTGTTGAGAAGTCCTCAGGGAAGAGCCAGCGCCGTCGGCTCAACCGTGGTGGAGACAGGCAGGCCAACGCCGCGCTGCACCGCATCGTGGTCACCCGTATGCGTCAAGACGAGCGCACCCGCCTCTACCTGGAGCGACGCACCGCCGAAGGAAAGGGAAAACGCGAGGTCATGCGCTGCCTGAAACGCTACGCAGCCCGCGAGGCATACCACCTGATCCGCGCTGACATGATCACGTGTCACCAGCAGCCTGACACTTCAGTGTCCCTGATGACCGCAGCTTGACGAACATAGGGGCATCAAACATCGTCGGCACGGAGTGAACGTGCAGGTGGTGACCGACTCCGCAGGACGGCTGCTGTGGATCTCGCCCGCCCTGCCGGGCCGTGCCCACGACCTGACGGCCGCCCGCCCCCACCGGATCATCCGGATCTGCGAACGGCAGGGCATCGCGGTGCTAGTAGGACTCCGTTAGGTCTGTCTTGATCTTGGTGTGGGTCTGCTGGGCAGGGGTTGGTGGCAGGTGGTGCAGGTGCCGGTCCAGCAGTT
>NZ_JBIWPP010000080.1:0-10928 GCF_044768335.1 Streptomyces sp. NPDC101151 | reverse complement strand
ACCGGGCAGTGCTGGGACAACGCACTCGCCGAGTCGTTCTTCGCCACCATCAAACGGGAATTGCTCGGCACCAGCCCCTGGCCCAGCCGGGCCGCTGCCCACACCGCGATCTTCGACTTCATCGAGGGCTGGTACAACTTGCACCGACTGCACAGCAGTCTCGGCTAACCGCAGTCCCGCCGAATACGAGGCCGCACTCGCAGCCTGACCACCACACCGATGGTGTCCGTCAAAGCGGAACAAGCTCACTGCGCTGCTCTCACCGGCTGGCTTTCGAGCGCGAGGCTCATCGCGACGTCGCTCACTCGGGGGCGGCCACAACCGCTGGATGACCGAGACCCGCGTCGGGCCACTCGCGTACCAACTCGTGGCCAGAGCCCCGCGCTTGGGAAGCTGCAGCATCCCCGCATAGGCACGCTCTACCTCAGGTGGTGATGCTGGCAAATGAGGATGCGTCCCGGCGCCCCCGGGTTCGACTTCCGACGTCCCGTCGTCAGCCGTTTATGTTTGGTACGAGGGGGCGGAAATCAGCGATGGCGTTTTCCCAGTCGAATCTGACGGTGTCTTCTTGAGGAAGGCTGCGGCCAAGGGCCTTCGCCGCGTGCAGCACAGCGGAGGTCAGCTCCGGAGCGGTTGTCTGGGCGATCACGCCATTCTTGCCAGCGACCGACAGACCCTCCTTGTTTCGTCTCACCACAAGATTGAACGACGTATCGGCGCCGATGTAGCTGAGCACGCGGGCGTCGCCCTGCAGAAATTCGCGCAGGCTGTCCAGCAACTGGACGACCGAGAGGTAGATCATCATGCCCTGATCGGGGACGTGGCCGGCCGAGTCGACTGTGCCGAAATCCCCGGTGACGACCATGTCGCCCATGTCGAACCCGTGGGGGTCGCCTTGGTCGGGGCGCACGGTGAACTGGAAAGTGATCAAGGGGTGTAGCCCTTTCCGACCGGGAAGAACGTAATCACGCGGTTTCCGTCATGCGAGTCGACGATGAGTCGGTACCGGGCGGACAACCCGTTCACGGTCATCCTCTTTTCGAAGGTCTGGAGCTGGCGCCCCGGAGACGACATTCGCTGACCTCGCTTGACCATTATCCTGATGGCCTTTTCCACCTGATCGCGAGTCGTGGACGGAGGCATGAGATCGCCGTGGCCGTTTTGAGCGGTTCCCGAGATGTGCCGTTTGTCGATGTGGATCCAGCCCTCCTTGTCGTTCCCGGTCTCCAGCCTCGGAGTGTCGCGGCAGAGCGCGAGACCGTGAGGGTCCATCCAGGTGAGCGGGTGAGGGCCATACCAGTATGGGTGCGGGCCGGCTTCCAGACCGAGCGGATCCGGGGAGAGGTATGCCGCGGTCTCCGGGTCGTAGTAGCGCTGCACGTTCTGGTGCAGGCCGGATTCGGCGTCGGCGTAATGGCCGGGGAAACGCAGGGGACAGTCCACGGACTCGGTGTCGTCCGCGGGAGCGGAGTACCACGTGCCCCACAGAGTGGTGCGTCTCTGCCACTCGACGGCACCTTCGGCGGTGATGAGTTCGGTCGGGGTGCCGACCGCGTCCGTGATAACGGCGTGGAAGCGCATGGTGAGGTCGGCCGTGGTCTCCTCGGCTAGCCGGGAGAGGAAGGACGTGCCTGCGGACCCGTGTGCCTGCCTGCTGGTGGTTTGGGCGATGGGGCGGGGTGTGTCAGGGGCGTAGTCCCAGGTCGTGACCCTGCCGTCTGTGAGGAGCTGCTCGGCGAGGAGATTTTCCTCCCACGTGAAGTCGATTCGGTTGGCCTCCGAACCGTCCGGTGTGAGGAGGAGCTTGGCGACGCGGCGGCCCAGCGGGTCATAGGTGTACCGCCACCGGTCTCCCTCGGGCGTGACAACCTCGACAAGGCGGTCTTCCGCGTTCCAGGCATACACCCAAGTCTTCGTCTGCCCGCTCAACAGCTTGCGTGTCTTATGGGTCCGACGGCCCTGGGAATCGTAGGCGTACGTGGTATCGCCCGCCCGCCGGACCAGCACCCCGTCGATGTCACGATCACCGGCGGCGGCGTGGTCGGCTGCGGATACGTCGGTGAGGTTGCCCGCGCTGTCGTAGGTGTAGGTCTCGCTCCAGCCGTGGGCTCGTACACCCGTCACTCGCCCCATGGAGTCGAGATCGAAGCGGCGCCTGCCTGTCGTGAGCTCTCGGATCTCGGCCAGACGGCCATCGGCGCGATAGGCGTACGCGCGGTGCTGCAACAGATTGTGCGCACCCGCCGTGAGAGATTGGGCGGTGAGACGATCGACCGCGTCCCAGTTCTGCGTGAGGGTGACAGCGCTGCCTACGTGGCGATGTGTCTCGCGTCCTGCCGCGTCATGCGTGAAGACCAGCGCACCCGCGTCGGAACGCATCTGTGTCGGCCTGCCCGCGGGATCGTATGTCCAGTGTGACGCCGAGCCCGCCGGGGTCACGCGGAGAACCCGGCGGCCCAGGGCGTCATAGGTGTACGTGATGGTACGACCGTTGACGGTCTCGCTCAGTACACGGCCCATCGCATCCCGTGTGAAGGCAACGTCCGCATCCGCGTTCACCGCCCGCGCCACGCGCCCGTCCGCCGCATAGGCGAATGCCGTTACGCCATCCGTCTCCGAGCGCTGCTCCACAAGCCGACCCAACGCATCCCGTGTGAGATGCAGCGTCTGCCCCGCACCGTTGGTCCGCGCTGTTACCAGACCCATCGCGTCGTGCGTGTAGGTGAGCGTGCGACCGTTGAAGTCCGTCTCTGTCACCAGACGGCCGGCCTCGTCGTAGGTGTACGACCAAGTGCGTCCCTGCGCATTGGTGACGCCTGTCAGGCGCAGCTCCGTGTCGTATGAGAACTCATAGCGAGCGCCGTCCGGATCGGTTCTCGTTGCCGGTACGTCGAAACGGGCTGCGGTGTGCCGGGTCGTTCGGCCTGCCGGATCGGTGTGGGAGAGCAGGTTGCCTTCCGCGTCCCAGGTCCACGTCTCTCGGGTGCCGTCGGGCTGCTCCCGCCAGGATTGATTGCCTTCTGTCGTCCATTCCAGGCGAGTTGTGTGGCCCAGCGGATCGGTAACCTCGACCACCCGGCCGAAGGCGTCCCGGCGGATTGCCGTCGTGTGGCCGAGCTCGTCCGTCACGGCTATCGGCAAGCCCGCAGCGTCGTAGGCCAGTGCCCGGGTGTGGCCGAGAGCGTTCGTGATCGTGGTTGGGCGGCCCGCCTCAAGGTTCGTGTACCGCGTCTCCGCGCTGGTCGGGTCCACGGTGCTGAGCAGGTTTCCCTGTTCGTCGTACGCGTGTCGCCACACCGCGCCGCCCGGCTCGACCACCTCGGTCGGCAGTCCGAGCGCGTTGTATACGGCCCGTGCCACCGACCCGTCGGGCAGGGCAAGTTCAGTGAGGTTGCCAGCGTCGTCATAGGTGTACCGGGTGGTGTGGTCAAGGGCGTCGGTGATCGCCAATGGCTTGTCGCCGTACTCGTCCCACTCCGTGCGCGTGACATGACCCAGTGGGTCCGTCTCCTCCACGACGAGGCCCTCGGCGTTGTACCGGTGGACCGAGACATGGCCCTGGGAGTCGGTGTACGTCGTCGTGCGGGCGGTGTCGTCGTAGGTCAGGGTGCCGGACAGGATGCCGTCGACGCCCTCGGTGCGCACCACCCGGCCGCGCTTGTCGTAGACGTAACCGAACCAGGTGCCGTTGCGGTCGGTCCAGCGGGTGACGCGGCCCTCGGCGTCGTAGGTGAAGCGCAGAGGCTCGCCGCTGGAGTTGATGACCTCCGTGAGGTTGCCGGAGGCGTCGTAGCCGTAACGCATGACGACCGTGCCTGCGTCGGTCGTGCTGCCGGGGCGGTAGCGGGAGGGCGGCTCGTCCAGGAGGCGCAGGGCGGTGATGCGCGGGCCCTGGGTGTCGACGGCGACGTAGTAGCCGCCGGAGTGGCGCAGGCCGAAGGGGACGCCGTCGTCGTCGCGTTCGACGTCGATGCGGTTGCCGTTGCGGTCGGTCCAGGAGTCGAGTGCCAGGTGGAACACGCCGAAGGTCGGGGAGGGAACCGGGGCGGCGAAGGTGCGGACCACGCCCGTGGCCGGGTCCGTGACCGTCATCGCGCTGTCCGGCTTGCCGTCCCACTCCAGGGGCCACCGGGCGCCCTTCACCGGCATGGTCGGCACGCCCGGTTCGGGCACCGGGTACACCAGGCGCATGCCGTCCGCCGCCGCGAAGACGACGCCCTCACCGTCGATCTGGAGGCACTCGTCGAGGGTGGAGATCCAGGTCGTGCCGAAGCAGACCCCGCCCCGGTACGAGGACAGGTGGGTGCGGGTGAACTCCAGCGGCAGACTGCCCGGCAGCGTCAGATCCGTCTGCGTCATCAGCATCGCGCCGGTCGCCACGTCGATCGGCTCGCCCACGCACGGGGTGCGCTCGGCGTTGCGGGCCGCCGGGCCCAGCTCGACCAGGTCCGGGCGAAGCGACGGCGGGCGCAGCAGAAGCGGGGTCGTGTCGCTCAGCCCGCCCTCCATGCTCGCCTTCAGCAGGCCGCCGCCCGCTCCCAGCGCGCCGCCGAAGATCATGCCGTCCTTGGCGGACTGGTTGACCTCGTCCAGGCTGAACCCGTGCTGCAGCCCCGTCGCCATCTTCAGCGGCTGGGCGATGGCGAGGTCGACGGCGACCGACTCGACGCCGCCGAAGGCGGCGGCGATGAGGGTGCCTGCGGCGATCTCGGCCACCGTCGTGGTGACCGCGACGCCCATCGTGGCACCGAACTCGATGACCGCGTCCGCCGCCGCGACGGCCGCCCCGGAGGCGAGGCCTGCGGTGAAGAAGGCGAGCGTCACTCCGCCCGCGATGACGGCGGCGTCGATGCCGATCTGCGTCCAGAGCTTGTTGATGGCGTCGTCGATGGCGTCGGCGAGCTTGTCGAGTGCCTTGGCCATCTCACGCGAGGACTTCGCGAGGTCACTGAGCCAGCCGCCGTCCTGGTCCTTGGCGTAGCGGCCCCAGAACTTGTCGAACGATCGACTCACCGGTGTTGTGGTGGATGATCGACGACGCGTTGCGGTGCACGGGGGAGCGGACGTCGTCGACGGCCCCAGCGAAGGTGCGCCAGGCCTTCGCCGCGTCCCGCAGCTGGCCGGAGTCGGCCTCGGGCCACCACATGCCCAGCTTGAGAAGGATGTGGCGGGCTTTGTCCTCAACGCTCACCGGCACCGTCGCTCTGCTTGGCGGTTTTCACTTCAGTGAACATGCCGGCGATGAGCTGGTCGTTGTCCACGGTTCCGTCGGACAGGTCCACCATGGCCTCGTGAATGCTCGTCAGCCCGAGCACCAGGATGCCCGCGGCGCTCTCGATCTTCTTCTGCTGCGGTTTGTAGGCCTTGCCGAACTCGTTGCCCTGCTCGTCGTGGCCCCAGGGCTCCCCGAGGCCGTCGAGGGTCTGGATGAGGGTGGTCAGTGCCTTGCTCAGATCCATGGCGCCCTGGTGGAAGGCCGGTGCCGCCGCCTTGATGTCGGCGGTCTTGATGTCCAGCACCTTGCCCGGGACCTTGCCGTCACCCATCCATGAACCCCCGTTCGCCGTCGCGGCCTTCGACCCTACGGTGACCAGTTCAATGAAGCCCCATGCCTTGGCAATGCAAAGGTAAGGCTGGCTGGTTGACGCATCCACACGCCTTGGTTTCGTCATTCGGTGCGCTGCGACACCCTAGTGACCTGCGCTGTACCAAAGTGCCAACTATCTGTCTGATTCCATGCCTCCAGCTGCTGAAGTCACTTGGCACCAGCGCACGTCACGAACGTCGCCCTGTGTCAACTAGCAATCTTGGTCACATGTGTGTGACTGCAGTCTTTAGTCGGCACAAAACAGGGGTAGTTGGCACCAAGATCACCGGTTCTTCCCTGAGGGTGGCGAGGTATCACTTCGCTGCGCGAAGGCCGGGTCGCGGTCGAGTGCTCGTGGGGGCGTGCGGCCCCAAGGGGCATGTCAGCATCCGTCACGCGGTGGCTCGAGGAGACGATGACTCCGGTCGCTCACATCGCGGCGATCGACTGCGTCAGCGTCCACCACAGATCATTAGCTGCCTGATCAGTGATCCAGTAGGTGAGAAGGCGAATGCGTGCCAAGATGTGCTGACGGAGTCGTCGGTGAGGGCAGTCCGGTCACCCTTCCAGCGGCGCTGTGAAGTGGGTCGACCGTACATGGAAGAGGCGGGGCTGGACATCCGTCGCGATTTTCGCCGCTTGGTCCATGTGGACGCGGGCCTCGGGATTGGCGAGCATTGCTCGGTAGTGCTCCTCGGTCTGCCACTGGGCGTAGTTGATGACACGTTCGCCGTCCTGGGAGGCGTGGAAGTTGGCGCAGACGAAGCCGGGTTGGTGCTTCATCGTCTTCTCCGTGGCGCGGACGAGCAGCTCGATCAGTTCGTCCTGACGGTCGGGTGAGACCGTGAACACGTTGATGAGGGTGGTCACGGGGCGTGTCGTGTCGACCTGAGCGGTAACAGCCATGGGGTTATATCTGCCCTTACCTGCGGCGTCGCTGTCGCATCCGGCCGCTCATTCGCCTGATCGGAGGCAATTGCAAGTCCTCGGCACGCGGCGCGAGTTGCCGACACGGACCTGAGAACATGCCGCAGGCGATTGGCGGGCAGGCCGCCGCCCTGTGCCAGTTCCGCTGCTCCTTGCCGTTCAGCAGCTGCTTGACTGATTGCGCGGCGCGCTAACCCGCCTCGCCAGTTCCCGCGTTGATGGCGCCACCAAAACCACCTTGCCTCGGGAGTCCTCGCCGATCAGGCGTGGCCGGCGGGGCGCTGGGCAGGACGGTGTGGCCGCGCTCGGTGAAAAATTCGAGGAAGCGTGGGCGTTGGCGGTGCGCACGTCGGGCTTCGGAGTCACAGAGGCTGGGCGGCGAGGGACCGGGCGGGATGGCGTGGGCTGAGGAAGACGGCGATGCCGTGGCCGTCGGGGGAAGGGTGCGTGGCCTGGGTCCAGCCGTGACGGTGGTAGAAGGCGATGGCTTGGGGTGCACGGAGGGAGGTGAGGAGCCAGGCCCGACCCTGAGGGGCGTCCTCGGTGATCGCTTCGAGAAGGCGGCCGGCGATGCCGTTGCCGCGGGCGGCGGGGCGTACGGCGAGTTCGTCTATTTCCCGGGCACCGCACAGCCATTCGTGGGTACGGCCCTGACCGAGCCCGGCAGATGCCTGCGGATAGCAGCGGTCGGTCGGGAAGGGGGTGAGGGTCGTCCAGGCGGTGGAGAAGCCCATGAGGTTCCGGCCGTTGAAGGCGAGCGCAGCGATGAACCCCGGACGTCGTACGTCCGTCGAGAGCCGCGCGACGAACCTGTTCGCCGTCTCCTCGTCCTCGTTCCAGGGCGGTGCGCAGAACGCGTCTGCGTAGACCGAGCGCAGCGCTGCGCTGTGGGAGAGGAGAGCATCGTTGCTGACGACACGGATGTCCATCAGAGCGCCACCACCATCCGAGCCGCGACCGGTTGCAGCGCCGCGTATTCCAACGGTGCCGACGGGTCGATCGACATGTCCAGCGGGGCGGGTTCAGCTCCGGCTCGTACGAGGAGGTCGCCGACGGCGGCGATCATCGCTCCGTTGTCCGTGCACAGCCCCAGCGGCGGCACACGCAGTTCGATTCCGGCGGCCTGGCAGCGCTCCTGCGCCAAGGACCGCACCCGCGAGTTCGCGGCGACCCCGCCGACGACCACCAGCGTGCCGGCACCGTGCTCGGTGCAGGCCGCAACGGCCTTGCGGGTCAGGACGTCGGCGACCGCCTCCTGGAGGGACGCGGCCCCGTCGTTCACGGGCAGCTCGCGCCCCGCGTAGGACTCGGCCCAGCGGGCTGCCGCCGTCTTCAGGCCCGAGAAGGAGAAGTCGTACGAGCCGGGCAGCGGACGGGGCAAGGGGACGGCGCGTGGATCCCCTTCACTCGCTGCCCGGTCGATGGCTGGACCGCCGGGGTACGGCAGCCCGAAGACCCGTGCGGCCTTGTCGAAGCACTCGCCGGCCGCGTCGTCCAGAGTGTCGCCGAGGTGGGTGATGGGGTCGCGGGCCAGGTCGCGGACCAGGAGGAGCGAGGTGTGGCCGCCGGAGACGATCAGCACCATGCACGGGTCGGGCAGGGGGCCGTGCTCAAGGGTGTCGGCGGCGACGTGCCCGGCGAGGTGGTGGACGCCGTACAGGGGAACGCCCAGCGCGTAGGCGATGGTCTTCGCCCCCGCGAGACCCACCTGAAGGGCGCCGGACAGCCCTGGCCCCGTCGTAACGGCGACGGCGTCGACGTCGGACAGGCACAGCCCAGCCTTGTCCAGTGCCTGCCGGACCACGGGTCGCAGGGCGTGCAGGTGGGCGCGGGATGCGATCTCGGGTACGACACCGCCGTAGCGAACGTGGTCGTCCATGCTCGATGCCACCGCGTCGCCGAGCAACTGTCCGTCCCGGACGATCCCCGCACCGGTCTCGTCGCAGGACGACTCGATGCCGAGCACGATCGGAGAGCCCACGCCTACCTCTTCCTGCATCTCCATAGCTATTGCAAGCAGTGTGCAATAGGTCGGGGCGGAATGCGAGCCTGGCGGCGCTGGCGCGGCTGTGGGCTCGCGTGGGCTCGCCCGAGTTGCACGAGCCCCTCCCTGGCCCGAGGGGGCGCGCACTTCCAGGCGTGCACCTGTCGCTTTCGTGAGTCGGCATGCAGGCCGAGCAGGGATCTTTTCCAGCCGTTGACTGAAAGCTGGCGACGGCTTTGCTGCCTCTATCTTGTAGTTGCAACTCGTTCGCAGAAACCTGGGAGGTGCGGCTGAAAACAGCTGCTCGCCGAGAAGTAAGGCTTACGCCCCATGAGCACCGCTCCTGATTCCGCTTCCCCCCGGCCGGCCGCCCCAGCCGCCGGACGCGGCATCTCGTGGCACCGCATACGCACATCGATGACCCGCAAGGAATGGGCCGGCGCCGGCGGCATGGCCGCCTTCATCCTGGCGCTGCACGTCATTGGCTGGTTCACATTGGTCGCGATCGTCGCTCCCGAGCACTACAGCCTGGGCACCAAGACCTTCGGCATAGGCATCGGCGTCACCGCGTACACCCTCGGCCTACGGCACGCCTTCGACGCGGACCACATCGCCGCCATCGACAACACCACCCGCAAGCTGATGAACGACGGTCAGCGTCCGCTCTCGGTGGGCTTCTGGTTCTCGCTCGGCCACTCCAGCATCGTCTTCGCGCTCGCCTTCCTCCTCTCTCTCGGCGTGAAGACGCTCGCCGACCCGGTCGAGAACGACAACTCCGGGCTGCATGACGTCACCGGCTGGATCGGCACCACGGTCTCCGGGACCTTCCTCTACGTCATCGCGATCATCAATATCGTGATCATGGTGGGCATCTGGAAAGTTTTCCAGCAGATGCGCTCCGGTCACTTCGACGAGGCGGCGCTGGAGGAGCAGCTCAACAGTCGCGGCTTCATGAACCGCCTCCTCGGCCGCGTCATGAAGTCGATCACCAAGCCGTGGCAGATGTACCCGCTGGGCCTGCTCTTCGGCCTCGGGTTCGACACGGCAACCGAGATCGCCCTACTGGTCCTCGCAGGTTCGGGCGCGGCTTCCGGCCTGCCCTGGTACGCGATCCTGTGCCTGCCGATCCTCTTCGCGGCCGGCATGTCCCTGTTCGACACCATCGACGGCTCGTTCATGAACTTCGCCTACGGTTGGGCGTTCTCCAAGCCGGTCCGCAAGGTTTACTACAACCTCACCATCACCGGTCTGTCCGTCGCCGTCGCTCTCCTCATCGGCACTGTCGAACTGCTCGGCCTGGTTGCCGAGAAGGCGGGTCTGCACGGTGCGTTCTGGGACTGGATCTCCGGGCTTGACCTCAACATCATCGGTTATGTCGTCGTCGGCCTGTTCTTCGCCACTTGGGTCGTCGCCCTGCTGGTGTGGAAGGTGGGCCGGATCGAGGAGAAGTGGACGGCGGGGTTGGCCAATCCGGCCACGGCCGGCGAGCGCGCCGAGTAGGGCCGCGCCGGCTCTCGGACGCGGGCACTGGTCGCTTATTGCGAAACTGTCGCAATAACGATTAGATTGCAGGAAGGGCTCGGCTGGGGTGGCCGAAGCGGTGCACTCTCTGTCGGCCCGGTGTGGGGCGCCGTCCCGCCTTGACAGCGTCCGTCCCAAGGGCGGCGCCTCACACCGTTACGCCTGCTCAGTCACCGCAACTGGTGCAACGGCCGTAGACCAGCAGCGATCCGGCGGTGCCGGGCCTCAATCCGGCCAGCTCCGCGATCCGCTCCACGGCTACCCTCAGGTGCTCACTGGCGAGAGCACCCACGTGGCCGCAGTGTTCGCACGCTGTGTGGTGGTGAGGTGTCGAGCTGATGCCGTAGCGCTTCGGGCCCGGACCGTGAACCGCGTGTGTCAAGGCGGCATCCGTCAGAGCTTCCAGGGTTCGGTAGACGGTGGCCGGGTCGAACGGCGCCCCCAGCCGATGCAGTTCCGCGCAGACTTGCGCCGAGGACAGGTGTAGCCCCGACCTGGCGAGCAGGCTCAACGTGTGCAGCCGGCTCGGAGTGCAGCGCAAGCCGTGACGTCGTAGCAGCGCCCGGGCGTCCGACGGCATTGTCGTATCGGCATGTGCCGACGACGAGGTCGTGGTCACGCTAATGCCTTTCTCGCTGCGGGCGAGGAGTCCGGGTCGCGAACTGCCTCCCCCCGCCGGTCGCTGATGGTTCGTCCGGTTGGTGGCGCAGAGGAGTCCGGCGATCGCCGGACGGGTTCCGTGCGACACGGGGGTCCTAGGTCCAACGCCTGATCGCAAGGTACCGTTCCTGCTGTTAGCGTGCAGCTGCATATCATTGGCAATAACGTCGGAGGACGTTGGACATGGCGCTTTACACGCTCCCGGAACTTCCGTACGACTACTCGGCGCTCGCCCCCGTGATCAGCCCC
>NZ_JBIWPP010000079.1:0-11183 GCF_044768335.1 Streptomyces sp. NPDC101151 | reverse complement strand
GCACATCACGAGAGCACGCGATGCATGATCGCGAACGGTCGGCACGAACCGCTCAACCGTCCGGATCACAAGATCGTCGACAGAACCCGAATCTTGACGTTGATAGCATCAATGAAGACGACCGGGTAGACGCGGTCGAGCGGCCGGTTCTGCCATTCCGCCATACCGTCCATCACCTTGTCGGTGATCGTGCTGATAGTCGTCTTGGACACGTCCGCGCCGTAGACCTCGGCCAGGTGCGCGGAGATCTCCCCGTGCGTGAGGCCCTTCGCCGACAGCGAGAGCACCATCTCATCCACGCCGGTCAGCCGGCGCTGCCGCTTCTTGACGATGGCCGGCTCGAAGGAGCCCTCCCGGTCGCGAGGCACATCGATCTCGACCGGCCCGATGTCCGTCAGCACCGTCTTGGACCGGGTTCCGTTACGGGAGTTGCCGCCGTCCTTGCCCGCCGGGTCGTGCTTGTCATAGCCGAGATGGTCGGTGATCTCGCCCTCCAGAGCGGACTCCAGAACCCTCTTGGTCAGCTGCTGCAGCAGCCCGCCCTCGCCGGTCAACTGCAGCCCCTTGCTGCGGGCCTGCTCGACGAGCTGGTCGATCAGTTTCTGCTCGACCGTCGCAGCCTCCGGCGGCGGATCCGCCTGGTCAGCGGCGTCCACGAACTCGGTCACGGTGTCAGTCACTTGATGCCTCTTCCATGATCATCAATTACACCGGTGAGCGTACAGACCCTGACGTGGCCGAACGGGTCGCCGACCAGGTCGTGCCTGCCTTCGGCCCCCAGGGCCTGGTCCTGATGACCACGCAGG
The DNA here is from genome assembly GCF_044768335.1 of Streptomyces sp. NPDC101151. Taxonomy (NCBI): domain Bacteria; kingdom Bacillati; phylum Actinomycetota; class Actinomycetes; order Kitasatosporales; family Streptomycetaceae; genus Streptomyces; species Streptomyces sp. NPDC101151. Next base: position 10,377 of record NZ_JBIWPP010000079.1, on the reverse strand, counting down.
AAGGCCGGCTGAACAATCAGTCGACCAACACGGAGCCCCGGCCCGTCGATGCGCGGGTTCAGCCGCTCGGCGCTTGAAATAGCCCTCTCCGGTGCGGACGGGTCTTTTGTCGTCGCTTCGACGACCATCACGGCCGGAAGCGGGCCCCGCTGCCGTCCGGAGGTGATCATCAGCCATCTGCACTGCCCAAGTCTCTGCCACGATCCCGCTATCGAGACCGCAGGTGCACCGCACCACTGCCCGTCCCGTCGGCCCCTACTCCAAACGGTGTGAAGACGGTGGTGAACGCCCAGCTCGAGCATCGTGGACCAGGCGGGACGGTGAAGGCGATCACCAGCGGAGATTGCGGTCCGGCTTCACCGCCACGATGGTGTAGGACCTTCGGTCAGAGTCGGCGGACATCGGTCGCTTGCGGGCTGCGCTGCCCCGGAATTCGACCCGCTCGTTCTCCTCGAGATTCCCGTAGCCGGATCCCTGGATCACGCTGAATTGGACGGAGGGGTCTGGGCTGCCGTCATCGGGGGAGATGAACCCGAAGCCTTTCTCGCGGCACGTGCCCGGCCTCTTCCAGACCCCGGACTACGCACGACACCTGCTCATCCTGAACGCCGAGCTGATGCAGGCGCCCCGCGACCAAGCGTGCTCTCATCAAACCTCGAGCATCTCAGTGACGAGTGCGGCGATAGGGGAGCGTTCCGAGCGGGTGAGTGTGATGTGGGCGAAGAGCGGGTGGCCCTTGAGCTTTTCGACGACTGCGACGATGCCGTCGTAGCGCCCGACGCGGAGGTTGTCACGCTGGGCGACGTCGTGGGTAAGGACGACGCGAGAGCCCTGGCCAATTCGGGAGAGAACAGTGAGAAGGACGTTGCGCTCCAGGGACTGCGCCTCGTCGACGATGACGAAGGCATCGTGAAGCGAGCGGCCACGGATGTGGGTGAGCGGCAGGACCTCCAGCATGCCGCGGGATATGACCTCCTCGATCACGCCAGGGGTGGTGACCGCGGACAGGGTGTCGAAGACGGCCTGTGCCCACGGGCCCATCTTCTCGGCTTCGCCGCCCGGTAGGTAGCCAAGTTCCTGGCCACCGACCGCGTACAGGGGGCGGAAAATCATGACCTTGCGGTGCTGGCGGCGTTCCAGGACGCTCTCCAGGCCCGCGCACAGTGCCAGGGCGGACTTGCCGGTGCCGGCGCGGCCACCCAGGGAGACGATCCCGACATCCGGATCGAGGAGCAGGTCGAGCGCGATGCGCTGCTCGGCGGATCGGCCCCGCAGGCCGAATGCATCGCGGTCGCTGCGGACCAGGCGCACCCGCCCGTCGCGGTTGACCCGGCCCAGGGCGCTGCCGCGCTCGGAGTGCAGAACCAGACCGGTGTGGACGGGCAGCTCGGCTGCACCCTCGATGTCGCTCACGGCGTCGTGGCCGGCGTCGAAGAGAGTGTCGACCTGATGGGCGGGGACGTGGAGCTCGGTGATGCCCGTCCAGCCGGAGGTGATGGCGAGTTCGGCGCGGTACTCCTCGGCGTGCAGGCCAAGCGAACTAGCCTTGATCCGCAGAGGCAGGTCCTTGGAGACGACCGTGACGTCATAACCCTCAGCTTGAAGGTTGCGGGCCACAGCGAGGATGCGGGCGTCGGATTCGCCGCCGCCAGCCCTATAGCCGGCGGGCAAGGTCGACAGGTCGGAGTGGTTCAATTCGACCCGGATGCTGCCGCCGAGCTCCCCGACCGGGATCGGCTCGTCGAGGCGGCCGTGCCGGACACGGTATTCGTCGAGCAGGCGGAGTGCCTGTCGGGCGAAGTAGCCCAGCTCGGGGTGGTGTCGTTTGGCCTCGAGCTCGGTGACCACGACCACCGGGAGGACGACCTCGTGCTCCTCGAAGCGAGTCATGGCCGGCGGGTCAGCCAGGAGCACGCTGGTATCGAGAACGTACGTGCGCCGATCGCCCTGGCGGGAACGGGCGGGTGTCTTGGCCCCAATGCCACGCTCTTCGTCGATCATCGCTGCGTCTCCGATCCGCTGCGAGTGGGCGACATCGCATGGCTCTTTGAATGGGCCAGTCGGTCACCCCCACTGCAGCTCGGCAGTGCGGTTTAGGCGACGCTACCCCTGACTCCCGCTTCGGCACGACGCCTTATGAGTCTAATCACAATGGTTTGCCGCCTGGTGAATGCACTCGAACCGCATGTCTTCCTACAGCTCGATGATCGCCGGCTGCTTGCTCCCCCGGGCGCCAGGAGAGTCCTTGGCGGTGTCTTGTTTCGGCGGATCCCGATGCGCAGCTCGGTGTCGCGCCAGCCGAGGTGACCGGCGAAAGGGGCTCGGTAGATCGCCTCCGAGGAAGGTCCGCTACTATTTGTTGCAGTCTTATGTGACATTCGAGGCAGGGGTCGGTTGGCCGCACTTATGCGTATAGCCAACGACCCAGATTGCACATTGGTTGTCTACGCCGGCGGCTGAGCCGAGGTGCCCGTGAGGGGTATGAGCGCGGTAGTGCTGAGCAGGGACATTGCAGTAATCCGGCCGCGCCGCACACGCGCCGGCGCGAGACGTTTCCTGGTTCTCCGCCGCACAGATCCCATTTCGAGATGCTTTATGCCAGATTCCATTCCCGCCCCGGGCGGGCCGCCCGGGCCGCTAACTAATAGCATCCGGAGCAAAGCCCGGATAGATGTCCCGCACTGCAAGACCCGGAGGCCTATTCACGGGGTTTCACCAGCCCTTCTTGTAGAAGGCGAGGGCGGTGACGGTCTTGGCGACGAGAGGGAATCGGGTGAGGGGGCCGCGGTAGCGGGTAGCGAAGATCTTCCAGTCCTTCAGATCGACGGCGGCACGGAGCGCGTTGACGGAGCGGTTGGCCACTTTGTCCCCTGTGGAACGTTCCTGGCCGGGCGGCTTGCGCCTCGGTGTGATGAGGCCGGAGCCGGCGTAGCCCAGATCGCCCATGCCCTCGCGTTCGGCGAACGCCTCGGGGAATGCGGACTGGCGCCAGGCATGCATGTCGTGGCGGGAGCTCGGGACGGGCGCGGAGACCGCGAGCAGGTCCCCGGTGAGCGTGGCGGCGACCTGCAGGTTGAACCCGGTGTTGCGGTGCTTGCCGGAGAACATCGTGGTGCCCTCGCTCGCCCAGTCCCAGGTCGTGACCAGGGTCCCGTCGACCAGGACGATGCGGCCGGCAGACGCCTCGGCGGGATCGGGAATCTGCCTGGCCAGGACCTTCTCCACCACCGGCAGCAGGGCCGTCCACCGCCTGGAGACAGTGGCCTGAGAGATGCCGAACAACTCGGCGGCCGCCTCCTGGACGGGGTTCTGCCGCAGCAGGAACAGCACCAGCACGACCGACTTGTACAGGCCCAGAGCCCACATCCGTCCCGGCACCGCCGGCGGATCCGGATCCTCCACGAGCTCTTGGTGGACCCGTGCGACCAGCCCATCAAGTTGATCGGTGTCCAGCCCTGTCGTAACGTTCCAGCTCAACGGCCCTGCCTCGGTAAAAAACTGACGTCGTCCCAAACGTCACGCTACCGAGCAGGGCCGCCTCCGTGATCAAGAACGGAGGACCGAAAGCCTACGTGAATAGGCCTCACGGAACCTGCTGGCCGCCACCGGTACTTCACGCCGCACATAGCCGTCAATGCCGCCTGTGATGCGCTCGTCGCCGGACTCGACACCCCTGGCCTTCGAATACTCGCCGCCTGCACGCGCACCGAGACGGACTACGACGTCCACGACTTGCTTCCCGCAGCACTCGACGAACTCGGCCTCACCTTTTATGCCGTCGCCGGCGAGGCCGGCCAAGAAGCCGCCGCCCGAGCCTTCGCACGCCGCATGCTCGTCGGCGAGCTCACGCCTCGGGAGTTCACTTTCCGGATTCACCAGCGCTACGGACATGAGCTGTCTCTGGCTGAGCGGCTCGCCGAACTCGACGATGAGTACGACGTCCTCGAATACGGCGACAGAACCGTGGACCAGGTCGATGCCGAGGTCACGGCCGAAGCCCGCCGCCTCGCGGCTCACCCCATGGTTCCCGCCGAACCCACGGATACGCTCCCTGCTCCGCGTACCTCCTATTGCCAGCCGTCGAGGTAGACTTCCGGACCACCCGCGAGGTAGCGGTGGAGTGCACTGGCGGTGGTGTCCACGAACTCCGCGGGGATGGCGTCGGCATCGACCCAGCGGACCTGGGCGTGCTTGCGCGGTTCGCGGTTTTCGGGTTCGCCGGTCCACTCGTGGGCGGTGAAGACGACGGTGAGGAAGCCGTTGGGTGCCTCCACGCCCCAGGCGCCGTGGATGATATGGGCGACCTTGAGTGACTCCGGCTTCACGGTCAGGCCGGTCTCTTCGTACAGCTCGCGTACGGCGGTCTCGGTGATGGGCTCGCCGGGCTCGCTTTTGCCGACCGGCAGGTCCCACATGCCCTGGGCGAACTTGGCGTCCCGGCTGCGCTGGAGGAGGACGATCCGGTTGGCGGCCTTGTCGTGGACGATGACGGCGGCGACCAGCAAAGTCATGGATGCGAGGGCGGGCGGCAGGGCTTTGGGCTGGTCGTCAGTCTGCGGCTGAGCCACGGCTGGGGTCCCTTCGTCGGCCGGTTGGTGGGCAGCTTAGGCCAGTGCTCCGCGTGCGCGGCGGGCGAGTTCGGCGGCTCCGGGCACTTTGCGGCGCTGGTAGACGGACAGGGTGGAGCGGAGTGAGGTGATCGCCTTGCGGGTACGGTCGGAGGTCATGCCCTCCATGAGGATCAGAGCCTGGGACCAGGCGGCGACGGCCTCGTCGGCGCGGGCCTGGGCGGCCAGGCTGTCGCCGAGGTCGGCGTACGTGAGGGCGTGGACGCGCTTGTACTTCTCGGGGTCCCAGCGCACCAGGGCGTCGCGGTGTTGCGTTCTCCTCTAACCTGTCGTATGAGTCGAAATCGGTCGCGGTCCCGTACGGGAACTGCGTAGAGCCGTCGAACGTGAAGGCCGGCGGGAAGAAGTGCCCGATCCGCTTCCAATGCGCAGGATGCGGCTTCTACCGCCCTGATCCGTCCTACCTGCCCGCGATCGAGACCACATCCGCGCGCTGAAGGCCGACCGCGAGTTGGCCGAGGCATGGACGCCGATGCCTTCGTCATCCGCAACATCACCGACCAGATCGAGGCGTTTCAGGGCGTCATCGAGCGCATGAACGCCCGCATGGAAGAGTTGCCGGCCGAGATCCAGGCAGAGGTTGCGGAGGCCAGCAGGGTGCTGCGCAAGGTACGGGCAGGAGGGCGCACCCTCCTGCCGCTCTCCGTCGTCCAAGGGCAGGGGGCACAGGCATGACCGTGCCACGCACGTCCGCCGAGGTCCTGGCGGAGGCCCGCCGCCGGGACGCCGGACCAAGCGGCAGCGCGTCCTCGCCGTAGTGGAACAACTGTTGGCCCAGGGAGATCCAGTGACCTTCGCCGCGGTCGCCCGCACGGCAGGCGTCTCGAACTGGCTGGTCTACGCCGACGGGGTGCGCGAGCACATCGACAAGGCCCGTGCCCAGCAGGCGAGCAGTCCCGCCCGCGACCGGCAGCCCGGAGGCACCGCGAGCACAGCGAGTCTGCGTACCGACCTGGAACTCTCCCGCACCGAGATACGGACCCTCCGCGAAGAACGAGACAAGCTGAAAGCAGCTCTGCAACGCAGCCTCGGCCAGCAACTCGACCAGGCCGCGACGAAGGACCTCGTCGCCCGGATCGACGAGCTGACCAGCCACAACCACGAACTGTCCACCCAGCTCCAGCAGGTTCGGCAGGACAACACTCAGCTCAGCCGACGCCTTGAGGAGGCCGAAGACGACCTCGCAGCGGCCCGCACCAGCCTCCGCCGCATGATCCGGGACGAAAGCCGAACCAGTGGCCGTTGACGCCGCCGAGTCCTATCGGTTCTGATCCCGAGCCCGGCGGCGGCCCTGTTGGCCAAGTGCCCTCCGCCGCCGGGCGCCTCTACCGAGGCCCTACTCCTGATCGATCGAGTCGTGGGAGTCGAGCCCGTGAGCCCAGGATGTGGCTACTGCGAGGTCGGGGGCAGTGCCGACTGGGACGTAGGCGAAACCATCCCACTCCTCCAAGGCCCTGGGTTCCTCGGGCCGACAGTGGCCGGCACCGCCGTGCAGCGGCCGGTGACGCCGGTACTGGTCCATCGGAGGACGGCGCCGCTTGGCGTACGCGGCGAGCGGGTCGTCGGCATCGACGCGCGGGAGAGCGCGCGACGGCTGGTTCGGCGGTCCGGGACGGCTGTGCTTGCCCATACGCTCGATGGTCTCAGGCCGCGATCGTGGTCGGCCGGGCGGCGGCGAGATCCTTCGCCCTCGTACGCACCTCGTCGACGGCGGCTGTCTCGTACGGGCGGGCTGCGTCGAGCAGGGTGTTGAGCCGGGAGGCCACCAGCGTGGAGTCAACCCGAGCGGCGTCGTCGAGCGCCTGCTGGACCGCCGCGGCGCCCCTCTCGGCCTCGCCCTCGTCGAACAGCGCGGCGGCGAGCCCAACGCGGTCCATGACGCGGACGCGGTCGAACCCCGGCTTCTGAGTTTCAGCGCGTCCTCGAAGCGGGTGCTCGCTCGTTTGCGGGGACGGCCCAGCCCGGCGAGGTGGCGGCCTCGGCGAGCTGGGCGACGATCGCCGAGCGGTACAGGCCGCCGCCCTTGGAGGCGTCGGCCTTGGTGAAGAAGGCGGTCACCTCCTCCAGCGCGGTGACGGTGTCGGCGTCGAAGCCCTTGCGGCCGTGGTTCAGGGCGTGGGCGGTGCCGCCGAGCATCCGCTCTGCGGCGAGGATCAGCGGGGCGCCGACGGCGAGCTTCAGGGTGTCGCGGCGGTTCATGAACAGATCCATCTGCGTCCATCCGGCCAGGGTCTGGGTGGCTGCCTCGGTCAGCAGCGGGAGCTGGATGCTATCCAGCTCTGGGCCCGTGGCCGTCAGGCCGAGATCACCGGGAGTGAGCGGTTGTCCGACTGCGTCCGAAAGGACTTCCGCGAGCAGGGCGGGCACCGGCGGGCGGGGCCGTTCACCGTCGATCCAGCGCCGGACGCGGGTCGCGTCCGGCGCGACCTGGCGGTGACCTTGGGCTTTGGCCGTCACGGCGACGCGTCGGGCGATTTCACCGTGGGACAGCCCGGTCGCTGCGATCCACAGCGCCAGGTGCGGGTTGCTGGATCTGTTGGCCATCGCTGCCTCGCCTTCCCCACACCCAGCGGGAGGCGATCAGCCACATGGACCGGCTGCTCAAACGCCGTCTTCCGGGTGCCTGAGAAACGACTGCCGTCAAATGGTGCCGTCAAAAAGGCCCGGACCGTGATCGGTCCGGGCCGTTTTGCCTGGTGCCCCCGGCAGGATGGGTGTGTTGATGGCGAGGATGGGGAGCCGGGCGTGGGCGGGACGGGTCCGCGTCCACCGGGGCGAGGGCCGATCGGCTCTCGGAGCGGGGGCCGGGGCCGCGCTACGTTCGAAATGCATTGACCCCATTCAACGAGTCGCCAGGAAGGCTCCATGCCGTCTGCGCTCTCCACCTACCGGCGAATCTTCGACGCCCCCGGGAGCCTGGCCTTCTGCACCGCCGGGTTCGTCGCGCGCCTGCCGAAGTCCATGCAGAGCGTCGGCGTCATCGTCATGCTGTCCGCGACCCACCGCTACGCCCTCGCCGGCGCGGTGGCGGCCACCATCGCGCTGTCGACCTCGGCGATCGGACCGCAGGTGAGCCGGCTGGTGGACCGGTTCGGACAGGGCCGGGTGATGCTGACGGCGTCCGGCGTCAGCGTCGCGGCGATGAGCGCGCTAGTGCTCTGCGTCTACCTGGGCGCCCCGGCCTGGACGCTGTTCCCCAGCGCCGCCGTCGCCGGGTGCATGCCCAGCATGAGCTCGCTGGTCCGCGCCCGCTGGGCCCACATCTACGCGGGCTCACCGATGCTGCACCCCGCCTACTCGTTCGAGTCGGTGCTGACCCAGATCAGCTATGTCGTCGGACCGCCCCTCGCCGCGGTCGTGTCCACGGCCGTCTTTCCCGAGGCCGGACCGGCGCTGACCACGCTGCTCCTCGCCGTCGGGACCGTGCTGCTCGCGGCCCAGCGCCGTACCGAGCCGCCGCTGCGCGCGCCCCGGCAGCGCAAGGAAGTCACTGGTTCCGTGCTGCGCTCCCGCGGACTGGGGATCCTGGTCCTCACCTATGTGGGCTTGGGCGTGGTCCTCGGCTCGATGGAGGTGGCCACCGTCGCCTTCGCCGACCATGTGCACCACAAGGCGTTGTCCGGCGTGGTGCTGGGCGTGTACGCGCTCGGTTCGTGCATCGCCGGACTCGTCTTCGGCACGCTAAGCCTGCGCGGCCCCCTGTCCCGGCGCTACCTGACCGGGGTGGTGGTCATGGCGCTGAGCATGCTGCCACTGCTGTTCGTCACGAACCTCGTGTTCCTGGCGGCGGCCCTGTTCCTCGCCGGAATGCTGCTCTCGCCGACGATGATCACCACAAACGTGCTGGTGCAGCGCATTGTCCCCGCCTCCCGTCTGACGGAGGGGATGACCTGGACCGTCACCGGACTCGCCGTCGGCGCGGCCTGCGGCTCCGCGATCGCCAGCGCGGTGGTGGAACGCTCCGGCGCCGCGGCGGGATACGAGGTGACCGTCATCGCAGCGCTGCTCGCCGTGGCCACGGCCCTGATCGGGGCGCGCAGGCTCAGCCATGCGCTCGCGCAGGCGCGTACGGCACCCGCGAGCGCGGTAGTTGACGTGTGCGCGTCACAGCGGGGAAAGGGCCCTCGGGCCTTGCCCGTCGGGACGGCCGGAGTGCCGCCGCCGGCCACGGGCGCTACCTCGACCGCCACGGTGTCCGCCTCGGGAACGTCGCCCAGGGCGCCGCCCTCGCCCTCCCGCACGTCCACCCCGGACGGGTCCGAAACCACGTCAGCCAGGGCACAGGCCGCAGCGTGCCCTTCGGCCTCCTCCGGGGCGGGCTCCGGGGTGATGTCGCGCGGGTCGGCGGGGATCGCCTCGCCCGCCAGGGCGGCCCGCATTTGCTCGGCCGACATGCGCCCGCTCACCTCGTTGTAGGGGAGCGTGTACGTGCTGCCCTTGTGCCGGGTCTCAGCCGTTGCCGCGCGGGTGACCACGCGGCAGCCGCCGACGGCGCCGACGGCCATCAAACGCGGCGTGGATGTGCGGCACGGTCGCCGTCTTGGCGTTGACCCGGGTCACCTCGTACCAGGACCCCCGCCACCGCACGAAATCACCCTTGATGAAGTCGGCCCGACCCCACACCTTGAAGCCGCGCCGCTCCGCCTCCTTGATGGTCTCCGCCCAGTACGTCAGCTCTTCGTCGTACTCGGCCAGACGGCGCGTCAGCTCCTCCCGGCGCGCTTCGGACGGCTCGCGTCGCCACACATCAGCCCTACGGCCCTTGTCGTCAACGCCGTCACGCTCCCGCAGGACGCCGCGCCGCTCCGCCTCCAGCTTCTCTATGCGGCGCAGCGTGCGCCCCGGGTTCTTCCGGTACCGCTCGTAGGCGTCCGCCGCCGCCGCACGTCTGCGGCTCGAAGGTGCCGGCCGTGTCACGGGGCACCATCACCTCGACCGGGCCGACGTCGGTCAGCACCGTCTTCGACCGAGTGCCGTTCCGGCTGTTGCCGCCGCCTCGGCCCGCCGCGTCGTGCTTGTCATAGCCGACGTGATCGGTGATCTCGCCCTCCAGGGCGGCCTCGAGCACCCGCTTGGTCAGCAGCTGCAACAGCCCACCCTCACCCGTCAGCTGGAGGCCGTCAGATCGCGCGCGGTCGACCAGCATCGCGATCAACTGCTCGTCCGACACCGCCCCCGCAGTCGACTCGACTACCGGCTCCTCCGCGGCCCCGTGCTGGGTGATGGTCTCGCTCATTCAGGCGTCTCCTTGATCATCGGATCCGCCGTCTATTGGACACTCCCTCTCCTGGTGAGCCGCGGTCTCCGCGGCCAGACGCTTCTCTGCCCGGGCCACGATCCGCTCCGCAGCCTCGACCTTGATCCTGATCTCGTTGGGTGAGGGCAGAACGCGTTCATACAGCTTCTCCTCGGCCGAACGGGTGCTGTCACCTTGCCGGTCTGGGTGGGATGATCTTCGGGTTGGCCGTGTCCGGGGAGGGGATCGCTGGTGTCGGATGTGCCGCCGTCGTACAAGAACCATCGGTATCCGGTGGAGGTCATCGCGCACTGTGTGTGGCTGTACTTCCGCTTCCCCCTCAGCTACCGCGAGGTCGAGGAGCTCATGCTCGAACGCGGAGTCGTCGTCTCCTACGAGACCGTCCGCCGCTGGTGCCTGAAGTTCGGGCAGACCTACGCCAATTCGCTGCGCAGGCGGCGCCCGCAGCCGGGTGACAAATGGCACCTGGACGAGGTCTTCGTCAAGATCGGC
>NZ_JBIWPP010000078.1:0-11193 GCF_044768335.1 Streptomyces sp. NPDC101151 | reverse complement strand
CGGCGTGTGAAGAGGGCTGCACACCGCCCCGCACACCGCCGCACAGCACGACCGCACACCCCGCCGCACAGACGACGACGGACCGCCCCGCAGACACCGGGGCGGCCCGCCCGATGACCACGGAGGTAGAGCCCGTGACCACCGATCCGAAGTATCCCCTCACCGAGACCGAGGCATCCGCCGAGGCCGCCCGCCTGATCCGTGAGGCGTACAAGCCCGAGCCCGCGCCGATCGTGACCAGCTACCGCGACCCGATCCCGGCCCCCACCGCCCCCACCGTCGGCAGCACGCCCCCGGTCCCTCAGCCCGACTCCCGGATCGTCCCCCAGTGGGCCGCCGGAGTCGCCGTGGCCTCGATCGGCGTCGGCGCCGGCGCCGTGGGACTCGGCTGCGCGGCCTGGCTTTTCCTTCAGGCCCTGTCCTCCGTGACCCTGACTGGGGTTCTCGCCGTCACCGCCCCGTTCGCCGGGGCCGCCGCGCTGGCCATGGCCATCGGCGGGGCCATCTCCAAGACCCGCCGGGCGTCGACCACGAACGTCTACCAGGGCACCGTGATCAAGCGGACCGAGATCACGTCGACCGCGCGCGGCATCGGCGCCCGCTCCCGGGTCGGGGAGTGATCGGCGTGAAGCTCGACACCCAAGCCCAAGTTGACGCTGCCGAGCGGGTCCTGCGCCTGTCGTGGGTCATCGTCGCCGGAGCGGTCCTGTTCTCGGTCCTCACCGTCACCCCGCTCGTGCAACGGGTGACGCCGGACGGCTGGGGGCTCACGGCGCCGATCCTGCCGATCGTCGTGGACGCGGCCGTGGTCATCGTCGTGCGGGTCGACGCGATCGTCGCCCGCCTCGACGGCGACGCCGGGTTCTGGCCGGCGCTTCTGCGGTGGCTCACCGGCCTGATGACGCTGGCGCTCAACGTCGGTGACTCCGCGCTCAAGGGCGACCTGGTGGGCGTCGGCGTCCACGCGGTCGCGCCGATCCTGCTCATTGTCACGGCCGAGGCCGGGCTGAAGTGGCGGCGCGCGATCACCACGGCGATCGAGCGGATCGAGCGTCAGCACCAGGCCGAGGCCGACCGTGAGCGCGAGCGTGAGCGCCAGCTCCGGGAGGAGCGGCGGGCCGAGCGTGAGCGCGAGCAGGAGGCCGCCCGGCAGGAGCGTGAGCGCCAGGAGGCCGCCGCCCGTGAGCGCCGTGAGCAGGAGGCCGCCGAACGTGAGCGCGAGCGTGAGCACGCCGCCCGGGTCGCCCGCGAGGAGCGTGAGCACGAGGCCCGGTTGGAGCGGGAGCGCGAGGAGCGGGCCGCCGCCCTCCGTAGCGAGGAGCAGGAGCGCATCGACCGCGAGCGCCGCGAGGAGCGGGAGCGCCAGGAGCGCGAGCGGCAGCAGCAGGAGGCCGCCCGGCAGGCCAAGGAGCGGGCACAGCAGGCCGAACGGGACCGGAAGGCAGCCGAGGGCCGTAAGCCCGCCCTGACGTCCGTGAGCGCCGCCGTGAGCACCCCGCGCCCGGCCGTGAGCGCCACCGTGAGCACCCCCGCTCACGAGACCGCTCACGACGCCGACAAGCCCGCCAAGATGACCGAGGCCGACGCTCGCAAGGCCGTCGCTGACGCCGTACGCGAGGGCCGCTCACAGCGGCAGGTCGCCGCGCTCACCGGCTGGTCGGTCGGCTGGGTCGCCGCCCGCTTCAAGGAGCTTGAGGAGGACGCGGCGTGAGCGGCAACGGCATGAGGCTCTTCCTGCTCATCAGGTCATGGCGGGTGCGCGCCGCCCTGTTATGGCTGGCACACACGCCGGTCGCCGCCGTCACCCCGCTCGCCGGGATCGGGCTGCGGGTGGTGCTCGGCTGGGGCAACCCGGCCTGGGCACCGCCCGCCGCCGGGTGGGCCACCGCCGCGCTTGTCGTGGCCACCCTCGCCGGGTTCCGCCTCCATCACGAGATGGACGCCCCCGGAGTCCCCTGCCGTTGGTGCGAGTTCGAGCTTGAGGAGGACCGATCGTGAGCACCACCGACCCGAACATGAACGCCGCTCACGCCGAGGTGAAGGCGGAGATCGCCCGCACCGACAACAAGACCGCGCTCCTGCTTGCCTTCGTCGGAGCGGTCCTGGCCGGCGCCTGGACGGTGGCCCGCGACCTGCCCCTGACCACGCCCGCGTACGTCACGGGCGGGTCCGGCCTCGTGCTCCTGGTCGCCGCCGCCGGACTGCTGCTCCGGTCCGTCCGCCCCAACATCAGGGGCAACCACGGCTTCCCGCTGTGGGCCACCGTCCACCCCGAGGAGATCGGCGCTGTTCTCTCGCGGGACCTCGCCGAGGACGTCGTCGGCCTCTCTCGCCTCGCCGTCGCGAAGTTCACCTGCCTGCGCCGAGCCGTCGACCTGACGTGTGCGGGTGGCGCCCTGCTCATCCTGTCCGTCGTGATCGCCGTGGGAGGCACGGTATGACCCGCAGGCCGCAGATCAACGACCCCGAGGCCCACGTCGTGACCAGCCACGGCGCAGACTTCTTCGGCGAGGACCGCCACCCGCTCAAGGCCCTGGCCTCCCTTGCCGGGTATGCCGAGGGCTGCCTGCCGTACGCCGAACGCGGCCCCCTCGTGCAGCTGCTGCAGAACCCCGGCGAGGGCGGGAGCATCCCGCCCGCCAGGGCCGCCGAGGTCGCCCAGCTCCTGCTGCGGCTCGCCCGCCACCGGTTCGTCAAGGCGAGCGCCGCCGCTCACGCCCGCGCCCTGGGCGACGCCGCCGCACGGGCCGCCGAGGACGGCGAACCGTGGGTGTGGACTGCGGAGGCGGGCCGATGACCTACCGAGGCCAGATGCGGACCGCCATGCTCACCGACCGGCTCATCAAGCCGACGGAGTACGTGCGGTGGGCCGACGCCCGCCGGCGCTTCGAGAACCGGAAGAAGGACCGCGACCTGGTCGCCGAACTCCGGCGGTCCATCCCCTGCGAGGGCCTGCGCGAGCCGATCATCCTCGGGGTCAGCGACCGCTACCCCGACGTGTACGTGGCTGACGGCCACCACCGGGCCGTAGCCCTCATGGGGTTGGGCGTCCCTAGCTTCCCGTTCCACTGGTACTGGATCAGAAGCTTCGGGGTCCGAATGGAAGCCGCGCCGTTCCCGTTCCACCTGCTTGACCGCTGAACGACAGAGCCCCGTCGGCCTTTTCGGCTGGCGGGGCTTCCTTCGGCCCGTCAAACCCCATCAGCCGCAAGGGCCGTCAGGCGCGGCGCAGGGAACGTCCAGCCCACGAAGTGGCAGGATCACTCCCCAGAAACGGCAACGGGCCGGGGCTCTGACCTCCCGACCCGTCCGCCCCCATCTCGCGTCCTTTACCCGGACGAGACAGGTGACGTTGCTCGTGCCCAGAGTACGAGGCGAGGCCCCCGCTTCGCCACAGGCGCCCGCAGGCTCGCGGCTGCGCTGCCGCCACTGCGGGAATCGGTTCACCCGTAAGCGCGCTGCCCAGCTCTTCTGCTCCCCGAACTGCCGCAAGCGCGCGGCGGACGCTTCTACCCCCCCGAAAACCGGCTCTGACCTGCGGGAACACGCCTCCGGGCGTGGACACCTTGGGAAAGAAACAACAGAGTTTCCCACCCCCCTCCGACCTGCGGAAACGTCGACGGGGGCAAATCCGGTCGCGGACCGGGAGGCCGCCCGGAGCGACGCGGCCCGACTGCGGAAGGCGGCCCGTTACTCGCGGCGCCGGACGCTGTGGCGGATCACTGGCGACGCCGCGTGCAAAGGCTGCGGCCGTGCCCTGATGGATCCCGCCTCCGGCGTGATCGTCGCCCAGACCGCCGCCGGAACCTCCGTCGTCCTCGGCCTCATGCGATGCGGGCGAATCTGGCTCTGTCCCGTCTGCGCCGCCACCATCCGGCACAAGCGGGCTGAGGAGATCACCACGGCCGTCGTGGAGTGGATCAAGCAGGGCGGGACCGCCTACCTGGTCACCTTCACCGCCCGTCACGCCAGCAAGGATCGCCTGGCCGACCTCATGGATGCCCTGCAGGGCACCCGCAAGACCGCCGACTCCCCCCGGCGACCGGGCGCCTACCAGCGGCTCATCACCGGCGGCACGTGGGCCGGACGGCCCGACCGGGGCCAGGACGGCATTCGTGACCACATCGGCTACGTCGGCATGATCCGTGCGACCGAGGTGACGGTCGGGCAGGCCCACGGTTGGCACCCGCACATTCACGCGATAGTGCTTGTCGGCGGCCGGACGGTCGGCGACAAGGCGGAGAAGCGGGTGGCCAAGACGTTCGAGCCGACTGAGGGACAGCTCGCGATGTGGCAGGACAACTGGCGGGCCACCTGGACCCGCACGCTTCAGCAGATCAACCCGAAATTCCGCCCCACCGACGACTGCCACCGCGCGGACTGCCCGTGCGGAGGCCTCGGCCACGGCGTCGACTTCAAGCGCCTGGAGACCGAGCGCGACGCGAACGACCTAGCCGAGTACATCGCCAAAACCCAGGACGGCAAGGCGCCGGCACTCGAACTCGCCCGTGCCGACCTCAAGACGGCCGGGCACGGCAACGTGGCGCCGTTCGAGCTGCTCGGCAGGATCGGCGACCTCACAGGAGGCGTTCCCGAAGACGACGCGGCCGGGCAGGGCTCGCTGGAGTGGAACCTCGCCCGCTGGCACGAGTACGAGCGGGCCACCAAGGGCCGCCGAGCCATCGAGTGGACCCGCTACCTGCGCGCCCTGCTAGGCATCGACGGCGGCGACACCGAGGCCGACGACCTCGACCTGCTCCTGGCGGCCGACGCCGAAGGCGGCGAACTCCGGGCGGGAGCCGCGGTCACCGAGGAGGGCTGGACTGCTGTCACCCGCCGTGCGCTTGACCTTGCCGCCACGGAGGCTGCCGAGGGAACAGACGGCAACATCAACCCGGCCGCCGTGGGCGACAGGGTCCGCAAGGTCCTCGCCCTGGCCGACGTCGCGGACACCGTCGTTGTGCTCACCTCCGCCGAGGTAGCCGAGGCGTACAGCGCGATGCTCGAAGCCCTCGCGCTCCGCCGTGAAGAGGCAGCTGCCCGTCGCCGTCGCGAGGTCGAGCACGACGACCAGGAGGACGACGCCGACACCCGCCAAAAACGTGCGGCCCGCCACCTTGCCCGACTCAGCGGGACGCCGGACTGACCCCAGTTCGCAATAACTTGCTGTCTTCATCTGCACCGCCATGGGCACCGCCATGCGACCGCCACGGGCCGCCGTCCATGGCGGTGCAGATGGCGGTCAAACCGGGGTTCATGGCGGTGCCGTGGCGGTGCTCATGGCGGTGCACGCCGCTCGCCCCCACCCGTCCATCCCGGGCTATCGGGGGAGTGTTGTCGGCCGGTGTACGGCTTGCCCTACAACTTGCCGTACAAGCTGCCTTACAAGTTGCCCTACGGCTTGCCCTACGGCTTGCCGTACAACTTGCTCCCAGGGCGCCCGGCGACAGCTCTCCACCTGCGTGGTCAAGGGGTCGCGCGGTGCCGACTACTTCCGTACGACACGCTCCTGGACCACAAGCGTGCGAGCGGATGAAAGGCGGTCGGGGGACCGGTCCGCCGGCGCCTCGCGCGCGGGTGCTCGCGTCCGTCACCGACCACCCAATAACGGCGGCCCCAGCCGCGCGGCACGCGCAACTGTTCCAGTTGCGTATAACTTGCTCCGCTTGCTCCGCTCGTCGGCGATCGAGGAACGAGGGTGGAGAACCGCTCAGCCGCTCAAGATCGCCGGGTAGCAAGAGGTGTGCTGTTCTCGGTCGCTCGCGTCGCTACAGATGCCGTCGAATCAGGAATGCCTAGGTGTGTTCTGTAGCGGGCTTTGTGCTGTGGCTGGTGGCCATCGAGTCGTGATGCATAGGTGTGGGGGATCCGTTCGAAGCGGCTGTTCGGTCGGTGGTGGTCGAAAGTGCCAGAGGTGTACGTCATCTCGGTGACGTACGGCGGGCGTCGGTGACGTACTTGCGACGGCGGCCGGGCTCGTCGTGCTCCTGGTCGTCGCCGCGACCCGCACGGCGCGAGCCGGGCGGAATTGGCGACCCGGCCGCCCGATCCCCGCGGCCGCCGCCCGAGCTCCCGCCCCACCTCCCTCTCCTCCTGGTGCTCGTGGCGGGCGTGGGTGGCGTAGAGGGGATGTCGGCCCAAGTGGAACCCGCCGACCACAGACGCCGACCTGTGGGAACTGGCAGCCGCGGAACGGCACTCGCGCAAGAGATGTCGCAACAGCAGTCGCAAGAGATCTCGCAACAGATGTCGCACCCCGACCACGAGACCGACCATGGCCTCCTCCTGGACCGCCAGGAGGAGGTGTCGGAGGCTTGCCCGGCTTGCCCACGGCTTGTGACCGGCGGCAACGACCGGGGCTTGCCCGGTGCCCTCCAACCCTCGGTCCAACCCTCGGTGCAACGGTGGAGGCAACGGTGGGGCCAACGGTCCAGGCAACGGTGGGAGCAACTGGGCGCCGGCGGACCGGCCCGGCGGGCGGGCAGCGGGACGGAGGCATGAGCGGCCCGGCCGCCGGGCCGGTCCGCCAGGCCGCGTGAGCGGCTCTTGAACCAGTAGAGAAAGTTGTAACGCGGCCCACGGGTACGGTCGTCTCCCATGAGCACCGAGACACCCCGTGACGGATCTGGCGAACCGCTGTGCGCCTGGTGCGGCGGACCGATCCAGCAGAGTGGCGTCGGCCGACGCCGGGATTACTGCTCGCGGACGCACCGCGAGTACGCCTACCGGGACCGGCGGGAGAAGGAGCAGCTCCTGCGGGCTTACTCGAAAGGGCGGGCTGACCAGCGCGAATTTTCGTCAACTGACGTAACGCGGAGAGCCTCCGTTTCGTCAGTTGACGAAACGCGGAGGGGTTCAGTTTCGTCAGTTGACGAAACTCGGTCCGTGGTCCGGCCGGTGCCGGCGCCCGCGGATCCGGTGCCCGCGAAACCGGCGGCTCCGTCACCGAAACCAGCGGTCGTGCCGCGGCGGCCCTCGATGCCCGTGCTGCCGCCGGGATCGCGGAAGCGTCCGCCGTTGCCGGGGCCTCCGCCCGGCGTCGTTCGGGCCGAGCAGCCCCCGCTCGACGGCTGACCGCCCCCTCGCGCGCGATACGCGCGGCACGCGGCACGCGCGGCACGCGTTGGACCCGCTCCAGGGGTCTCCTCGTGTGCACGCGGGTGCACGTGCACGCGTGCACGCCAAACGCGGGCGCGAGGCCCCGTCTTCGACACGCTCACGCGCCACGGTGATGCCCGCGCCGACGCGGAGCGACCACGGCGGCCGCCACCACTGCGCGGCAGCAGCTGCTCCCCCTCAGCCGCGGGCATGGGTACCGGTCCGCTCACGCGCCCGTATCCGTGACGGCGTCGGTACGGCGGCCAGCCCGGTCCGGCCGGCGCACCCGGCGACCGGGCCTCAGACGGCCTCCCCACCCCTCGCCGCTGCTCCCTCGACAGCACAACCGAGCCGCTGCAGTCGGCAATGGAGGTGCCACGTAAACCGCCCAGCGTTGCCGCCCGCCCACGGAGCCTGTACGCCGGGCATGACGAAGGCCCGCACCGAGATGGTGCGGGCCTTGGCTTTTGGCTCTTGCGGGGGTCACTCGCTGATGGGGACCCGTGAACCGGGGGCGTAGACGTCTTCCCAGTACCCGAGTGCCTGTTCGTCGTCGTGGAAGGTCACGGTGGTGACGAGGACAGCCACGGCGGAGTGCGAGGGGGCGTCGATCTCCAGAGCGCTCAGCTCATCCTGGGATGCCTGCCGTGCGTGGGCGGTGCGCTGCCCCTTCACCACCTCACGGCCGGTCCGCTCGGTGTAGAGCTTGTCGAACTGCTTCACCATGCGCACGTCGTCAGCCAGCTCGGGGACGGCCGAGACGGTGTGGGGCGGGTAGACGGAGACGCCGACGGACGTCGGCTTGTCGTCCTGCCGGAAGACGCGGATGCGGATCACAGCCTCGTCGCCTGGCTCCAGGGCGAGGGCGGTGCATACCTCGGGGTCGTAGATCGACCGACGCATCACGCGGTGGCCTGATGAGGTCTCGCCGGGTGCGTAGCGGAGCCCGTTCTTCTCCATGCGGTTCAGCCGGTCGGCACCGGTGATGACGATCGGCGACTTCTCCACGACGGTGCCCAGCGCGCCGCGAGATGTGACCAGGCCCTCGCTCTTGAGCACGGCCAAGGCCCTGCTCACGGTCTTGGCCGCCACGCCGAACTGGTCGCGGATCTCAGCGACTGACGGGAGCGAGTCGCCCGGAGCGAGTTCTCCGCTCTTGATCAGCGTGCGGAAGTGGGTGGCCACGTCGGCATACCCCTTTCCCTCCGGTGCCTTGTATGCCATGGCTTCTCCCTGTTTGTCGGAGCGCGGTACACCTCCGAAGGTACATCAATGACCCCCTCAAGGTACATCCTTGCCTCCAATCGGTGCTTCATGTACCTTCATGGCGTCGGCAAGGTACGTTAAGTACCTCCTGGTCGATAGATTCGTACCTTCGAGCACTCACAGAGAGGTGCTGTCGTGGCCAACACGAAGCCGCAGGCCGGAGCGAACGGCTCTCAGGCGAAAAACACCAACTTCACCGGATTTGCTCCGAAGTTCGGGCTGAACATCAACGTCAGTGGTGGCGGGGGCGGGGGCGGCCGGGGCCAGATGATCGCCGCTGGTGGCCAGGGCGGAGGCGGCTCGCACTTCATCCTCGGCGACCCCGAGTTCAACTCGGCTGAGGACGTGCGGAACTACTGCAACCACGTCCGTGCGCTGATGATCCAGGCGGCGATCGAGCTGGCCATGGCCTCGAAGATCTTGGAGGCGCGTCTGGCGCAGGCGCAGAAGCACCCCGGCGACAACCCGATCCAGGCCCGCATGCGGGCGCTGAAGGTCGGCCGGAAGCTCAAGAAGGCGGGCGACGGGGCCACCGCCGCCGCGAAGTCGGCGGTCGGCGCGTACGGCGCTTTCACCCGCGAGTACGCCGACCTGATGCGTCCGCGCCCGCAGCGCCCCGCGTCCACCAACCCCTTCAAGTTCTGAGAGGCGGAGCCGTGACCAGCAAGAACGCTGCGCAGCAGCAGGAAGACCGCCTCAACTCCGGTTCGTCCGCTTCCGGGATGGGTGCCTGGCTGTGGCACCGGGCCAAGCCCTTCACGCCGCCGTGGATCGTCACGGGAGCGGTCGGCCTCACAGGTGCCGGCGCCAACACGCTCTGGGGCCAGTCGCCGTGGGCGGGCGTCGGCCTCACCCTCGCCTCGGTCGGGCTGACGGCCGCGACCTGGTGGGCGGGCAAGTCGACCGGGCAGCAGCGCCGCCTCCACTCCGCCATCACCGTGGCGGCCGGGTCGGCCTGGTTCACGTCGGCCGCGCTGTCCGGACCGCTCACCGGCCCGCTGCCGGACCTGTTCCTGATGGGCGGGGCGACCATCGCTCTGACCTGGAACATCCGGCAGGTCATGCGCTCCTCGGGTGCCGAGACCACCGGGTCCGACTCGGACAAGGGCCTCCTGGAGAAGGTCGGGCTCGCCCGCACCAAGCTCAAGAACGTGCAGGTGGAGCCGAACCGCGTCACCGTGCCGTACGAGCTGCCCGCCGGTGAGCTGACCAACGACGACGTGGCCAAGGCCATCCCCCGCATCGCCTCCGCCCTCGATGTCCCGACCACCGCGATCCGTGTCCAGCACGACCCCGACTCCGCCAGGAAGGGCCAGTTCGTGATCGTGCCCGAGGACATGCTCAAGACCCCGACCGTGTGGCCCGGCCCGTACGCGCCCGGCAAGTCCATCGCCGTCCCACTGCGGATCGGCGTGTACGACGACGGCAGCGACCTGGTGCTGCCGCTCCTGGACGCGATCCACATCCTCGTCATGGGGATGACCGGCTCCGGCAAGACCGAGGGCGCGCTGGACGTGCTCTTCGAACTGCTGACCCGCAAGGACGTCGCGGTCTGGCTGGCCGACGCGGCGAAGGCGGGCCAGGATTTCCAGCCGCTGCTCCCGGCGATGGACTGGGCAGCGCTGGACACCCCGTCCGCCGGGGCTATGGTCGCGGCCGTCCAGGCCGTCATCCCCGCCCGCACCTCCTGGCTGCGCGACCACGGCTACCGCGCCTGGGAACCCGCGGCCGCGGAGCTGCAGACCAACCCCGCCCACTCCTGCGCCAAGTCCGGCGCCTGCGGCTGCCCCGGCATGCCGTATCTGGTCGCGTGGATGGAGGAGGCCGCCAAGCTGCTGCGCGACCTCGGGGACGACGTTTTCACCGGCATTGCCCAGGAGGCCCGTTCGGCGGGCGTCACGCTGGTCGTGTCGATGCAGCGCGCATCCGGCTACCAGCTCTCCACCGACACCCGCGCCTCCCTCCCGGCCGCGATCTGCTTCGGCGTCCGCGGCGACGACGCCGGATTCGCGCTGCCGGAGGAAGTGCTGGACGCCGGGGCGAACCCGGCAGCCTGGGGCAACAAGCGCAAGGGCTACTGCTACATGGTCAGCGCCGGAGTGGACGAGGACCTGTACGCCAATCCGGCCCGGACGTTCTGGACCGGCCCGTCGGGCGAGTACGAGCGGGCGGCCCGCTGGATCGTGGAGCAGTTTGCGGCCGTGCGCCCCGAGCTGGACGCGGTGACGGCCGCCGCCGCCGAGCGGGTCGCAGGCACGCTGTTCACCGGTCGCCGTGAGCGTGCGGCCGGCGCCCCGATCCCGGCCGCCTCTCCCGCCGCGGAGCTGACGGAGGAGCAGGAGTCGGCCCAGGAGATCGCCGCGCTCGTCGATGCCGAGGACGCCGATCTGGACGCGTCGGCCGAACTGCCCGGCGTCGCCACCAACGCCGAGCTGCCGCAGTCGAAGCCGTCGACCGAGGAGGCCCGCGAACTCCTGGACGAGATGGTGCGCATGCTCGCCGCGGTCGGTCCCGGCACGGTCGCCGTCCGCGACCTGGGCCCGTACCTGGAGCAGATCGGCCGTGACCGGAGCTGGGTCTCCAAGGAGATGAAGCGGCTCGCCGAGGAGGGCCACCTGGCCGCGACCGGCGAGGCGGGCGTGTACCGCCTCATTCCCTCGCTTGCCGCCGCCTGACGGCCGCCGCACAGCCGCACACCCCCGCACAGCCGCACAACGCGATTCCCCACGTCACGCGGCGTGTGAAGAGGGCTGCACACCGCCCCGCACACCGCCGCACAGCACGACCGCACACCCCGCCGCACAGACGACGACGGACCGCCCCGCAGAC
>NZ_JBIWPP010000077.1:0-11517 GCF_044768335.1 Streptomyces sp. NPDC101151 | reverse complement strand
GAGATCCGCGACGACATCCACGAAGCGTTCCTCACTCTCGGATGCGCACTCATCTGCTGGCGACGCCTGAAGTCATTCCGATAGGAGTTCTAAGAGCCTGTGAACAAGCCCCCATCTGCGCAGCGGCGTCCGGCACGCACGCTCGCGGGTTTCCGAAAAGCCCCGGTCGACCGGCTTGGTTTGCGGTCCGGGATCGTGGTTGCCGACCAGATCACTCCGTTATGGGCAGGCACTCGGCGAGCAGGTCGACGACGTCCTGCCAAGCTCGCTGCGCGTGCTGAGGGTGAAAACCGACCCCAGGAAGCACGATGTGGTCGACCGGTGGGTGATGGAAGGCGTGCAAGGCGCCGCCGTAGACCACGAGGCGCCAGTCAACGCCCGCAGCCTGCATCTCGGCAGTGAATGCGTCCCGTTGCGCGGGCGGCATGATCGGGTCTTCCGACCCGACCCCGGCCCACACCGGGCAGTGAATGCGCGCCGTCTCGCCTACTCGGCCCGTGGTCAGTCCGTTGACTGTCGCGATCGCGCGCAGGTCGACGCCGTCGCGCCCGAGTTCCAGCGCGATTGCGCCCCCGGTGCCGTAGCCGACGGCGGCGATCCGGTCCGGGTCGGTCCGCGGCTCGGCGCGGAGCACGTCGAGCGCCGCGTGGCCGATGCCTCGCATCCGGTCGGGGTCAGCGAGCAGCGGCATGCAACGGGCCAGCATCTCCTCAGGGTCGCCCAAATAGCGCCCGTGGAGGTCGAAGGCCAGAGCCACGTATCCCAGTTCGGCGAGCGCATCGGCCCGCCGGCGCTCGACATCGCTGAGCCCCATCCCCTCGGGCCCGACCAAGACCACGGGCCGGCGGTCGACACCCGCCGGGAGCGCGAGATGCCCGATCATCGTCAGGCCGTCGGCCGCGTATTCGATCGTGCGCGTTGTAACCGTCGTCATGAGCCTGGACTGTAGTGATCGTCGAGCCCGGTCGGGCCGGTGTTCTGCCGCTGGCAGAAGGCAGGTCTCCGGCGCATTCCGGAA
This sequence comes from Streptomyces sp. NPDC101151, assembly GCF_044768335.1. Lineage (NCBI taxonomy): Bacteria > Bacillati > Actinomycetota > Actinomycetes > Kitasatosporales > Streptomycetaceae > Streptomyces > Streptomyces sp. NPDC101151. Next base: position 10,499 of record NZ_JBIWPP010000077.1, on the reverse strand, counting down.
CCACCCCGTCAGCGGTTCAGCTCAGAGCCTGTGAACAAACCGCCGTCCGCCCGAAGGGCGGGCGCACCGGACGCCGCTGCTCGCGGACGGGGTTTGTTCACAGGCTCTAATCGACCCGGGAAGCCAGCGTTGGAAGGAACACAGGTACTTGTCGACCTAGGGCAGGACTCCGCAGGTCAAGGCCCGCCGCCGCGGGCAGTCCCGCGAGTACTTCGTGCTGGCGACCGTCTACTGGGACGCCGGAACCGCCCGACAACAACTTGGCGGCCTGGCCCTCCGAACGGGGCCTGCGGATCGGCTGCCAGCGGCTCAACTCCCGCTTCATCGCCTACCGCAAGGCCCTGGCCTGGACGACGGACTCGACTTCCACTCCTTCCGCAGGTCCTACGTCACTCACCTCATCGAGGACGGAGAAGCCGGAGAACGTCCGCCGCCACTTCAAGCCGTCGCCCGAGGCGATCTCGGAGCTGACCAGCCTTCTGGCCCCGGGCGACGCGCGGCGCTGAGTCACCTGTCTGGGCCAAACGCGCGAACCGTCCTGGTTGGATGTCACGAGGCCCCTCCGGCGAGCGCGGCCAGGCGCTCCATCTCGTCCACTCCGTCGTTGCAGCACTGCCCGTACACCAGCCGCCGCCGCATGGGCTGCTCGGGCAGGCGGACGTCGAACGGCGTCTCCGGCACCCGCGAGGGCCTGGCTGCCGCCCGCGCGCGGCCGGGTCGGCGGCCGGCCCACGGTGGCCGCCCCGGACAACATCCGGGCCGCCCGCGATATGCTGCCCGACCCCGACAACTCGATCACCTCGATCGCTCGTCTGCTCGGGGTCAGCCCCGGAACCCTCTACAACCACATCCCCGCCCAGGCCGAGGCAGGCACCCGCTGATCCCCGCCGACCACCGGCGCAAGGGCTGCTCGCTGCAGCTCGGCACCGAGGCCCACGGCCAACCAGGCCCCTTCGGCACCTGGAGCGAGGACGACGAGCAGGAAAAGCCCCGGCGAAGACCGGGATGAGGACGGCACCGCGTACCGCTGAGCGGTCCCGGCCCGGCGGCCGGCCCACGCGACCCGCACTCCCAGAACGTCACGGCAGCTACAGAGGGCTACTTGTCACTTCGCCGTAGCTTCGGGAGCACAGGGCCGGGACCTGCTGTCAGGGGCGGAGGCCGCCGTTCGCTTTTCCGCGAGGCGGGGCCGTCAGTCCCCCTTCTCGTCGGGGCCGGTGGAGGTGTCGTGCGGGGCGAAGAACCAGCGCTGGGAGGCCGTGGGGCTCGCGCAGTTCGTGGCGTTCACGAGATCGCCGACGAGGCTGGGGCGCGGTATGGCGTTCAGGCAGCCCTGGTCGAGGAAGATGAAGCGCTCGTTGTGCAGCCGGAAGGTGTTCTCACTGGCCGGTTCCATGTACCAGGTCTGGTCGGGGATATTGCGGCAGGGCCGCATGTCGACAGCGGCGAAGCCCTCGTGTGGGAGGAAGATGTTCATCTCCGCACAGCTGTTGGTCTCCGGATCGCGCAGCCGCAGCTCCCTGCTGCTGGTCCACTCGGGGACCCACTTCTCGTGGTTCGGGCTGGGCTGGTTGCGGTGCAGGTAGGCGCGCACATGCGTGCCGGGCAGCGCGAGGGGCTCGGAGGCCAGCATCCGGCCGGTTTGGATGTTCTCCAGCCCGAGCGGGCCGGGGTGGGCGACCGACAGATCACCCGGGGAGAAGTTGACTTCCGGGTTGGAGTCGGCCGGGGGCGCGAGGAACCAGTGCTGGCTGTCCTTCTCCTGGCAGGAGGTCAGCTGGAAACGGGAACGGTCCTGCGGGCTGTGCGAGGTGCCGACGTCCAGACACATGCCGAGTGTGCCGCTGCGGATCTGGTACTGCTCGTTGCCGAAGGACAGCAGCCGCCAGCGCTGGCCGTAGTGGGAGGAGCAGTCGCGCAGCACGGGAACGAAGTGGCCCGGGCTGTCCGGCTCGGCGTTGAGGCACCTGCCTCCGGCGAGCCGGATGCGGGCGGTCTGGGTGCCGTCGAATTCCAGGTCCCAGTGCTGACTGGGTTCTCCACTGCGGTCGGCGGTGACGACGGACGCGCCGTCGCGGTTTCCGTTCTCGGTCTCCAGCACGCCGCCGTTCTGCATGTTCTCGATGAAGCGGGGGCTGGTGAACAGGGAGTGCGGCTCCGCCGAAGCGCGCAGGCCGCCGACGCCGACGGCGTAGTGGTCCGCCGAGGCGCCGTTGAGACGTCGTCTGGGATGGTCAGTGATTCGGGTGGACGACACCAGGTAGTCCAGCTCGCGGTGCTGGTCGTGGGTGGGCTGGCCGGTGTTGTAGATCTGGGCGCCGGGCGGAACGGGGAAGTGACCGGGTTCGTCGTTGAAGTCGGCACCGACCGTCCAGGAGCGGCCCGGCACCTGGTTCACGAACCGCGCGATGTCGTTGAGCATCTGCTGCGACTCGTTGGTCGGATTCGCGTCACCGGTGGGCCGGCCGTGGAAGGTGAAGTACCAGTCGTCGCCGAACAGCACGCCGAGCGCGGCCCGCCCGCCCGGCACCGGGCTGGGTATCGCGGTGACCTCGTCCGGCTCCCGCTGGGTGACCACGGCGACGTTGTTGCGGCCGATCAAGGGTGGGCGAGTGAAGCGTGTCCATCAGAAGCTGTGCCAGGGCGTTTCAGCCCACGTAGCCCATCCGGTGGCTGATCTCCTGCGCGCCCTTGAGCAGCACGGGTGCCAGCTCGTGGATGCGTTCCTCGGTGAAGCGGTATGCGGGGCCGGAGGCGCTGAGGGCGGCCATGACCTCGCCGTCGCGGGAGCGGATCGGGGCTGCCATGGCGTGCAGTCCGAGCTCGAATTCCTCCAGCGTCACCGCGTACCCGCGCTCCCGCGCCTCGGCGAGCTTCTTCTCCAGCTTCGTCCGGGCGGTCAGGGTGTGCGGCGTCAGCTTCTGCAGGCCGGATGCCGAGAGCACGTCGGCGCGCTCCTTCGCCGGCAGATGGGCGAGCAGGATCTTGCCGCTGGACGTGGCATGCAGCGGCGTGAGCTGTCCGACCCAGTTGTGCGTGCCGACCGCGCCGGGGCCGCGCACCTGGTAGAGGTTGACCGCGTAGTGCTCCTGCAGGACGGCGATGTTGACGGTCTCGCCGATCTCCTCGGCGAGCCGCTCGCACACCGGCCTGCCCTGCTGAGTGATGTCGAGACGGCCCGTGACCGCTCCCGCCAGACGCACGATGCCGAACCCGAGCCGGTACTTGCCGCGCTCGGTCGCCTGCTCGACCAGCCCGCGTGCCTCCAGCGCCCCGAGCAGGCGGAACGCGGTCGACTTGTGGACGTCGATCTCGGCGGCGACCTCACTGACACCCGCCTCCCCGCGCTGGGCGAGGATCTCCAGGACGCTGACGGCACGGTCGACGGACTGCACCCCGCCCACCGCGGGACCTGCCGTTTCACCGTCGGCCGTGTGGTTGCTCATGACGCAACTATACGCAGTGGTGCCCATGGGCCGCGTGGGTACGGCGGGGGGCCGAAGGCGGCACAGCCACGGGGCCGGCACAGGGGCGGGGTGAGCCGTCGAGGCGGTTCACCCCGCCTCGACGGACCTCTACCGGGTCTGCCACCAGGCAGCCGACACGTCGCGCAGCGTGTTGGTGCCGCAGTGCACCTCACCCATCCCGAGGTGGTAGGTGTACCAGTCGTCGATGTAGGAGACCTTCAGGCCCACGCGACGGTAGACCGCGTTGACCGCCTCGGTGAAGATGTCCTTCCCGCCGATCACCGGTCCCCACTGGCGAGGGGCCAGATACCGGTCACGGCCGAGCAGGACACCGTTCACGGCCCCCGGGACATAGGCGCTGGTCGTCACAGTGGCCGGTGCCGCGGCACGGGAGCCGGCGGCGCCCGGCCCGGCAAGCCACCGCTGCTGACCGTGCTCCCTGAGCGAGTCCAGCAGGCCCGGAGTACCACCGATGCGGGTCAGGCGCGGTACAGGGACGCCGCGGCCGCGGGCCGACGATGCCTCCGCCTCGCGTGTGTACAGGCCGGGAACGCGGACGATCTCGTCCTCGGTGACACCGGTCTCGCGCTTGAGGATCTCCAGGTCGGCCGCGATGCGCTTGGCCGCCATCGTGTTGTCGGCGACGAAGTGCCGGGAAGCGAGGACCTGGTTGATGGTCTCCTTGGGCGCGGGCGCGCCCGGCAGGCCCGGAACGGAGAACATCCTGGTCCTCCCGTGGCCGTCGCGCTTCGCGTCACGCAGCAGCCGCAGGCCCGCCTCGGGGTCGGCGATCCCGATGCGCCAGCCGCGCGGGGTGTCGGCGGGCAGGAACTGCACGAACTCGTCGACATGACCGACGCCCAGCCAGGAGGTGTCCAGCAGCAGCGGGTCCTGCAGGCCCTGGGACTTCAGCAGCGTGCGCATCACCTTCGAGGTCCGCTCCCCGCTGTCCTTGCGCCAGCCCTGGATGATCCGCCCCGCGGGGAAGGAGCGGCCGTTGTGGGCGTAGGGCGGGATGGTCTCCAGGTTGCCCATCGAGTTGAGGGACCAGTCGTCCGGCTGCGACCGGTCGGAGACCTGCACGACGCCGGTGTCCCTGCCGCGCACCTTCTCGAAAAGCTCCCGGCCCGCCGCCCGGTCGGGCTGGGCCGAGCGCAGCATCACCCGCATCGCCTGCCGGTGTCCGCCGGGCCCGGTCATGCTGACGTACGCCGGCTCGACGAAGTCCTGCGCCCAGACGTCCCCGTACTTCTCGAAGGTGACCAGCGGCTCGGTGACCCCGGCCTTCTTCACCTCCCTCGCCAGGCCCTTGACGAACTTCCGCTGCAGGCGGCCGAATTCGCCGGCCCCGCGCACCTTGGTCACCATCACCTGCCGGGTGTTCTGCAGATGGTGCTGGGTGAGGAGGGGCGCGACCCGCAGGGTGACCTCGTCGGACGTGGTCGTGCCCGCGGACGTGACCGTCAGGTCGAGCACCGTCCGGCCGTCCCACTTGCCGCTGTCCCTGATCACGTCGGTGGCCTCGACGCCGAGCTCCACGCCGGACCGCAGTTCGGCGGCGGTCAGCCGGGTCCGGGGGGTGACCAGCACCCAGGTGCCGGAGCGCTTGACGAAGACGTGGGTGTGCGTGGCTCCCGTCGTGACCTTCAGGCTGCCCTGTGCGTCCTTCCCCAGGCCGGGCAGGGGAACGGAGCGGACCCGGGCGAGGTCGTCGGCGTCCGCGCGGCCGTCGACCTTGGTGTCGGAGGCGTCGTTGCACGCGGCAAGCTTGGCGTCGGGCAGCGGTCTGCCGCCCTGGCCGGTCGTCGGACACCGTTTGCTGTCGTCGTCGATGTTGGGCAGCTGGATCGCTCCGCGGCCGACGGACCAACTGTCCTCGCCGGCGGTGTCGGTGTCGCCGGTGACGTCGACCTGCCCGTCGCGGTTGACGTCCGCCCGCAGATCGGCACGGGCGGCCGGCTCGGCAGCCCCGGCGGAGGCGGCCGGGGCTGCCATGACCGACCCCACCGCGGCGACGGCGAGGACCAGTCCCACCGGGGTCTTGTGTATACGCGCACCTGAGCGCACGGCGTGTCCCTTCCGGGGTGACGGGGATGTGTCGCCGAGCAAGAGGAGGAACACCGGCAGTGCGTTCACTGTGGGGCGTGGAGTTCGTACCCGGGTCTGACGGGGATCGCACCGGAGTCGTACGGAGTCCGGCTCCGCGCTGCCTGAGTGACCGTCACCCGGCTGTGACGAACGGGCCGCGGCGGGCTGTCGCCGGGAACGGGCGCCGACGCACGAACGACGGTGCCGGGCGCCCCTCCCGGCACCGTCCGGGGCCGTGTGCCGCTCAGCGTCCGCGGTTTCCCGGCGCTCACCCAGCCGGCTCCCGGAACCCTGCGGCACGTGGACATCACCGCGCATGACATCCCGGCGCGCGGCGTGGCGCGACCACTGCCGATCAGTCGGCTCACCATCGGTGTCGACGGACTGATGTCGACGGGCTGAGGGCCTCCGGTGACGCGGACGAGGCCCACGCGCGGTCCGCCGACGCGACGGCGTTCCTCTCGTACGACGACCTGTCGAACGCGCTCGGTCTGCGGCTCTCCCGGGACCACGAGCGGGGCCGGGTCCGGGTGTCCCTCGGCCTGCCGCCGGGCGGCGAGGACACCGTGAGCACGGCCGTCTCGGCATTCCCCGGCAACCGCACCGCGCGTTCACGGACTTCCGGGCCGCCCGGGGAGCCGTGCCCGGACCGGCCGAGGCCCTGCTCGACAGCATCTTCGCGAACCCGATCCCCTTGCGGAACATCCCCGAGGGACTTCACCTGCGGTCGGTGACGCCGACGGCCAGCGGGGTCGACGCCCGCTTCACCGGACGCACGGTCACCTTCCGCCCGGACTCCTCAGCGACGTGACCTACTCCCGGTCGGCCTTTGGTCCTTCGGACACGACCGCCTTCACCACGTCGACCGCCTGCCGTTCCGCTATGCCCGCCGCGACCAGCGTGGCGACGGCCGTGCGGGTGCCGTCGTCCTCCCACGCTCCCGCGTTGACGCTCTCCAGCAGAGACAGCGTCAGGGCCTCCAGGCCCGCGTTCAGCACGGCCGGCGGCAGGTGGCCGTGGAACACACCCTGGCGCTGTCCGCGCTCCAGGATGACCGCGGCCGCCTCGCGGGCCGGGGAGAGCACCTCGGACACCCGCTCCACGCCCAGGTCCTGGCGGGCCAGCGCCAGCAGCAGCCGATAGCGGTCACCCACGGGCCAGATCGCGAGAACGAACCGAGCCAAGGCGCGCTCGGGCGACTCCCTCGCGTCGGGCTGCCCGGCGACTGCGGCCTGCAGGGCTTGCGAAGCCTCCTCGGCGAGCGCCTCGACCAGCGCGGCGCGCCCCGGGAAGTGCCCGAAGAGCGTGCGCCGTACGACACCGGAGGCGCGGGCGATCTCCTCCAGGGTGACATCGGGGTTCCGGCCCAGCTCCTGCCGCGCGGTGGCCAGGATGCGGGCCCGGTTGGACCGGGCGTTGCGCCGGATCGGCTCGCGGGCCACGGGCTTCGATGCCACGGCACAACCTCACGGACTCGCTGGGGTGCACGGACGTGCAGGCAGGACGACTCATCCTGCCATGGCCGGGACGAAGAGAAGCGGCGCACCCGGTTGTGCCGGACCGGCGCCGGGAGCATCCGCCTGCGGTTCCCGAGGGGGCGCAGGGGCAACGGGAACTGCGTCGGCTCCGGAACGCGGTCCGCGCGACGGTGTGTTGCGTGCCCCTCCGGCACAGAGGCAGGCGTGGGCAGTGGAACCGTGGCGGTCGGCCGTCGCGGGGAGGCCGGCATCGGAGGCAGGGGCCGGGGGCGGCCGCCGGAGGTGGGGCCGCCCCCGGTGCTCGGTCAGTGGGCGGCGAGGTGTCCGAGGGTGTCGATCACTCGGTTCGAGAAGCCCCACTCATTGTCGTACCAGGCGACCACCTTGATGTGGCGGCCGTCGACACGGGTCAGCGCCGAGTCGAAGATCGACGAGGCCGGGTTGCCGGTGATGTCGGCCGACACGAGCGGGTCGTCCGAGTACTCGAGGATCCCGGCGAGCGGCCCCTCCGCCGCGGCGCGGTACGCCGCCAGCACCTCGTCGCGCGTCACGTCGCGGGCGACCGTCGTGTTGAGTTCGACGATCGAGCCCACCGGAACCGGCACCCGGATCGAGTCGCCCGACAGCTTGCCGTCGAGGTTCGGCAGCACGAGGCCGATCGCCTTGGCGGCACCCGTCGTGGTGGGCACGATGTTGACCGCGGCGGCACGGGCGCGACGCGCGTCGCGGTGCGGACCGTCCTGCAGGTTCTGCTCCTGCGTATAGGCGTGCACCGTCGTCATGAACCCGTGCTCGATACCCGCGAGTTCGTCGAGCACCGCGGCCAGCGGCGCAAGGGCGTTGGTCGTGCACGAGGCGTTGGAGACGATCGTGTGCAGGGCCGGGTCGTACGCGTCGGTGTTGACGCCGAACGCGAGCGTGACGTCGGCGCCGTCCGACGGCGCGCTGACGAGCACCTTCCTCGCGCCCGCGTCGAGGTGGGCGCGGGCGGCCTTGGCCGAGGTGAAGCGGCCGGTCGCCTCCAGCACGATCTCGACGCCCAGCTCGGCCCACGGCAGCTGTGCCGGTTCGCGCTCGGCGAGCACCGTGATGCGGCGGCCGTCCACGACGAGGGCGTTCCCGTCCACGGTCACCGGGCGACCGAGCCGGCCGGCCGTCGTGTCGTAGGCGAGGAGCCGCGCGAGGGTGGCGGGCTCGGTGAGGTCGTTGACGGCGACGACCTCCAGGTCGCTGTCGCGCTCCAGCAGCGCGCGCAGCACATTGCGTCCGATGCGGCCGAATCCGTTGATGGCGATGCGAGTCATGAGTCGTGTCCCTTCGGTTCGCCACCAGGTTCCCGGCCGGCGGCCGGCCGGGACAGCGGCGCGATCGCCATGGTTCGAAAGGATCGCGCCACCTCGGCGGTGGTCTACTCGCCCTTGGTGAAGGTGCGCCGGTACTCGCTCGGCGTGGTGCCCAGGATGCGCTGGAAGTGCAGGCGCAGATTCGCGCCGGTGCCCAGGCCGACATCGGTGGCGATCTGCTCCACGCTCCGCTCCGAACGCTCCAGCAGCTCACGGGCCATGTCGATGCGGGCGCGCATGACCCACTGCATGGGCGTGTACCCGGTGTCCTCGGCGAAGCGCCGGGAGAAGGTGCGCGGCGAGACCGCCGCGTGCCGGGCGAGCGCCTCCAGGGTGAGCGGCCCCGCGAGGCGGTGCAGCGCCCACTCGCGTGTGGCGGCGAACCGCTCGCCGAGCGGCTCGGGCACGCTGCGCGGCACGTACTGTGCCTGGCCGCCGCTGCGGTAGGGGGCCGCGACCAGGCGCCGGGCCGCGTGGTTCGAGGCGGCCACGCCGAGGTCGCCGCGCAGGATGTGCAGGCACAGGTCGATGCCCGAGGCGGCGCCGGCCGAGGTGAGCACGCTGCCCTCGTCGACGAACAGCACGTTCTCGTCGACGCGGACGAGCGGATGCTTCGCCGCGAGCGCCCGCGCGTAGTGCCAGTGCGTCGTGGCGCGCCTGCCGTCGAGCAGGCCCGTGGCGGCGAGCGCGAAGGCACCCGTCGAGATGGCGGCGAGGCGCGCGCCCCGCTCGTGGGCGGCGATCAGTCCGTCGACGACGGCCTGCGGCGGGTCCTCGCGGTCCGGGAACCGGTAGCCGGGAATGAAGACGATGTCGGCCCACGCCAGCGCTTCCAGGCCGTGGGCGGCGTGGTACGACAGACCGTCGCCACCGGTCACGAGACCGGGTGCCGCGCCGCACACCCGTACCTCGTACGGCATGCTCGCGCGGGTCGTGAACACCTGCGCGGGAATGCCGACATCCAGCGGCTTCGCACCTTCGAGCACAAGGACGGCGACGCGACGAAGGCGGGAGACTGGCACGGAAAGCAGGGTACGTGGTGGTGCGGCTGCGCCTGCGATGCGTCGACTGCGGCACGCGCACGGGCGTCCCCTCGGCAATCGGCGACGCGCGGCGACCGGCGCCCCTGGGTAATCCGCAGGTCCGCCTGGGTTTCCGGCACCGGCCGGCACCCGCCGGACCGGTCACCGCCGCCGTCGCCCTGCGCGTCGCCCCCCCCGCATACCACCGCCCTGACCGTCAGGCGTTGGGGTCGAACGGGATGCCCGACGGGATGGAGTGCGCCAGGGCGTACTGGAAGTCGCCATCCTTGATCTTGATGGTGGCCGCGCCGAAGTTGGCGCCCAGGAGCCGGTCGCGGTAGTCGGCGGGGTAGCCGTTCCACCCCACCAGACGGGGGTAGAACCAGCCGCCGGTCACATTCTCCGGGGGCTCGTCGTTGGTGTTGGCGAACCGGAAGTCATGGGTGGACACTCCGTCCTTGTGGTAGACGATCTTCGGGTGCGTACCGTCGAAGCGGACCGAGGAGCGGGCGGCCACCTGGTAGCCGCTGTGCTGGGACACCGAGACGTACTGGACCTGGTTGTCGTTGATCCACACCACGACGTGCTCCCAGTCGTGGGTGTGACCGATCGCCGCCGGGCCGAGCGTCGCCTGGTCCTTCTCGAAGTAGCTGGCGTACATCACCGCGCACCAGCCGTTGTTGCACTTCTCGCGCGAGTAGGTGTTGGCGTTGGCCAGCTGGGCGTAGTCGTGGCAGTGCCCGTTGACGTCGCCGCCGAGCTTCAGGCCCGGGTTGAGGGTGCCGTCGCCCCGATGGCCGCGGTGGCGTAACAGCCGTCGCCGTCGTAGTCGTAGGCGGGGGAGAAGGTCTGCTCCAGGCCGTCGGCGTTCTGCGGCAGCAGCTGCAGGACGTTCGCGTGGGCGCTCGCCGGGACGGCCACGACGAGCGTCATCGCACCGAGTGCGCCGAGGAGGACCTTGGTCAGAGACGTCGATGTGCGCATTGCGGCTCCTTGTGGGGCGGCTGGCGTCAGCAGTACAGGTCGGCGCCCGGGGAGACCCCGAGGATCTGGGTGATGCGCTGGTAGGCGTCGACGCGGCTCTGTACCTGTGCGGGGTTT